>JBLJBS010000176.1:0-61921 GCA_047637695.1 Aquamicrobium sp. | reverse complement strand
GTCGTCATCTGGCGCTGCTGGACCGGCGAGACGCGGCCGTGCGGGAACAGGATGAAGATGTCGGTGCGGTCTCTCCCCGCGAATGCCTCGATGGCTGCGCCGCCGGTGTCGCCGGAGGTTGCGCCGGCAATCGTCGCGCGCTCGCCCCGCTCGGCGAGCACATGGTCCATCAGCCGGGCAAGCAGCTGCATCGCGACGTCCTTGAAGGCAAGCGTCGGCCCGTGGAACAGTTCGAGGATGAACTCGTTCGGCCCGGTCTGGACCAGCGGCGCCACCGCGTCGTGCCGGAACGTCGCATAGGCGTCGCGCACGATGCCGGCGAAGGTGCGCTCGTCGATCTCGCCGCCGAGGAAGGGCGTCAGCAGCCGCACCGCGAGGTCCGGATAGGAAAGCCCGCGCAGCGCGCGGATTTCATCATGGGAAAGCTGCGGCCATTCGGCCGGCACGTAGAGGCCGCCGTCGCGGGCCAGCCCGGCCAGCAGAACATCGCAAAAACCCAGTTCGGGCGCGCTGCCCCTCGTGCTCACATAGCGCATGATGATCCGTCCAGTTGCGCCGCCTGCGGCGCGGTCTTCGAAAAACCGCATTCGCGCGGTCGCCTTTTTACTGCGGCGTTGGTATAGAACGCCAGCTTTGCATGAGGGAAGTGCGGTTCATGGCATTTGTTCACGAGTTTGTCCGCTTGAAGCTCGCCGGCCTTCCGGCGCTCGGTCTCGCGCTTGCGCTTTCCGGCTGCCAGTCGGGCGATACGCTCGGCGCCTTGAACATCGGCGGCGGGCAGGGCCGGTCGCAGGCCGAAACCCAGCCGCCGGCCGGGCAGGATTCGATCACCGTCCAGGAATTGCTGGCCTATTGCCCCGCCGTTTCGCTTTCCGAACGCGACGCGGTCCTCAATTCGTACCAGCGCGGCGGCGATGGCGATGCGTCGAAACTCAACTACCGCGCCGCGATCGTCGACACCACGCGAAGCTGCACCTATGGCGGCGGCATGACCTCGATGACGATCGGCCTTGCCGGCCGCGTCATCCCCGGCCCGACCGGCACCTCCGGGACCGTGCGCCTGCCGCTGCATATCCGGGTCTATCAGGATACGACCGAAATCCATTCCCAGCGCTTCGAGCATGATGTGACCATCGCCGATACGGCCGGGGCGACGCAGTTCATCGTCGTCGACCGCAATTTCTCCATGCCCAACCCGACCGCGCGCAATGTCCGCGTCATCATCGGCTTCGACGAGAAGCCGAAGGAGAAGACCAGGCGCTGAGCGCACGACGACGCAGCGCTTCAGGCGTCGTCCGACCATTCCGACAAGGCGGTGACCACGGCCGGAAAGTCGGCCCAGCGGCGGATCGTCGTTTCAGCACCTGCTTCCGTCAGCAGTTCGGCATGGCCGGAATGTGTGTGCGAGGCTCCGGTGAAGCCGATGACGCGCATGCCGGCCGCCCTCGCGCCGGCGACGCCATGGACGGAATCCTCGATCACGAAGGTCGCGCGCGGGTTGGCGTCCATCTCCTTTGCCGCATGAAGGAAGATGTCGGGCGCCGGCTTCGGCTTGCCCGACGGCAGGTCGCCGACCGAAAACACCGTTCCCGGAAAGAATGGTGCCAGCCCGGTTTTCGTCAGGGTCGACTGGACCCGGGCAGTGCCGGAATTCGAGCAGATGCAGCGCTTGCCACGGACCCATGCCACCGCCTCGTGCGCGCCCTCGATCGCCCGGACCTCGCGCGCCAGGCGCTGGTCGACCAGCCGCTCGACCTCGTCAAGCATGCTGGCCTGGAACAGGACGTCTGCCCCGCTTTCGATGCGAAGCAGGATGTCCTTGAAGGTGAGGCCGGAATAGGTCTGCGCCAACTCTTCTGCGGTGATGGGATAGCCGGCCTTGGTCAAAAGGTCGGCCTCGACCCGCGCGGCGATGATCTCGGAATCGGCAAGCACGCCGTCGCAGTCGAAGATCACGAGTTCGGGTTGCGGCATCGGTAAAGGACCTCTTGCTGGCTGGCCGTCGCGCGGAAAACCGTTGCTGTCGAAACCGCGCGGCATACACCATGGCCCAACCAAGGGCAAACCGCAGCGAGAAAGCAAAGCGTACTTCATTAAAAATTTACCGAGAAAGGTAACCATAACCGCGAGTTAAGAGTAACCCGCGTTCCGGTGTGCCCCATGTCTGTTTCCGCCTCCGCCTTGCGTCACCTCGACGCGCTCTCTCCCGCAGCGCCTGCCGCCGAATGGCGCGACACCATCCTGAAAGGGGATTGCGTCGCCGCGCTGGAGCGGCTGCCGGAAAAGTCGGTCGACGTCATCTTCGCCGATCCGCCCTACAACCTTCAGCTCGACGGCGACCTGCATCGCCCCGACCAGTCGAAGGTCGATGCGGTCGACGACGCCTGGGACCAGTTCGAGAGCTTCGCCGCCTATGATGCCTTCACCCGCGCCTGGCTGCTGGCCGCGCGCCGGGTGCTGAAGCCCAACGGCACGATCTGGGTCATCGGCTCCTACCACAACATCTTCCGCGTCGGCGCGATCATGCAGGATCTGGGGTTCTGGATTCTCAACGACGTCGTCTGGCGCAAGACCAACCCGATGCCGAACTTTCGCGGCCGCCGCTTCCAGAACGCCCACGAGACCATGATCTGGGCCTCGCGCGACGCTTCCGCCAAAGGTTACACCTTCAATTACGAAGCGATGAAGGCGGCGAACGACGACATCCAGATGCGCTCGGACTGGCTGTTCCCGATCTGCACCGGCTCGGAGCGCCTGAAGGACGAGAACGGCAACAAGGTCCATCCGACCCAGAAGCCCGAGGCGCTGCTGGCGCGAGTGCTCCTGTCATCGTCGAAGCCCGGCGACGTCGTGCTCGATCCCTTCTTCGGCACCGGCACCACCGGCGCTGTCGCGAAGAAACTCGGCCGCCATTTCGTCGGCGTCGAGCGCGAGCAGGCCTATATCGACGCGGCGCTGGAACGCATCGCCGAGGTCGAGCCGCTGGAAATGACCGCGTTGAAGGTCATGACCGGCAAGCGCGCCGAGCCGCGCGTCGCCTTTTCGAGTCTGCTCGACAACGGTCTGATCAAGCCCGGCTCCGCGCTCTACGACGCGCGCCGCCGTTTCCGCGCCGAGATCCGCGCCGACGGCACGCTGGCCTGCGGCGAATTCGTCGGCTCGATCCACAAGGTCGGTGCACAGGTGCAGGGACTCGACGCCTGCAACGGCTGGGCCTTCTGGCACTACGAGCGCCATGGCGGGCTGATGTCGATCGACGAGCTTCGTCGCATTGTGCGCCTGGGGATCGAGCGCGCCGGCGGCTAATCGCCGGCGCGGCGCGGCCTGAACGCATCCGGCAGGGCCGCCTCGACCGCCTTTCTCATCACCGTCGGCAATGCCTCGCCGGTGAGCTCTTCCGGCGTCGACCACCACCAGCCTTCCGTCGCGGCGAACCCGGCCACGTCGGCCCGCCAGATGTAGAGCGTCAGCGCGAAATGCGTGAAGACGTGGGAAATCGCGCCGGCGCGCCGCCAGTCGGCGGCGAAGGGCGCTGCGTCCGCACCGGTCTCGCCGTCGGCCCGCGCGGTGAAATGGCTGGTCGGCGGTTCGGCCATGCCGGCCAGCAGCCCGCTCGGGCCGCGTTTGCGCAACAAAACCGCGCCGTCGCCATCGCGCACCGCGATGAAGGCGGCGCCGCGCCGCGCCGGTTTTTCAGGCTTCGGCGCCTTGACCGGATAGCGCTCCGGCTCGCCTTCGGCCAATGCGGCGCAATCGTCGTTGATCGGGCAGAGCATGCATTTCGGCCGCTTCGGCGAGCATAGCGTCGCCCCGAGGTCCATCATCGCCTGCGCGAAATCGCCCGGCCTGTCGGGGGGCAGCATGGCCGCGACATGCGCGGTGATTTCCGCCTTGGCTGCGGGAAGCGGCGTCGAGATGGCATGAAGGCGCGACATCACCCGCTCGACATTGCCGTCGACGACGGCGGCAGGTCGGTCGAAGGCGATAGCCGCGATCGCCGCTGCCGTATAGGGGCCGATGCCCGGAAGCGCGCGCAGGCCCTCCACCGTGTCCGGAAACCGGCCGGATCGGCTTGCGGCAACCGTCTCGGCGCATTTCCTGAGGTTGCGCGCGCGCGAATAATAGCCGAGCCCCGCCCATGCCTTCATCACCTCGTCGGCATCCGTCGCCGCAAGTGCCGCAACCGAGGGCCAGAGCGCGGTGAAACGGGCGAAATAGGGTTTGACCGCCTCCACCGTGGTCTGCTGGAGCATGACTTCCGAGAGCCAGACGCGGTAGGGATCGGGGCGCTCGCCGCGTGCGATCCTCGCCGGCGGCAGCCGCCATGGCAAATCGCGATGATGGGCATCGTACCAGGCAAGCAGGCGGCGGGCGGGCGCATCGCCCATTTTGAGGCCGCTGCCTTCAGTGCTAGTGTGCGCTGCCATCAATCCGTTCAGCCGGGCCGAAGAAACGAAGGATCGCTCATGACAGGGAAACGCCGCAACGGCAATGCCGTGCCGGTCAGCGACCTTGCCGCCGGCATCCTCGACCCGGTGCTGCGCCGGCGCACCGGCATCACCATCGGGCTGGTCCAGTCGTGGGAAGAGATAGCAGGCGCGCGGCTGGCGGTGGCGACGCGGCCGGAAAAGATCGCCTGGCCGCGGCGCATGCATGAGGATGACCCGTTCCAGCCGGGGACACTGATCGTCGCCTGCGAGGGCATGGCGGCGCTTCACCTCCAGCACGAAACCGGCGAGGTGATCGCACGCGTCAACGCCTTTCTCGGCTTTGCCGCCATCGCCCGGCTGAAGATCGTCCAGAAGCCGGTCGCGCCCGCCGCGAAGCTGCGTCCGCTGCCGCGCAGCCTGACCATGGCGGAAAACACTCGCCTCGACGGTCTGGTTGGTGCGATCGAGGATGACGGCCTGCGCGAGGCACTTGCCCGGCTCGGCCGTTCGGTCCTTGCCGAGAAAAAAACCGGCTGAATCGCGTCTTCGTGAACGATCCGTCGTCATCCGGCGATTGGATTGGGGACAGATTTGCCTTATTCGGGCTTCATGCTCGCCTTCGCGGCTGAAATGGCTGCACAGTTCAATCCGTCATCAGGTGATTCGCAATGATCCGCTCCGTCCCGCGCCGTACCGTCCTCGCCTCGCTCGCCGTTCTTCCCGCGGCGGCGCTGCTCGCGGCCTGCAGCGATTCAGGCGGCGGCGGACAGGCACAGGCCCCCGAGGCCCCCGCGCCGGAAGGCCCGGTGACGCCCGCGCCCGCCACGCCCCCGGCGGTTGCCGCGCCCGCACCCTCCGGCAAGGTGGACATGGCCAAGCTGCTCGAGGAAGGGGCGCTGCCGGAAAAGACGATCGGCAATGCCGACGCGCCGGTCACCATCGTCGAATATGCCTCGATGACCTGCGGTCATTGCGCCAATTTCCACAACGACACGCTGCCGGCGATCAAGGAAAAATACGTCGACACCGGCAAGGCCCGGATCGTCTTCCGCGAGTTCCCGTTCGATCCGCGCGCCGAGGCCGGCTTCATGCTGGCGCGCTGCGCCGACGACAAGTATTTCGCCATGGTCGACGTGCTGTTCAAGCAGCAGCGCAACTGGGCCGGCGTCGACAATGCCCGCGAGGCGCTTCTCCAGATCGCGCGGCTGGCCGGTTTTTCACAGGAGTCGTTCGAAGCCTGCTTGACCAACCAGAAGCTTCTCGATGATGTGCGGGCGGTGCGGACGCGCGGCGCGAACGATTTCGGCATCGACGCGACGCCGACCTTCTTCATCAACGGAAACAAGTATTCGGGAGCTTTGAAGGTTGCCGAGATGTCGGCCATCATCGACAGCCTGCTCTAGAGGCGGGACGGGCGCGCAGCACATTTTCGCGGCTGGCCGGCGCGCGGAGACGCGCGCATGAAATTCTCCCGGCTGCGCCTTCTCGGCTTCAAGTCCTTCGTCGAACCCGGCGAATTCGTCATCGAGCGCGGGCTGACGGGCATCGTCGGCCCCAATGGCTGCGGCAAGTCCAATCTTGTCGAGGCCCTGCGCTGGGTGATGGGCGAAAGCTCGTACAAGAACATGCGCGCGTCCGGCATGGACGACGTCATCTTCTCCGGCTCGGGAACCAGGCCGGCGCGCAACACAGCCGAGGTCACGCTTTTCCTCGACAATTCCGACCGCACCGCACCGGCGGCCTTCAACGATGCCGACGAATTGCAGGTCTCGCGCCGAATCGAGCGCGAGGCCGGCTCGATCTATCGCATCAACGGCAAGGAGGCCCGCGCCCGCGACGTCCAGCTTCTGTTCGCCGACCAGTCGACCGGCGCGCGCTCGCCGTCGATGGTCGGGCAGGGGCGCATCGGCGAACTGATCCAGGCCAAACCGCAGGCCCGCCGCGCGCTGCTGGAAGAAGCCGCCGGCATTTCCGGCCTGCACACCCGCCGCCATGAGGCCGAGCTGCGCCTGCGCGCCGCCGAGCAGAATCTGGAGCGGCTCGACGACGTCGTCGGCGAGCTGGAAAGCCAGATCGAAAGCCTGAAGCGGCAGGCGCGGCAGGCGTCGCGCTTCCGCAACCTGTCGGCCGAGATCCGCAAGGCGGAAGCCATCCTGCTTCATCTGCGCTGGAGCATCGCCAAGGAGCAGGAGGGCGAGGCGAAGTCGGCGCTGGCCCAGGCGACGACGCTGGTCGGCGACCGCGCCGCCGCGCAGATGCAGGCGGCGAAAGATCAGGCGGTCGGCGCGCATCATCTGCCGGCGCTGCGCGAGGCAGAGGCCGCGGCAGCGGCGGCACTTCAGCGCCTGACCATCGCCAAGACGCAGATCGAGGAGGAGGCGCAACGCATTCGTTCGCGGGCGGGTGAGCTCGAGAAGCGGCTGGCACAGTTCGATGCCGACATCGAGCGAGAGGAGCGCATGGTGCGCGACAACGCCGACGTGCTGGCACGGCTGGATGACGAAGCGCGCGCGCTGAACTCCGACAATGCCGGCGCGGCCGAGCGCGAGGCGGCGACGCGCGCCGCGTTCGAGGAAGCCTCTGCCCGTCTTGCCGCCAGCGAGGCGGCGCTGGGCACGGCCACATCGGAAAAGGCCGAGGCTGCCGCCGGGCGCGCCCAGATCGAGCGCAGCCTGCGCGACACGGCCGAGCGGCGGGATCGTCTTGCGCGCCAGCTTGCCGAGATCGACCGTGAGGCGACGGACATCGCCGCGCGGATCGCCGCACTGGCCAACCCGGCCGAGAAACAGGTTCTGGTCGAGGAAGCCGAGGCTGCGGTTGAGGCTGCCGAGGAGGCCACCTTCGCTGCCGAGCAGGCGGTCGCCGAAGCGCGCGCGGCTGAAATTGCCGCCCGTCCGCCGCTGGCCGAGGCCAAGGCGGAGTTGCAGCGCATCGAGACGGAGTCGCGCACGCTGGCGAAAATGCTGAGCGCGGTGAGCGGCGACCTGTTTCCCGCCGTTCTGGAAAAGATCAGGGTTCGCCGGGGGTTTGAGACCGCGCTTGGCGCGGCGCTCGGCGAAGACCTGGATATCCCGCTTGACCGTGCGGCGCCCGCCCATTGGGACGAGGTTGCGATTGGCGATGACGACCCTGCCTTGCCTGAAGACGTGCAACCGCTGTCGGCGGTTGTCGATGCGCCGGCCCAGCTTGCCCGCCGGCTGGCACAGATCGGCATCGTCGATGCGGCCGATGGTCCGCGCCTGCGCCGGCTGCTGAAGACCGGTCAGCGTCTGGTCAGTGTCGATGGCGCCTTGTGGCGCTGGGACGGGTTGACGGCGAGCGCCGATGCGCCGACGGCGGCGGCGCTGCGCCTGCAACAGAAGAACCGGCTGGCCGAACTCGACGCTGAGGCGACCGGGG
This sequence comes from Aquamicrobium sp., assembly GCA_047637695.1. Lineage (GTDB taxonomy): Bacteria > Pseudomonadota > Alphaproteobacteria > Rhizobiales > Rhizobiaceae > Aerobium. The sequence goes on along the minus strand of JBLJBS010000176.1, from coordinate 54,092 downwards.
CGACCGAGCTGGTGCGCGAGGCCGAGGCCGCGCTGGCCGGCGCCGAGGCGCGTGTTCGCCGCGCCGCCGATGAGGAAAAAGCGGCGCGAGACGGCTGGCGCGAGACGCAGCGTCTGGCCGCCGAGGCGCGCGAGGCGCTGGCGCGGGCGGAAAAAGCGGCGGGCGAACTGGTCAGCCGGCGCGCCGTGCTCGATGAATCGCGCGGCCGGATCATGGAAGCCTTCGAGGAAGCCGAGGCAGCGCTGGCGGAAGCGGAGGAGGCGCTGGCCGCGGCACCCGACATCAGCGAATTGCAGGCGCGGCTCGACGTTCTTGCCCGCGATGTTGCCGAGGATCGCGCCCGGCTGGCGGATGCGCGCGCCGCCCATGACGGGCTTTCCCGCGAAGCCGAGGCGCGCAGCCGCCGCCTCGGACTGATCGAGGCGGAGCGCAAATCGTGGATCGGCCGTGCCGAGAATGCCGATCGCCAGATCGCCGCGCTGCGCGAGCGTCGCGCGGAAGCTGCCGAAGAGCATGAGGCTCTTGTCGAAGCCCCGGACGAGATCGACGCGCGCCGGCGGGGCCTGATGTCGCAGATTGTTCAGGCCGAAGACAGCCGCAGGCAAGCCGCCGACCGGCTACAGGAGGCAGAAAACAGGCAGGCGGTCTTTGACAAGGCCGCCACCGATGCCATCCAGACGCTATCGCAGGCGCGCGAGGCCCGCGCTCGTGCCGAGGAGCGGCTGACTGCCGCTGACGAGCGGCGTAAGGAGGCGGAGGCGCGCATACATGAAGCGCTGGGTGTGGCGCCGCATCTCGTCATCCGCCAGGCCGAGCTGGAGCCGGATGCGCCGCTGCCCGACATGGCGCAGGTCGAGCGCGACCTCGAACGCCTTAAGATCGAGCGCGAGCGGCTCGGCGCGGTCAATCTGCGCGCCGACGAGGAACAGAAGGAACTCGCCGAACGCCACGAGACCATCGTTTCCGAGCGCGAGGACGTGATCGAGGCGATCCGCCGGCTCAGGCAGGCGATCCAGAGCCTGAACAAGGAAGGCCGCGAGCGTCTGCTTGCCGCCTTCGAGGTGGTCAACGCCCAGTTCCAGCGCCTGTTCACCCATCTGTTCGGCGGCGGCACGGCCGAGCTTCAGCTGATCGAGTCGGAGGACCCGCTCGAGGCGGGGCTTGAAATCCTCGCCCGCCCGCCCGGCAAGAAGCCGCAGACGATGACGCTTCTGTCCGGCGGCGAGCAGGCGCTGACGGCGATGGCGCTGATCTTCGCGGTGTTCCTGACCAATCCGGCGCCGATCTGCGTGCTCGATGAGGTCGATGCCCCGCTCGATGACCACAATGTCGAGCGTTTCTGCAACCTGATGGACGAGATGGCCGCCTCGACGGAAACACGCTTCGTCGTCATCACCCACAACCCGATCACCATGGCCCGCATGGACCGGCTGTTCGGCGTCACCATGGCCGAGCAGGGGGTGAGCCAGCTGGTCTCGGTCGACCTCCAGACCGCCGAGACCATGCGCGAGGCGGTTTGATCCGCAAGGCCGTGCAGTCATTCCCTTAATTCAAGACGGCGGCCTGCCCGCGTCAGGAGAAAATCATGCCCGAAACCGAACCCATGTCCGCTACGCTCGCCACCGAAGTATCGCATGCGCTGAAGGAACTGCACCGCGCGCTGATCCGCTCCGAGATCGGCGACGATCAGGCGTTGCAGAATCCCTATACGATGCTGTTCGCGCTGATCGGCGATCCGCGCTTCGCCTGGATGGGGCCGCTGTCGCAACTGATCGCGCGCGTCGACCAGCAGGTCGCCGATGACGAACTCGCCGACGAGGAAGCGCTTCTCGGCCTCCATCGCGAAATTTCGGACCTGACCATTCAGGGCCAGGGAAAGGGCGAGGACCTGGCCGCTTTCCGCATGCGCCATGTCATGGCCCTGCAGAAAGAGCCGGAGGTCGGGATGGCCACCGGCCGGCTGCGCAGGGCGCTGGCCGGCCTGCCGCCTTTGCCGGAAGACGATGCGCCGAAACCGGAGTGACCATCTTCGCTCTGGAAGATGGTCCCGGTTCGGTTGGCGCGCCTAAAGCATGTCGCCCGAAAGTGTGAACCGGTTTCGGGACAACGACATGCGTAAAAACAAGAGTTTAAAGCGTACGGAGCGAATCTGAAAGATCGCGACACGCTTTAATCATTCGCTCCATACGGCAAGCTCGTTGCCGGCCGGGTCGGTGAAATGGAACCGCCGGCCACCGGGGAAGAAAAAGATCGGCTTGACGATCGTCCCGCCCGCTGCCGTTACCGCTGCAAGCGTCTTTTCCAGATCATGCGCATAAAGGACAGGCAGGGGCTTTGCCGAGGCAGCTGGCGTGGCATCGAAGCCGCCGTCCAACCCCTCTGCGAAAGCGGCGTAGGAAGGCCCGTAATCGGTGAAGCGCCAGCCGAAGGCTCCTGCATAGAACGCCTTCACATCTGCAAGCATCTCGTTGCCGGCCTGCATTTCCAGATAGTCGAGCTTGCCGTCGGATTTCATCGCTGATCATCCTCAATGTTCATGAATTGTTCCATACCATGATCGCTCCGTCGCGCAAAGCGAGTTCCGCGGCGCTGCTAATCGATTCATATCGGGGATCGAATCCCGGCCTGCTTGCGTTTGCCGTCCACGGGTCTTATCGCTCGGCGCGCGGCGCGACATTCACTCCCCGCGATGCAGGCGAGAAGACAGGGAAGCAGTCATGACAAAGTGGGTCTACGGCTTCGGTGGCGGCAGCGCGGAAGGCAGTGCCGGCGACAGGAACCTCCTTGGCGGCAAGGGCGCGAACCTTGCCGAAATGTGCAGCCTCGGGCTGCCGGTGCCGCCCGGTTTCACCATCACCACCGCCGTATGCTCGTGGTACTACGCCAATGACCGCTCCTATCCGGCCGAGCTTCGGGCGCAGGTCGAGGCGGCGCTGGAGAAGGTTGGCGCGATCGCCGGCCGCCGTTTCGGCGATCCCGACAAGCTGCTTCTGGTGTCGGTCCGTTCCGGTGCGCGCGCCTCGATGCCGGGTATGATGGATACCGTGCTCAATCTCGGTCTCAACGACCGCACCGTCGCTGCGCTTGCACGCGATTCCGGCGACGAGCGCTTCGCCTATGACAGCTACCGACGCTTCATCCAGATGTATTCCGACGTCGTGCTCGGCGTTGCCCACGAGCATTTCGAGGAAATCCTCGAGGAGGAGAAGGCCCGGCGCGGCCATGAGCTCGACACCGATCTCTCCGCCGCCGAATGGCAGGAGATCATCGCGCTCTACAAGGCCAAGGTCGAGGAAGAGCTGGGCTCACCCTTCCCGCAGGAGCCTGAAGAGCAGCTGTGGGGCGCCATCGGCGCCGTGTTCTCCAGCTGGATGACGCCGCGCGCCGTCACCTATCGTCGCCTGCAGGACATTCCCGAAGACTGGGGCACGGCCGTCAACGTTCAGGCCATGGTGTTCGGCAACATGGGCGAGACGTCGGCCACCGGCGTCGCCTTCACCCGCAACCCCTCGACCGGCGAGAAGAAGCTCTATGGCGAGTTCCTCGTCAACGCCCAGGGCGAGGACGTCGTCGCAGGCATCCGCACGCCGCAGAACCTGACCGAAGAAGCGCGCATCGAAGCGGGCTCCGACCGGCCGTCGATGGAAAAGGCGATGCCGGAGGCGTTTGCCAGTTTCGTCGAGATCGCCGACCAACTCGAGCGGCACTATCGCGACATGCAAGACCTCGAATTCACCATCGAGCGCGGCCGGTTGTGGATGCTTCAGACCCGCTCCGGCAAGCGCACCGCCAAGGCGGCGCTCAAGATCGCCGTCGAGATGGTGGCCGAGGGCCTGATCACCAAGCAGGAAGCGGTTCTGCGGATCGATCCCGCCTCGCTCGACCAGCTTCTCCACCCGACCATCGACCCGGCCGCGACACGCGACGTCGTCGGCGTCGGCCTGCCGGCTTCGCCGGGCGCCGCCACCGGCGAGATCGTCTTCACCTCCGACGAGGCCGAAGAGGCCCGCGCCCAGAACCGCAAGGTCATTCTGGTCCGCATCGAGACCAGCCCGGAGGACATCCACGGCATGCACGCCGCCGAGGGCATCCTCACCACGCGCGGCGGCATGACCAGCCACGCCGCCGTGGTGGCGCGCGGCATGGGCAAGCCCTGCGTCTCGGGCGCCGGCTCGCTGCGGGTCGACTACAAGGCCGGGACGATGACCGCGCTCGGCCGTACCTTCAGGCGCGGCGACGTCATCACCATCGATGGCGCCACCGGCCAGGTGCTGAAGGGCGCCGTGCCGATGCTGCAGCCGGAGCTGTCGGGCGATTTCGCCGCGATCATGGAATGGGCCGACGAAACCCGGCGCATGAAGGTGCGCACCAATGCCGAGACCCCGGCCGATGCGCGCATGGCGCGTTCCTTCGGCGCCGAGGGCATCGGCCTGTGCCGCACCGAGCACATGTTCTTCGACGACGAGCGCATCGTCGCGGTGCGCGAGATGATCCTGTCCGACGTCGAGAAGGACCGCCGCGCCGCGCTCGCAAAGCTCCTGCCGATGCAGCGCGGCGATTTCCGTGAGCTGTTCGAGATCATGGCCGGTCTTCCCGTGACCATCCGTCTGCTCGATCCGCCACTGCACGAGTTCCTGCCCAAGACGGAAGAAGAGATCGCCGAGGTGGCCGCCGCCATGAACGTGCCGGCCGACAAGCTGCGCCAGCGCACCGAGGCCCTGCACGAGTTTAATCCGATGCTCGGTCACCGCGGCTGTCGGCTCGCCGTCTCCTATCCCGAGATCGCCGAGATGCAGGCGCGGGCAATCTTCGAGGCGGCGGTCGAGGCGGCGAGAAGCACCGGCAGCCCGGTCGTGCCGGAGATCATGGTGCCGCTGGTCGGGATCTTGAAGGAACTCGACTTCGTCAAGGCGCGCATCGACGCCGTCGCTGCGTCGGTGATGAAGGAGACGGGCACGACCATCGACTACATGGTCGGCACCATGATCGAGCTGCCGCGCGCGGCGATCCGCGCCGACGCCATCGCGGCCTCGGCGGAGTTCTTCTCCTTCGGCACCAACGACCTGACCCAGACCACGTTTGGCATCAGCCGCGACGATGCCTCGTCCTTCCTCGAGACCTATCGCCAGAAGGGCATCATCGAGCGCGACCCGTTCGTCACCCTCGATGTCGAGGGCGTCGGCGAGCTGGTGCGCATCGCCTCGGAAAAGGGCAGGAGCGCGCGTGCCGGCATCAAGCTCGGCATTTGCGGCGAGCATGGCGGCGACCCGGCTTCGATCGCTTTCTGCGAAAGCGTCGGGCTGGACTACGTGTCCTGTTCGCCGTTCCGTGTGCCGATCGCGCGCCTCGCGGCCGCGCAGGCGGCGGCGCGCAGGGCCTGACCGGGTTGCGGTCGGGTCCGGCTGGTGGCATTCTGCGCCCTGCGGAATGCCGCTGGTTTCGCTTGCCGGTCGTGATTTGGCGATGATTAAAATTAGAACGGTATTCTCACTGCAAGCTTAAAGCCTTGACTGGTACAGATGAAGCGGACGTATAATTTCACGCCGGGTATCTGCCATGCAGTCTCATACAGTATCGAAGCAGGGGAACGATTGCCGGCATTGCGATGAGGCCGCGGCTTCCGATAGCCTGACGGGCGGCCATGTCATGATGCTCGGCCTGCGCGGCATTCCCGGCGTGCAGGGTGGCGTGGAAAAGCATGTCGAGATGCTGGCTGACCGGCTTGCCGCCCAGGGGTGGCAGGTCGAGGTGCTGGCGCGCGGTCCCTACATGCCGGAACCGGTCGTGCGCGAGTGGCAGGGCGTGCGTGTCACCCCGCTCTGGGCGCCTCGCCATGTCGCGCTCGAAGCCCTTGTCCACACCTTCATCGGCGTTTTCTATGCTGCCTTCAGGCGGCCGGATCTGCTGCACATCCACGCAATCGGCCCGGGCGTGATGGTGCCGCTGGCGCGGTTGTTCGGGCTGAAGGTCGTCGTCACCCATCATGGCTACGACTATGACCGTCAGAAATGGGGCAAGGGCGCCAAGGCGGTCCTGAGGCTCGGCGAGCGCTTCGGCATGCGGATGTCGCACGGACGGATCGCGGTTTCCGACGACATCGCCCGCACCATGAACGGGCGCTACGGCGTCGGCGTCGATTTCGTGCCCAATGGCGTCGCGGTGATGCCCGGGCCGGAAAACCCGGCCATCCTTCGCGAACTCGGTCTCGAAAGGCGGCGCTATGTCCTGATCGCGGCGCGTTTCGTTCCGGAAAAGCGCCAGCTCGACCTGATCCGGTCCTTTGCCCGCCTCGATCGGCCGGGACTGAAGCTGGTCCTGGCCGGCGGATGCGAGTTCGAAAGCGCCTATGCCGCCGAGGTGCGCCGTCTGGCCGGCGAGACGCCCGGCGTGGTGCTGGCCGGTTTCCAGTCCGGCGCGCCGCTGGCGGCGCTGTTCGACAATGCCGCCCTGTTCGTGCTGCCGTCCAGCCATGAGGGCATGCCGATCGCGCTTCTCGAGGCGATGGCCTATGGCCTGCCGGTTCTGGCCAGCGATATCGTCGCCAACAAGGAGCTGAAGCTTCCCGACGAAGACTATTTTCCCCTCGGCGACATCGAGGCGCTGGCCGGCGCGATTGCCGCAAGGATCGACGACATGCCGACCGAGGAGGCGATGCGCGCCCAGGCGACCGCCGTCGGCCGCGCCTATAGCTGGTCCGGCATCGCCGACAGGACGGCGCTCCTCTACCGCAGGGCTATCGGCCGATGAAGGCGAAAGCCACGGCGGATGTGGCAGGCGAAGATCAGGCGAGGGAAGGGAGTGGTTTCAGGCTCGCGGTTGCGGTTCTTGCTTGGCTGATCCTGGGCGTGATCGTCTTCTCGACCTTGTCGCCTCTCGGCATGCGGCCGCGGCTGGGCGTTTTCGTCCATGTCGAGCGTTTCGGTGCGTTTGCCCTGATGGGATTGCTGTTTGCGCTCGTCTATTCGCGACGTGTGATCGCCGTGCTGGCATGCGTCGTCGCCGCCGTGATCGGACTGGAGCTGCTCCAGATGGCGGTGTCGGATCGGCACGCGCGGTTTTCCGACCTCGCCGTGAAGGCAGCGGGCGGCGTCTTCGGCGTTGCCTGCGGCTGGTTCATCATGCGCAATCGCGCGCGGATCGAGCACTTGCTTTACCGCCCGCGTGGCGGTGAACGCCAGTCGAAATAGGGGGAAGGTGTTCTTGACGGTATCGGTCATCATCAAGACGCTGAACGAGGAAAAGAAGATCGCCGCGACGGTCGAGAGCGCGCTGACGGCTCTCGGCACGATTGGCGGCGGCGAGGTCATCGTCGCCGACAGCGGCTCCCGCGACCGGACGGTCGAGATCGCCGCGGGCTACGGCGTCGTCGTTGCCCAGATCGAGCCGCCGGCCCTGCCCAGTTGCGGCATAGGTCCGCAGCTCGGTTATCAGTATTCCCGCCATCCCTTCCTGTGCCTGATCGATGGCGACATGATCCTCGATCCGGAGTTCCTGCCGGCGGCACTCGCTTTCCTTGCGGAGAATCCCAAGGCCGCCGGCGTCACCGGCCATGTCGAGGAAATGGCCGTCACCAATCTCGAATTTTCCCGCCGCGCCAGCCGCGATGCGCCGGAAAAGCGCATCGGCGCGGTCGACCGCATGAATGGCGGCGGGCTTTACCGCCGCGCGGCAATCGAGGAGGCCGGATATTTCTCCGACCGCAATCTGCATGGCTACGAGGAATTCGACCTCGGGGCACGGCTGCGGGCGGCCGGATGGACGCTGCACCGCCTCGACCGTCGCTTCGTCAGTCATTATGGCCACACCGAGAATTCCTACCGGCTGCTCATGCGCCGCTGGCGCAGCAAATATCTGTTCGGCATCGGCGAATTGCTGCGCGCCTCGGTGGGCAAGCCTTATTTCCTGCGCCTGTTCCGCGAGCTGCCGGAATTGAAACTCTGGGCCGGCATCTATCTGTGGTGGGCGTTGAGCCTGGCGGCGCTGGTCTTCCTGCCGGACAAAGCGCTGGCGGTCGCGCTCGTGCTCGGCCTGCTCGGGGCCGCCATCCTGGCGATGGCGGTGAAAAAGGGCAGCCTGAGCATGGGGCTCTACACCGTCGTCGCCTGGTTCTTCCATGCCGCCGCCTTGCCGGTGGGCTTCCTGCGCCGCAGGCGGGAGCCCTCCGCGCCGATAGAAAGCCGCCTGCTGGGCAAGCGCGCATGAAGCGCCTTGTCGCCATCGGTCTGGCGCTGCTGCACCTCGGCCACTGGCAGGCCACGTCGGCGACGGCCGCCGAATGGCTGCCGGTGCGCGAGACCGGGCTCGAGATTGCGCCCGGAAGTCCGCTCGATTTCTCCGCGATCCTGCCCAACCGCGCCATCGGTCCCGAAAGCGCGATCGATGGGAACCGCCGGGTGCTCGCCGGCGCCGGCGGGCGGCTCGTTTTCGCCGACCGGCCGGACGAGCCGGCCCGGATGCTGTGCGCCTCGCTGGCCTGGAGCCCGGCTTCGGGCGGCTTTCCCGCCCATGCCGAGGCCGACCGCTACGCCCGCCAGCTCGCCATGCGCGGCTACAACCTCGCCCGCCTGCATTTCGTCGACGGCGCGCTGATGTTCGGCCGCGACGGGGATTTCGACTTCGATCCCGAAACGCTCGACCGCATCCACTATCTGATGGCGGCGCTGAAGCGCAACGGCATCTACTGGATGATCGACGGTATGACCTCGTGGCGCGGGGCCTATGGCGGTCATGACGACCGCTGGGATCCGTCGGGAAATCTGAAGCTTGCCGTTCATTTCGAGGGCGAGGCGTTCGAGCACTGGAAGCGTTTCCAGAACGAGTTCCTCGCCCGCGTCAATCCCTATACCGGCGTCGCGCCCGTGCATGACGAGGCGCTGGCGCTGGTCATCCTCGCCAACGAGAACAGCATCGAGTTCGAAAGCGTCGTCCACGACCGTCCGGGCCGCCCGCCCTACGATCCCGTTCTGGCCGGGCCGTTCAATCGATGGCTGGCCGGCCGCTATGGCTCGACAGCCGAGCTTGACCGTGTCTGGCGCGATCTCGGCCGCGGCGAAAAGCTCGAGGACCGCTCGATCGAGCTGCCGCGCGACCGCTATCGCGACAGTGCCCGCATGCGCGATCTTCAGGCGTTCTTCCTCGATGCCGAAACCGCGAGTGCCGCGCGGATGACGCAGGTGCTGCGCGACCTCGGCTATGGCGGGCTGATCAGCACCTATAACAACTGGCCGACGGTTCAGGCCTCGCTCAGCCGCGCCGGCCTCGACGCCGTCACCGCCAACACCTATCACGACTGGGTCGACGGCTATCATCCGGGAAGCGCGCTTACCCAGGAAAGCTCGCTCGACGCCGATGTCGGCTACATCAGGGCAACCGCTGCCGCGCGCTGGCTCGGGAAACCTTTCCTCGTCAGCGAATGGGACCATCTGTTCTGGAACCGTCATCGCTACGAGGCGGGGCTGGCGATGCCGGCCTATGCCGCGTTGCAGGGCTGGGACGGTCTATGCCGCCACGGCCACGGCCCGATCGTGCTCGCCTATGGCGAGCCTTACCCGCACAAGCGCGCGATGCTGCCCTATGCCATCGCGCTCGATCCCGTGGCGCGGGCGGGCGAGACGCTTGCCGCTCTTCTGTTCAGACGCGGCGACGTCGCCGAGGCGGAACTGACCGTTCCGTTTGCCGTGCGCGGCGAAGCCGATCTCGGACCGGACATGCAGGCGCGGGAACCAGACCTCCTGACCCGGTTCGCGCTTCTCGGCCGCATCGGCCTGATCGACGAGGCGCTGGCGAGTGAGCAGCCCGCCTTTGTCCCGCAGCCGCGCGGCGAGGCCGACAGCATGGCGCTGCTGGCGGCGTTGCGCCGCTCCGGCGCGCTGCCCGCCGCCAATCGCACCTCGCCGCGCGACGGCGTCTATGAAAGCGCGACCGGCGAAATCCTGCTCGACGGCGGCAGGCGCCAGCTCCGCGTCGTGACCGACGCGACCGAGGGTCTGGCCTGGTCCAGCCTGGGCGCGCCGGTCGAGCTCGGTGTCGCTGTCGTGGAGGCCGCCGATGTCGACGGGCTGGTGGCGATTTCGTCGCTCGAGGACGGGGTCGGCCTGCGCGAAGGCAGGCGCTTTCTCATCGTCTTCGCCACCGATGCCCGCAACACCGCGATGCGCTTTCGCGACCGGGCGGAAAAGGTGATCGAGGATTTCGGCCGCCTGCCTGTCCTGCTGCGCAAGGGCGAGGCGACGGTCAGGCTGGCGCGCGAGGGACGCTGGAGGCTTTCCCCGGTCGGGCTCGACGGGGCCGTTCAGCCGCCGCTGGCGACGGGCGAGGGCGATGTCGCCTTCCGGCTGAGCAACGATCTTCCGTCCGGCCCGACGACCTTCTTCCTGCTGGAAATAGACTGATCCGCGCTCAGGCCGCGCCCATCGCGGCATAGAGGTCGAGCGTGCGGTGGCGATAGGCGGTGGCCGAGAAATCCCGGGCGATCCAGTGCCGCCCGGCCCGGCCCATCTCCTTTCGCGCCGCCTGACCGCGCGCGGCCATCGCCGACAGCGCCTGCGCCAGGCTGTGCGCGTCTCCGGAGGCGGCAAGCGCGCCGGTCTCGCCCTCGCGGATCATTTCCGGGATGCCGCCGATCTCTGCGCCGATCACCGGCCGGCCGAGCGCATAGGCTTCGAGCACGCTGATCGGCGCGTTCTCGTACCATTCCGACGGCAGGACGAGCGCCATCGAGCGGCCGATCAGCCCGTGCAGCGCCTCGCCAGAGAGATAGCCGGCGAAGGTGACGTCGGCGCCGCTCTCGGCTGCCAGCGCGCGCAGGGCGTCCTCCTCCGGGCCGGTGCCGGCAAGAACGAGCCGCTGACCGGAAAGCGCCGCCGCGCGGATCAGCGTTGCGATGCCCTTTTCCGGAGCCAGGCGGCCGGCGAAGGCGAAATAGCCGTCTTCGTCCCACTGGTCGCCATACTGATCGACATTCACGAAATTCGGGATATGGACCATCTTGCCGCGCGGCCAGCCCCATTCCACCAGCTTTTCGAGGTAGAACGACGACGGCACGACCAGCCGGTCGATCTTGTTGCGGTAGAGGCCGAGCGCGCGGTGCAACGCGGTTTCGGCCAGCACCAGCCCGCTCAGCGCATATGAATCCTTGATGCAGCGATGGCGCAGCACGTTGTAGATGCGGCCGCCCTTGCAATCCTCGCAGACCTTGCCGTCGCGCAGCATCTTGTAGGCCGGGCAGGCGAGCTTGAGGTCGTGGACCGTCATCGCCACCGGAATCCCCGCTTCCTTCAATGTCGAGAAGATCGATGGCGACAGGTGGTGATAGACGTTGTGGGCATGCGCCACCGAGGGCCGGGTCTTGTCGATCAGCCGGCGGAGATTACGCTGCGCCTCGAAGGAATAGATGATGCTGGCCGCCTGCACCACCTTGCGCGCCGGGTTGGTGCGCCGGCCATACTCGATCTCGGAGACGAAATAGTCGGAAAAGGCGGACGGCTCGTTCTGGTCGTGCTGCATGGCGAAGGGGACGACGTCCCAGCCGGCATCCGCGAACATCGCCATGTGGTCGAAGAACACCGCTTCCGCGCCGCCGCGGCGATAGAAATAGTTGTTGATCGCCAGCAGCCGCCGCCGGCCGTCGCCGGATTTTTGCGCCTGCCTGGCGGCCTGTATTTCGCCCGCGCTCACCATCCCAGCCGGTCCAGGGCGCGCGACACGGTGACGACCTCGCAGCCGCTCTCCAACGCATGGCGGACGAGAAGCTCGAATGCTTCCGGCGTGCAGCCATAGGGCGAGGGCGAGTCCGAGACGTCGTGGCAGAAGAAGATCAGCCAGCCGGGGTTGCGGACGACCTCGTCGATAGTGCGGGTCAGTTCGCGTGCCTGCGTGCCGGACCCCTCGATGGCGATGCTTCGGAGCATCATCGGGTCGACCGCGCCGCGATTGATGCCGCGCCCGGCCGCACGGCAGGAGCGGAACCGGCGGCGCAGCGTTGGCCGCGCCATCGGCCAGGCCGCATTGAAGGGAAAGGCGAAATTCTCCGGTGCGGCGAGGCCCGTCGCCTGTGCGAGGCAGGCGGCGTTGCGGTCGAGGTCGTCGGCGAGCCTGCGGCCCCACAGCCGGCGCAGCGGCTTGTGCGCGAAAGTGTGCGACCCGATCTCGTGGCCGCGCAGGGCGAGTTCGCGGCAGCCTTCGAGCGTGATCACCGGGCGGTTCATCTCGACTTTGCCGAGCAGGCCGCCGGCGACGTAGAAGGTGCCGTGGACGCCGTATTTCTCCAGAATGACCGCGCCGGCATCGAGCGCGCTTTGCGGCACATCGTCGAAGGTGAAGGAGATAAGCCGGGCGTCGTTGCCGATGGTCCGCGGACGGCTGCCGAAACGCCGGATCAGCCGGTTGGAGAGGCGGTTGACTATATCTCCCGCCTTGCGCGCGATCTCAGGCATGGACCATCCTTACCGGTGCCGCACGCGGTTCTTCTACCTCAAGCATGGCGCGAGTCTGAAGGCGCAGGCCCGTCAGAGCGACGATCAGCATGAACCAGACGATGTTGCGGCCTTCGAAGAACACGCTTTCCAGCCCGGCATTGAAGAGCGCGAAAAGCCAAAGGCGGACGAACAGCCGCGACAGCGGTGTTTGCGCCTGCTCCGGGCCGAGCCGCGAGATATCGCGCAGCGGCAGGAACACCACCCAAACGAGCGCAAGCAGCAAGCCGGGCAGACCTGTCGTCAGCAACAGGTCGAGATATGAATTGTGTCCGTGTCCGGCCATGACCGCCCAAGTCTCGACAGTTCCGCTATAGACAAGTTCCTCGGTTTGCCAGAACCCCTTGAAACCATAGCCCGTGAGCGGGCGCTGGGCGATGGCGTCGACGGCAAGACGCCATATATCCGCACGGTTGGTAAAGGTCGCGTCAATGCCGAGGTTGGCGATGAATTCGTTGACCGGCCGGATGACGGCGGCGCCAACCACCAGGAAGTTGAAGAGCAGGACGCCGCCGACGATGATGGGAATGCGCAAGAAGCGCGCTCTCTCGAAAACATAGGCGACGACAAGTGTGGCCGGCAGCATCGCCGTCGAGGTTTTGCCCCCGGTTTGGGTCAGGAAAAGCGTTGCGAAGACGACGATGACAAGCCCGCCCGCGCGCGACCAGGTCTTCGTGACGTACAGACCGACCAGAACGGCGACGACCATCGCGGCTGCGGCATTGTTCTTATGGTTGAAATGGCCGCGCCACAGGCCGGCATTCATTGGCTCGACCAGTTCGCTTGCCTGATGGATCGACAGGTGCGGCATGAACATGATGCCGTAATAGGAAACCGCAAGCGCGATCAGCACCGTCAGCCCGAGCATCTTGGCGAAATGCTGCTCCGATGCCGGCAGCAACAGGTAGATCCCGGCATTGGCCGTCACCAGCATCATCACAACGATGCCCTTGATGCCCAGCATCGGATGCGCGCCGATCAGCGAGACGGCGAGAAACCAGAGCAGCATGATGGCGACGAGAAGACGGGGCTGAAGAATGGCCGACCGCATCGGGTGAAGAATACCACAAACGAGCAGGGATGCCGAAAGTGAGATCAGCACGAGCTGGTAGAGAGGGTTCGATGTTCCCGCCGCCGGATCGGCGGCGCTCGCATCCGTCAGGTCGACGAAAGGCGACATCGAGATCCACATGAACAGCGACGTCGCCATGAAAAGGAATGTCCCCAGCCATTTCGGTGGGGTGAAACCCTGCATCGGCGACTGCGGCCCGACCGGGTTCTCGCGCATCGGGCTCAGGCCGCCTGCGGCTGCGGCTGGGCTTCCAGCCGGCGGCCAGGCGAGCGCAGATAGCGCCACAGACCGAGCGCGATGGCCAGCCCGATGCCGAGCATCGCGCCGAGGATTGCACCGGCAACGAGAAGGATCAGGGTGCGCGGCGGCCAGCTTCGCGCCTGCGGCGGCACCGGCGGCGAGATGACGCGGACATTGGTCGCGTCGATCTGCTGGCGCTCGCCGACCTGCTGGGCGCGTGCGAGATAGGTCTCGTAGATCGTCGCGCGCGAGCGGGCCTCGCGCTCGAGGTCGCGCAGCTGGACCTGCGCGGCATTGTCGGTGAAAACGTTGGCGCGTTCCTCGTCGGCCTTGCCGCGCAGCGCGTCGTAGGCCGCCTGTTCGCGCGCCCGCTCGGCGCGCGCCAGTTCGAGGATGCGGCGGGCCTCGCGCTCCATCGCCTCGTCGAGCGTGCGGCGTTCCGAAAGCACCGAGATCATGCGTGGATGCTGGGGACCGTAGGTCCGCTCGATGGAACCGATCTGCTGCTGGAGCGTGTTGCGCTGGGTGCGCAGCCCGGTCATGGCCTCGGAATCGAACACGGCGGCGCTGGCGGTCTGGCCGCGCTCGATCGCGCTGCTCATCTGGCTGAAGCGCGACTGCGCCTGGATCAACCGCTGCTGGGCTTCGAGCACCTGGGTGTTCAGTTCGCTCGACAGCTGGTTGCTGACCAGCTCGCCATTGGCCGATTGGAGGCCGTTGGCGCGGCGGAACTCCTCGACGCGGCGCTCCGCCTGCGTGACGTTTTCGCGCAGTTCATCGAGGCGTTCCGTCAGGTTGTCGGCAACACGGCCGGCGCTCTCGGCGGCGGAGCGGAACAATTCTTCCTCGAATGCGGCGACGACGGCTTCGGAAATGATCACTGCGCGGGCCGGGTTCTCGCTCCAGACGGCGAGAACGACGACGAACGAGCGTTCCTCGCGCCTTGCCTCGACCCGTTCGCTCAGCGCTCGCATGGCGGCGACATTTCTGTCGCCCTCCTCCTGGCGGATGCCGAACATCGCCTTGATCGGGGCGAGCGGGTCGGGTTTGACGAATTCCTCGTCCTGCGTCAGGCGCAGATTTTCGATGACGCGGGCGAGCACGTTGCGCGACGTCAGAACCCGAAGCTTGCTCTCGACTTCCATCAGTTGCGCGTCGCGCTGCGGGTTGGTCATGAACACGTCGTCATTGACGACGTTGAGGTTGGCCGGGTCGACGACGATGTCGGTATAGACGGTGTAACGGTGCGTCGCCGTCATCGCGAAGACGAGCGCTGCTGCCGTGCACAGCACGATGGCGGCAAGAATCCATTTCCAGCCGGCGTAGAGCCAGCCGATGAAGTCGTCGATGCCGAGCATGCCGATGGCCGCGAGACCGGGCAGGAAGCCGCCCGGTGGCGAAGGCGATTTGTCTGCTGGTGGAGCAGGGGATCGCGCCGATGCACCTGTGGCCGCAAGCAATGAGCCCGGAGGCGTCTGGCGGCTGACCTGCCCCGGAAGCGGCCGCTCGGGAGATGGGGATGGAGCTTTTGCGCTTAGAAGCGAGCCGCCGGCCTCGTCACGCCGCCGTCCGCGAGCAGCCGGCTCGGCTGCCTTCGGTGCTACGGGCTGACGTGGGCTGTACATCCGCTGGTTCTCCGCCCGGCCGGCTCCGATGATAGCGCGTTTTCCGCTGTTGCTGAACAACCTCGACGATTAGGCAAACATGGTAAATTTTGGGTTAAACCCGTCGGGCGCGCCGCTCGTCGCGCGCTTACCCCCCAAGTACGGCCCTGCCGCTAGAGGTCCGTCACCAGCCGACTCCAGCTTTCCGATGCCAGGCCGCCGACGTAGAAATCGCCGCGCCGCGCCGCGTCGAGCAAATCGTCGTAGCGGCTGTTCAGGCACAGATAGCCGAAATGGCGGAAGACGAGACGTCGCTGCCGCATCACTGCATTGACCATGAAGGGTTGGGCGGTGCCGGTCGCCGCGACATAGCCCTCGTCGAAAAGCGTGGCGAACATCTGCGCCGCGACATCGACTTCGCGCCCGTCGTCGCAGATCATGTTCAGCACACGGGCTTCCTCGCCGGGTCTGCCGCAGTAGAGGAAAACGCCGATGGTCCTGCCGGCTTCCTCGACCGTGCGGCAATGCAACGGTCCAAGCCTGTCGTTGAGCGCGATCATGCGCAGCAGCCAGTCGAAATGCGCCTGCGTCCATACTGGACGCACGGCGAAACGTTCCATCATCGGCCCCGAATGGTCGAGAAACACCTGCGTCGACGCGGTCTTCGTCGTGCAGCCGGGCGCAGGCGCAGGCCTGATGGAAGGGCGTTGCGCCACGATCAGCCTGTCGATCAGGCGCGCGGGCGCGGCGAAGACAGCGCGAAGCGCCTCGCCACCGCGTCGGCTACGCAATCTGGAGACTGCGGCGCCGAGCGGCTGGAACGAGCGACGCCATTCGAGGCTTTCGACCGGGAGCGTGATGCCGCCGCCTGTCGCCCAGTGGTTGGCGCTGACCGGCGACGCGTTGTCGGTGAAGCAGAACTCCACCTGGTCGGCGCGCAGGCTGCGGGTGATGCGGCCCGCGCCGAGCGCGCCTGTCTTGGTTCCGTCCGACATGAAGGCGCACAGAAGCCGCGCCGTCACCGGTCTGCCATTGACGATGAAGGGCATCGGCAGCGAGAAGATCGCGCTGGTCACGCCCTTCTTCGCATCCTCGTAAACGATGCTGCCATGCTCAGGGCTGAAATGCGGATTGCCGAAGAAAAGCGTCTCGATATAGCCGGCGAGATCGCCTTCGGCGCTGTTCTTGGCGAAGGCGGAGATGAAGATCCGCTCGACAGCGGGAATGTCGGACAGCGTCATAGGCCGAATCCCGGATCGGTGGGCGGGTGCGGCTTCTTCCGTCGTGGAGATTTTTCGCGAGGTCGACAGATTCGACACGGCTTTCATCTTTCCCCCTAGAGCAATTCCAGGAAAAGTGCGTAGCGGTTTTCCGTCCGGAATTGCGTCAAAACAAAGAGATGGATCGTTTCGGCGTTTCCGTGAAACTCTGAAACGATCTAGGCAGACACAATTCTGTCGCGGCGGACCAGCTTCGCGAACATTGCCCAGGAGGCAATAACCATCATGAATTCGATAATATAAAATGAAATGAGGGTGCCGACGGGCGGGGAATACCAGGTCGCCCAGGCCGCAAGCAGCGCGCCTGCCACGCTTCCCACGCCCATGACGGTGGCGCGCTGCGCCTGGTAGCCGGCCGCGCCCAGCGCCTCGAGCGCAACCGAGCGGATGCCGAGCAGGACCACCAGCCAGCACAGGATGCGCACGAACGGCACGAGCGAGACGTAGTCGTGGCCGAAGATGTAGGGCAGGACCGGCGCCAGCAGATACATGGCGACCGCAGTGGCGATGCCGATGACGGAAGCGGCCATCAGCACCTTGCGTACGCGCGAAACGGCGTTGTGCAGCCCGTCCGAGGCGGCGCGCGCCAGCACCGGATAGAGCAGGCGGTTTAGCGCCTCGACCGCCAGATAGCTGCTTTCCAGCATGCGCCGCGCGAGGCTGTAGCTGGAGACGATCTCGGCCGAGGCGACGAGGCTCAGCACCAGAAGGTCGGCGTTCTGGCGCACGGCGTGGAGGATGAACGGGATGCTGAAATAGAGTCCTTGCGGAAGCTCTTCCCGCACGATGCGGAATGCCGGCCGCCCGAGCCCGCGGATGGCCGCGACGCAGGCAAGCGCGACCACGACATGGGCGGCGAACTGCCACACCGCCCAGGCGGCCACGCTCGACACGCCGAAGCCGAAGCAGGCGAGGGCGACGGCGGCGGTTCGCGTCAGCGCGAAGCCGATGACGACGGCGTTGGCGGATGCGTAGTCGCTGTGCGCGATGAAGATCTGTTCCGACAGGACGATGACGCGCACCAGCACGATGTTGGTGACCAGCATCAGCGCGATGACGGCGACGTTGGTGGCGGGGTCGGGCGACAACGTGAAGAAGAACGGCAGGATCACGGCGCCGGCAGCGACGAGGACCACCCCGCTCGCCGTCGTCAGGATGATGTTGTGCCCGAGCATCGACGGATAGATCGAGCGATCGCGGGCGACGCGGCGCACCAGGCATTCCATCCCGCCCAGCCCGCACATGTGCACGGCGATGTTGGCGATGGCGGTGATCGCGACGAACAGGCTGAATTCATGGACACCGAGCCAGCGCGCCAGTATCGCGAAGGTCGCGAGCTGCGCCGCCGAGCTGACGATGAGGCTTCCGCCCGAGGCGGCATAGGACAGGATCATCGGCAGCAGCGAGCGGGGCTTGTCCTGCGTCTGCCTGGTGTTGCCTGGAACCATCCGATCCGTTCTCGAACTCGTAGCCGCGATGCCGCGGCGGGAGCATGATGCCTCCCCGCGGCGGTTTTCCCCCCTGGTTGCCCGCGCCTCGTCCGGCGATCAGGCCCTGACGCTATCAGCCATAGGTGATCGGGCGGTTAATTTGTCAGGTGTCTCTGTTTCAGCATCCGTTTACCCGATGGGCATAGGGTGCATCGCGATACATTCCCCACCGGGTACAAGCAAGAAGCGAACCGTTGCGCCACGACCGATACGCCCATTCGCCGTGCACAAGCCGGATCGGAGCCGTGAGCCTAATCCCATGAGCCAGGTACGCCCCTTTATCGCCGACGATGTCGCGGCCGTGGCCTCGTTGTTCCAGAAGATATTCCTTGATCCCGCCGTTCCGGCCCCGCCCGGCCTGGTCGCCTATGTCCGCAGGCTCTATCTCGACACCGCCGAGGGAAAGCCGGAAATGCCGTCGCTCGTCCATGTCGATGCGGATGGCGCGATCACCGGCTTCATCGGCGTCGATACGCTGACGATGCGCCATGGCGACAGATTGCTGCGGACCGCGATCTGCGGATCGCTGATGGTCGAGGACCATGACAGCGACCCGATGGCCGGCGCGCGCCTGCTCAAGGCGTTTTTCTCCGGGCCCCAGGATATATCGTTCAGCGAAACGGCGAGCGACGTGTCGCTGCGGATGTGGACCAGCCTGCGCGGGGTGGCGCTGCCGCAATACAGCCTCGACTGGGTGCGCATCCTGCGGCCCGGCTCCTTCATGGTCAACGTGGCTGCCAACCGGCTGCGCCCGGCGCGGTTTTTGATGCCGTTCGGGCGCGGCCTCGACCTGCTGTCCGGCCTGTTTCAGCGCGACGACAGCCTCCATTGGTCGGGCATGGGCAGGGACAAGCCGCTGCCCGGCGGGCTTGAGATAAGGCAGATCGACGCCGCCGGCTTCGCCGCCCTCGTCGAGCCGCTGACGGAACAGTTCGCCATCCGCCCGCAATGGGCAGCCGGCCAGCTCGACGCCATCATGGACGACGCGCGTGAAAAGCCGCCTTATGGCGATCAGGTCCTGTGCGCGATCCATGCGCGGGGCGGCAGGCCGATCGGCGCTTTCGCCTATTACATGAAGCCGGGCGGCATCGCCCGCGTGCTGCAGGTGCTCGCCCGTCCCGGGCAGGCGGGTGCGGTCATCGACTGCCTGATCGGCGACGCCTTCCGCCGCGGCGCGGCTGCCCTGCGCGGGCGCACGCAGCCGGCATTGCTCGAAGCCATGCTCGGCAGGCGCATCGCCTTCCTCAATGTCGCCTCGACGGTGGTGCATTCGCGCGACGCGCAGCTTGTCGAAGCCTGCCGCAACGGCGAGGTGTTCTTCAACGGCGTTGCCGGCGAGCACTGGAACCGGATGATCGGCGGCACCTTCGGCTGACAGAAGCAGCCAGAGCAATTCCGGCAAAACCGCTTCGCACTTTTGCCGGAAATGTCGTGACGGCTCTTCGCGACGATCCCGGCAAGGCGCGGACGCGCCGAGCAGGACATCGCCTCAGAGGGTGATTTCCTCGACGCTGTCGACCAGCAGCGGCCGCATGTGCAGGTAGCGCGTGGCGCGGCGCTTGGCGGCGATGTCCGCCCAAACCCGGCCGACCTGTTCGGTGCTCAGCCCGGCGGCGGCCGCGACTTCTTCCGCGGGAATGTCGTTGTTCAGGCCATACAGGCACAGATCCATGCGGTCGTAGGGCAGGGAGAAGTAAAACTCCTCCTGCGTCTGCTCGAGCGAATAGGTGTCGGTCGTCGGCGGCCGGCGCAGGATTTCCTCCGGCACGCCGAGATGTGCTGCCAGCGCGTAGACCTGGCTCTTGTAGAGATGGGCGATCGGCTTGATGTCGGCGGCGCCGTCGCCGTTCTTGACGAAGAAGCCCTGGTCGTATTCGAGCCGGTTCGGCGTGCCGATCACAGCGTGATTGAGCCGGTCGGCATGGTAGTATTCCATCTGCTTTCGCGTGCGCTGCTTCATGTTGGTGGCGGCGACGACGCCGAGATAGGCCGAAAGCGGCATCCGCAGCTTCTGCTGTCGGCCCTGCGGGTCCTGCACCACCAGCGACGAGATGTTGTAGCCGTCGCTTTCCAGCGAATTGGCGATGACCACCTTCGACGCCCAGCCCTCACCGTAGTCCGGAACCATCTCGCGGATGGAGGCGTCACGGCGTTCGTAGCAGCCCATGGCCTTGAGCGCCGGCCCGATGTCCTCGACCACGGCCTCGACGCCGAACTTTTCCGCCAGCAGCCGGCCGAGCCGCAGGCTTTCGGGATCGGAATCGTTCTCCGGCATGAAGATGGCGAAGACGTTGCCTGCATCCAGCGCCCGCACGGCGAGCGCCAGCGAGGTGCTGGAATCGATGCCGCCGGATAGACCTAGCACGACGCCGCGCTTCTTCAGCGCGCGCAGCTGGCTGCGCATCGCCGCTGCGATGCGATCAGCCTCGCTTTCGGCGTCGATCGCCAGCATCTGCGCCGAAAACGGGGCGTGAGGGTGGGGATGCGCGTTCATTCTGCTGGCTCCACGTTTTCGGCGGCCAGCCGGCGGCTGACCTTGCCTGTGTCGGTCTTGGGCAGTTCCGTACGGAACTCGATGGATCTGGGCACCATGAAATCCTCGAGATGGGCGGCGCAGTGCCGCACGATCTCGCGTTCGGTCAGGGCCGGGTCGAGCGCGATCACCATCGCGGCGATGGCATGGCCGAGGACGGGATCGGGAACGCCGAACACCACGGCGTCGGCGATGCCGGGATGGGCCTGCAGCACCGCCTCGACCTCCTTCGGCGCCACCTTCTCGCCGCGCGTCTTGATGATGTCGTCCTTGCGCGCGACGAAATAAAGGAAGCCGTCGGCATCGGCACGGAACAGGTCGCCGGTATAAAGCACCTTCTCCCACGGCTTGAAGCCGGGACGCAGCATCTGCGCCGTGGCTTCCGGATTGTCCCAGTAGCCCTGCATCACCAGCGGGCCGCGCACCACCAGCTCGCCGACCTCGCCCGGCGGCACCGGCCGGCCGTCCTCGCCGACCACGAAAACCTCGGTGTTGGGAATGGCGATGCCGACGGAATCTGGCCGGCGGTCCAGCTCCTCCGGCGGCAGGCAGGTGCAGCGCTTGCACTCGGTCAGCCCGTACATCGAATAGATCTTCGCCTGCGGGAACAGCGTGTGCAATTGCGCCACATGCGTCGGAGGCAATGCTGCGGCGGTGTTGGTGATGTAGCGCAGCGTCGGAACGAAATCCGGCTTCAGGTCGCGCATCTGCAGCACCATCGCCGACATCGTCGGCACCAGCGGAAAGCCGGTCGCGCCTTCCTCGCGCATGCGCTCGATGATCGCCTGCGGAAACGCGAACGACTTTTCGAGCACCAGCGTCGCGCCGAGCCGCACCGCCATCAGCAGCTGATACAATCCATAGTTGAATGAGAGCGGCAGGACCGACAGGATGACGTCGTCCTCGCGGTTCTCGAGAAGTCCGGTGATCGATTCCGACGCCGCATCCATGTTGCGGTGCGTCATCATCACGCCCTTGGGCCGCCCGGTCGAGCCGGAAGTGTAGATCAACATGCCTAGATCGGCATCGATGCCGCCATGGGCGGGCGGCGCGGCATCGATCGAAAGCAGTTCCGGCAGCGGGATGGTTCCTGCGGGCGCCGTTCGGCCATGCGCGGCGGTCGAGACGATCGTCAACGCGTCGAGCCCGTCATCGCCCGTTTTCGCCAGCGCCCGCGCTTCCGCCGCCACGCCGGCAAGGCGGGCCTGCGTCACGATCGCCGCCGGCCGGCAATTGCCCATGATGAAGGCGAGCTTGTCCGCCTTGGTCGAGGGATTGACCGGGCTGAACGCGGCGCCGGCCTTGAGGGTGGCGAAGATCGCGACCGCCGCTTCCCAGCAATTGTCCATGAAGATCAGGATGCGGTCGTCGCGCCGGACGCCGGAAGCGGTGAGGCCGGCGGCGAGACGGTCCGAAAGCGTGTCGAGTTCGGCATAGGTCAGCCGCCTGTCGCCGGCAACGAGTGCCGTCTTGCCGCCGAGGCGGCGGGCATTCTCGCTCAGGAAGCGTTCCATGCGCATGGCGGCAGGTCCGTCAGGCGGCCGCGGAGGCTGCGCGCGCCGCGACGAAGGCGGCGATGCGGTCGAGCGTGTCGAGATTTGCCGGGACAATGTCGGAATCGGCCATGGTGATGCTGAACTTTTCCTCGAGGAAGGAGACGAGTTCCAGAACGCCGGTCGAATCCATGATGCCGTTCTCGATTAGCGATTCGCCGTCGGCCGGCGCCTGCGCGGCGTCGCCGAACAGGAAATTCTCGATGACGAAGCTGCGGACGCTGTCCTTGATGCTGTCGGTCATGATTTCCACCCCTTTCCTTTCGATTTCAGGCCGCATCGGCGATTGCCGCGCCGGCGGATGAGAATGTTTCGGTCCATAGTTGTGTCGACAGGATGCCGACGAAGGCGGCATTGTCGCGGAAGCCCGTTGCCTGCCCGCCGGCGCATTTGGCATGAAGCGCCGAAACCGCTTTCGGGTTGAACAGGCCCGTCGCCGCGATCTGCTCCCTGCCGAGCGCGGTATCGACATAGTCGCGCGCGCCAGGCCCGGTGAAGGCATGGCTGTCGGGCGCGCGATAGGGCTGCTTGGGCCGCGAGCCGATCTGCGGCGGCAACAGGCCGCGCGCGGCCTGGCGCAGGATATGCTTTTCGGTCAGGCCCTTCAGCTTCATCTCCGGCGGCAGCGTCGCCGCGAACTCGACCAGCCGGTGATCGAGGAACGGAAACCGGGTCTCGATGCCGTTGGCCATCGCCATGCGGTCGCCCTGGCTGGACAGGATATATCCGGGCAGCAGGAAGCGGCTTTCGAGATATTGCGCCTGATTGAGCGGATGCCAGCGGCCGAAACGTTCCGGCAGCAGACCGATGATTTCCTCGGCCGCATCATAGGCGCCGAGCGTGGCGCGAAGATCGCCCGAGAAGAACAATTTCGTCGCGGACGTGCCGCGCAGGCGGGGGCGGTGCGAGAACAGCGGATCGTCGAGCGCGTCGCTGCCTGTCCCGAAGAAGGCGGCGAGATACTCCGCCGATTGCTGCCTGAGGCCGGGAAGGTAGGGATAGAGCTTGCGGAACAGATGCGGCCGGATGCGCGAGCCGGGCTGGCGGCCGCAGAAGCGCCGCACCCGCGCTTCCTTGAAGATGTCGTAGCCGGCAAAGACCTCATCGGCGCCTTCCCCGGTCAGCGCGACCTTGAGGCCGGCCTCGCGCACCAGCGCCGAAAGCCGGAACAGCGGCGCCGGCGCGGTGCGCAGGATCGGCCGTTCGGTGAAGCGGATGACTTCGGGAAACACGGCGGCGATGTCGCCTTCGCCGCAATGGGCAGACGAGTGCAGCGTGCCGAGCGCCTGCGCAACAGCGGTCTGAAAGGCGCTCTCGTCATGCTCGGCGCTGTCGAATGTGACGGAGAAGGTGCGCAACGTCTCCTGTGTCATGCCGGCGGCGAGCGCGGTGATGATCGAGGAATCGAGGCCGCCGGAGAGATAGGAGCCGACGGGGACATCGGCGCGCATGCGGATCCTGGTCGCGTCGGTGAGCAGCGCCCGCAACTCCTCCGCCGCCGCTTCTTCGTCGCGATGGCGGGAGGGCGCGTCGGCGTCGGGATAGTCGAGCTGCCAGTAGGGGCGGACGGTGACGCCGCCTTCGTCGACGATCATCAGGTTCGCCGGCTCGAGCTCGTAGATGTCGCGAAACGGCGTGCGCGGCGCGATCGGCGCCCACAGGGTGAAAATCTGGTCGAGCGCCCGCGGGTCGATCTCGGCCCGCATGCCCGGAACCTGGAGCAGCGCCTTCACTTCCGAGGCAAAATGGAACGCGCCGCGATGGCGGGTGTAGAACAGCGGACGCACACCCATGCGGTCGCGCGCCAGAACCATGCGGCGGCGCCGCCCGTCCCAGATCGCGAAAGCGAAATCGCCGTTCAGACGGCTAACGCAGTCCGCACCGATCTCGTCATAGAGATGCAGGATGACCTCGGTATCGCTTCCCGTGCGAAAACACCGGCCACGGCCGCGCAGTTCCTCGCGCAGCTCGACATGATTAAAGATTTCGCCGTTGAAGGCGATCACCAGATCGCCGCTCTCGTCGCGCATCGGCTGCTGGCCGTCGCTCAAGCCGACGATGGCGAGCCTTGTGTGGGCGAGCCCCGCCTGCGGCGCGACGAATATGCCGTTCTCGTCGGGCCCGCGGTGGCGCAGGGCGCGCGTCATGGCGCGGAGCAACTGCTCCGCCTCCGGGACCGTGCCGTAATGACCGCCGAAACCGCACATGAAAGTGCCTTTGGAACGTGAAGGACGGCGATTGTAATAACGCACCCATCCTTCGGCATCGGTTAATGCACCGGGACAGGTGTCGCGCTTGGTTTATGAATGGATAAGCGCTGGTGCATGGCCCGGCGGTCGCTCGCCTTGCGAGAGGCTGCTCAATAGGCGTTCTTTGTGTCGAGAAGACGGATCGGCGTCAGCAGCAGGATCTTCAGGTCGAACCACAACGACCAGTTCTCGATATAGTAGAGATCGAACTGGGTGCGCATCCTGATCTTCTCGTCGGAATCGATCTCGCCGCGCCAGCCATTGACCTGCGCCCAGCCGGTGACGCCGGGCTTGACGCGGTGGCGGGCGAAATAGCCGTCGACGACGTCGTGGTAGAGGCGGTGGCGCGTCTGGCCGCTGACGGCGTGCGGGCGCGGCCCGACCAGCGACAGGCTGCCTTCCAGCACGTTGAAGAACTGCGGCAGCTCGTCGATCGACGCCTTGCGGATGAATCGCCCGACCCTCGTCACGCGCGGGTCGTCCTTGGTCACTGCGTTGCGGGCGGTCGGGTCGCACTGGTCGACATACATCGAGCGGAACTTGTAGACCTCGATCACCTCGTTGTTGAAGCCGAGGCGCTGCTGCTTGAACAGAACCGGACCCTTGCTGTCGAGCTTGATGGCGATGGCGGTGGCGATCATCACCGGCAGGAACAGGAAGATGCCGACGAGGCTGAAGACGATGTCGAAAGCCCGCTTGGCGACCGAATCCCAGTCGCTGATCGGCCGGTCGGCGATGTCGAGCATCGGCACCGAACCGATGAAGGAATAGGTGCGCGGCAGATAGCGAAGATTGGTCGCCTGTGCCGAAAGCCGGATATCGACCGGCAGCACCCACAGCCGCTTGATCAGCGACAGCAGCCGGCTTTCGGCCGACAGCGGCAGCGACACGATCAGCATGTCGATATGGGCGATGCGGGCAAAGGCGATCAGTTCGTTGATGTTGCCGAGCTTGGGATAACCGGCGACGACGGGCGGTGAGCGATCGTCGTTGCGGTCGTCGAAGATGCCGCAGATGCGGATGTCGTTGTCAGGCTGACGCTCGATGGAATGGATCAGCATCTCGGCGGCCTGGCCGCCGCCGACTATGACGGCGCGCCGCTCCATGCGGCCGTCGCGCGTCCAGCGGCCGACCAGCTGGCTCATGACGATGCGCGCCACCATTATCAGGCCGATGCTGCCGAGATACCATGTGCCGACCCAGACGCGCGAGAAATCGCCGGCGACCTTGAGGAAGAAACCGATGAAGGCGATCAGCGCCAGCGTTCCGCTCCACACCAGAATGAAGCGCCCGGTGCTCATGAAGGGCTGGCGCAACGCGCGCCGCCGGTAGTTGCCCGAGACGTCGGCAGCGACGACGGCAATCACCGAGGCGAGCAGGATCACGACCGGATAGTGCCGGATCAGCGGCGTCTCGA
Organism: Aquamicrobium sp.; assembly: GCA_047637695.1. Lineage (GTDB taxonomy): Bacteria > Pseudomonadota > Alphaproteobacteria > Rhizobiales > Rhizobiaceae > Aerobium. The sequence goes on along the minus strand of JBLJBS010000176.1, from coordinate 28,181 downwards.
AACCGACATAGGCGACGAAAAGCACAAGGCCCAGCCCGGCGATCAGGCAGAACTCGACCAGGCGCAGCGTGCCGCTGACGATCGAGGGCGACAGCGCGTCCTTGCGATAGTGCGCCGCAATCTGCTGCGCCACATTGTTCAGTTCAACGGTGCTTGCAGTCGGCGCGCTGGCTGTCATGTCGTCGTGAGAAGCTGGTTCCGGTGATTTCGACGCGTCAGGGTCTGTCATGGATGGGGGGGTTCCGTAGACCGGTTGTCAATAGCACCAACCGCCTAAGTAAGCATTGAGGAAATGCAATCAATGCGTGTAGCCTTAACAAAGTCCTAATAAACAACGAGCCGGCCGCGGGGGTCAATGCGGCCGGTTCTCATTGCATGTGCTGTGGCGGTGGTTGCCGCGACGTTGTCGCCATCACGCCCGCGCGTGCGGCGCGGTCAGAATTCCTCCCAGCCCTCGCGTTCGGGGGCGGCGGCCTGCGCAACTCCTGCACCGGCGAACGCACCGGCCAGCCTGCGGCCGAGCGCCCGGGCCGGGGAGGGCCGGGCAGTCGCCTGGCGTGCCGCCGAAACGAGCTGCGGACGGGTGGCTGCCACGGTTTCGCCGAGGTTGAACTGGCCGATCAGCTGCATCAGCGACGAAGCTTCGCGGGCGAGGCCATGGCTTGCCGCCGTCGACTGCTCGACCAGTGCGGCGTTCTGTTGCGTGCCATGGTCGATGGTGGTCACGGCCGAGCTGATCTCCTGGATGCCTGTCGCCTGCTCGCGCGCGGCGGTGACGATCGAGGAGACGTGGTGGTCGATCTCCTGCACCTGGGCGACGATCGCTTCGAGCGCGGTTCCGGTCTGCTCGACCAGTTCGACGCCGGACCGCACCCGCTCGCCCGAGGTGGTGATGAGGTTCTTGATCTCCTTGGCGGCGGTGGCGGAGCGCTGGGCGAGCTCGCGCACCTCGTGGGCGACGACGGCGAAGCCCTTGCCGGCATCGCCGGCCCGCGCCGCCTCGACGCCGGCATTGAGCGCGAGCAGGCCGGTCTGGAAGGCGATGTCGTCGATGACGCCGATGATGTTGGAGATGTCGTTCGACGAGCGGGCGATTTCCTGCATCGCCGTGATCGCGTCATGCACGATCTCGCCGGATTTTTCCGCGCCCTGCTTGGTGCGGGCGACGAGCTGGCCGGCCTGCTCGGCGCGCTCGGAGGAGCTCTTCACCGTCGCGGTTATCTCTTCGAGCGCGGCGGCGGTCTCCTCGACCGAGGCCGCTTGCTGCTCGGTGCGCCGCGCCATGTCGTCCGAGGCGGAGCGGATTTCGCCGGCGCCTGAATCGATGGTGCGGGCGTTCTCGCCGACCGCCTGCATCGTCGACTGCAGCTTGTCGAGCGAGGCGTTGAAATCGGCGCGCAGCGTGTCGAGGCCCTCGGCGAACGGCGTCGACAGGCGATAGGCGATGTCGCCGTCGGCGAGATGGTGCAAACCATCGGCGAGCGAATCGACGGCGAACTGGATCTGTGCGGTTTCCTGCGCCTTCTGATGCTCGCGGGCGACCCGTTCCTCTTCCGACAGCGCGCGGTTCGTATCTGCCTCGCGCTCGAGCTCGAGCTTGGCGATCGAGGCATCGCGCAGCACGACCAGCGAACGCGCCATGTCGCCGATCTCGTCCTGGGCGGCAGCTTCGGTGATCTCGACATCCATCTGGCCGCCGGCGATCTTGCCGGTGGCGCCGATGATGCCTTCGAGACGGCGGCGGAAACGGCCGGAAATCATCACGCCGAGCAGGACGAGAAGGATCGCCGCACCGGCGATGATGGCGATGGAGGTCCAGGCCATGCGCGTCAGGTAGGCATAGACCGTGGCCTCGGGAACCGACACGACGGTGAACCACGTGGTGTCGCCGGCAAGCTCGACCGGCACGGCGACGCCGAGCCGCCTCTCGCCGTCGGCGCCGACGAATTCCATTACATCGCCCGAGGCCGCGATCATCTCCTGCCAGGTCGCTGCGTCCTCTCCCGTCTCGGTCAGCGGGCGGCCGAGGAACGACGTGTCCGGATGGCTGATGAAGCTGCCGTCCTTCGACAGCAACGCCACGAAGCCCGTGCCGAGAGGTTTCATGCCGGACAGCGCCTCGGTGATGGCATCGAGGCCGACATCGGCGCCGGCGACGCCGACGACCTTGCCATCGACGATGATCGGCGCGGTCAGCGAGGTCATCAGCGTCGAAACGCCGTTCACCTCATAGGCGAACGGATCAATGATGACCGGCTTTCCGCTGTTGCGGGCATTGAGATAGTAGTCGCCGTCGCCGGGCTGGTCGTAGCCGGCGATCGGTTCGAGATTGATGCGGCCATCCGCGCCCGTCGTCGCGTAGGGAAGGTAACGGCCCGTGGCGTCGTGGTTCTTCGTGTTCGCGAACTGGGCGTCGCGGCCGTCGAAGGCGTTCGGCTCGAAGCCCACCCAGACGCCGAGCAGTCCCGTCGCATTGGTCTGGAACTGCGTCAGCAGGCTGTCGGCGAGCGCACGGTCGCCCTTTGCCTGCGCGCTCATCGCCTGCATGGCGTCGCGCAGGCTGTAGACGACCTGCATCCGGCTGGCGATGCCGCCCTGGATCGAGGCCGCGCTGTTTTGCGCCGCGGCGCGCATCTCGGTGCTGCTGGCGGCCTTCATCTGCTGATAGGACATCACGAACAGGCTGGACGCCGTCGCGACTGTCGCTACCACGCCGACGGCGACGATGGAGAAGATGTTTCGGGACGTTGCGGTCTTCAACAGCATGGGGCGCCTTTCTGGCGGTGCGCGAGCCCTCGCGCTTCACCACGGCGCAAGGACTTGGGAATTCGATCACGATGCAGGAGGATGCGCCCGTTGAAGATCGCACCCCCCCGGCATGGTTCTTCAACGCGCGAAGCTTTGCTGGAGAGCGATTAATTTAATCTGAACTAAATTAGAAATGTTCCGGCGGGGAGATGCTCGCCGCGCAGGCGTCGCTTCGCCGATGCGCCGGCCGCGATAATCTGCAAGGATGGGCGATGATCGATCCACGCGCTTTGTTCACATCTCTGTTCGATGCAGCCGTTTCGGCCGCCGATCCCGCCGTCGTCATCCGCGATTTCCTGCCGGCACGGCCACGCGGCCGCACCATCGTCATCGGCGCGGGCAAGGCGTCGGCGCAGATGGCCGCCGCCTTCGAGGCTGCCTGGGGCGATCCGGTCGAAGGCGTCGTCGTCACGCGCCATGGCCAGGCCGTTCCCTGCCGCCATATCGAGGTGATCGAGGCCGCGCATCCCGTTCCCGACGCGGCGGGATTGCAGGCTGCGGGCCGATTGTTCGAGGCGGTGCGCGGGTTGACGCCCGACGATCTGGTCGTCGCACTTGTCTCCGGCGGCGGCTCGGCGCTTCTGCCTTCCCCGCCTGCCGGCATGAGCCTCGCCGACGAGATCGCCGTCAACGAGGCGCTGCTCGCCTCGGGCGCGCCGATTTCGGCGATGAACACCGTGCGCAAGCATCTTTCGACGATCAAGGGCGGGCGGCTGGCGCTTGCCGCCCGTCCGGCGAAGGTGGTCACGCTCGTCGTGTCCGACATTCCGGGCGACAATCCCGCCTTCGTCGCTTCCGGCCCTACGGTGGCGGACAAGGCCGGCCGGGAGGAAGCGCTCGCCATCGTCGAGGCATACCGCCTGGACCTGCCGGCCACGGCGATGCGGCACCTGCGGTCGCCGGCGGCGGATGCGCCGCGACCGGACGATCCCGGCTTCAGCGATAACGAGGTCCATATCATCGCCTCGGCGGCGCGCTCGCTGGAGGCAGCGGCGCTTGAGGCGCGCAGACATGGGGTCGAGGCGGTGATCCTGTCCGACGCGATTGAAGGCGAGGCGCGCGACGTTGCCGGCGTGCATGCGGCGATCGCCCGCGAGATCGCCCAGAACGACAGGCCGTTCAGGAAACCCGTACTTGTGCTCTCCGGCGGCGAAACCACGGTGACGGTTCGCGGCAGTGGCGGAAAAGGCGGCCGCAACGGCGAATTCCTGCTGGCGTTTGCGCTCGCGGTCGACGGTTGCGCCGGCATCGATGCCTTTGCCGCCGACACCGACGGCATCGACGGTTCGCAGGACAATGCCGGCGCCTTTGCCGATTGCTCGACGGCGGCACGGATGCGGGCGGCGGGCGTCGACCCGCGCGCGGCGCTGGCCCGCAACGATTCCTGGAGCGCGTTCCATGCCGTCGACGGGCTGTTCGTCTCCGGTCCCACCGGCACGAACGTCAACGATCTGCGGGCGATACTGGTGCGTTGACGGCTCGACGGCGGCAATTGCGGTTGCCGCGCATTCGCGGGATACTCCGCCGATGTGGAGTATCCTTTCCGATTATTGGCCGCACATCCTTGCTGTCCTGTCCGTGGTCATGGCCGCCCCGGCGATCATCCATGTCGTGATGAACAAGGAAGAGGTCCGCTCCGCCATCGGCTGGGTGGGCGTCATCCTGCTGTCGCCGATCATCGGCGCGCTGATCTACGCCATCGGCGGCATCAACCGCATCCGCCGTGCGTCGATCATCTCCGAGCGGCAGCGTTCGGCCGAACAGGACCCGCGTCACCAGGCGCATCTCGACGTTTCCCGCGCGCTTGTGGCCGACCTGTTCGGCGAGCGGTTCGCCGCGATGAAGACGCTGGGCGACCGGGTCGCCAAGCATGCGATGACCATCGGCAACTCCATCCGCTTGCTCGACGGCGGCGACGAGACCTATGCGCAGATGATCGCCGAGATCGACGGCGCGCGGCGCAGCATCCTTCTCGAAACCTATATCTTCGACCGCGACGTCATCGGCCTGCGGCTGGCCGAGGCGCTGGCGCGCGCGCGCCGGCGCGGGGTCGAGGTCAGGGTGCTGATCGACGCCGTCGGCGTCCGCTACAGCGTCCCGAGCATCGTCGGCACGCTGCAGAGCGCCGGCATCCCGGTCGCGCTGTTCAACGGCAGCCTGATCATCGGCCTGCGGCTGCCCTATGCGAATCTCAGAACCCACCGCAAGATACTCGTGGTCGACGGCGCCGTCGCGCTGGTCGGCGGCATGAACATCCGCAAGGGCTTCACCAGCGAGTTCGCTCACGAGTCGCGCGGGCGCGACACGCATTTCCGCGTCTCCGGACCGGTGGTGGCCGACATCTTCACCACTGCGGCCGAGGACTGGCGCTTCACCACCGACGAGGATCTCGACGGGGAGGCGTGGCGGATAGAGCCGCTGCCCGCGGCGACGTTCGGCGCGCCCGTCTTCATCCGCGCCGTTTCCTCCGGCCCCGACGCGGAGTTGGAGACCAACCATCGCATGCTGATGGGGGCGTTCTCCGTGGCCGAACGCTCCATCCGCATCATGTCGCCCTATTTCCTGCCCGACCGCGAACTGGTCGCCGCGCTGGCCACTGCCGGGCGGCGCGGCGTCGAGATCGACATCGTGGTGCCGGCGCAGAACAATCTCGTTCTGGTCGAGCGCGCCATGACCGCGCAGTTCGAACAGGTGCTGAAGAACTATTGCCGCATCTGGCGCGTCGGCGGCGGGTTCGACCATTCCAAGCTGCTGGCGGTGGACGGGACGTGGTCGTTCGTGGGGTCGTCCAATCTCGACCCCCGGTCGCTGAGGCTGAACTTCGAGGTCGATGTCGAGGTGCTCGACAGCGGGTTCGCGGAACTGATCGAAGCCCGGATCGATGCGGCGATCGGGCGGGCCGAGCCGGTGACCATCGAAGGCCTGCGGTCGCGCCCCTTCGTGCTGCGCCTCATCGACCGGATATTGTGGCTGGGTTCGCCCTATCTTTAAGCCCCCTATCTTTAAGCCGTTGCGCGCCTGCAAGCCGGCTTTCGGACTGGGGACAGTGGATCACGGTTTCGTGAGGAGAACCGCCGGATCGCAGGAAAATCGGGCATTTCGATGTCTTGCCGCGATCATTTCCAGCATTGCCGCCCCTGTTTCTTTCAGGATTGGAAAAAATGTCTCCAAAGCCTTTGCAAGGCGGCAAGGAGGCGCTTTGCAAAAATCGATACACTCCCCTAATGTGCCGGCCAATCGTGGGCGGACACTGGCCCTCACGGGGAAGAATCGCATCATAAACAGGGAGCCTCCATGCGAAACCTTCTTCTTACTGCGAGCGTGATTGCACTCGGCGTTGCGGCCATGCCGGCGTCTGCCGAAACCGTTCGCTGGGCGCGCAGCGCCGATGCGCTGACACTGGATCCGCATTCCCAGAACGAGGGAACCACCCACACCTTCAACCATCAGATCTACGAGACGCTGCTGAACCGCGACGTCGAGGGCAACCTGATCCCGCGCCTCGCCACCGAGTGGTACGTCAAGGCCGACGATCCGACCGTCTGGGTGTTCAAGCTGCGCGAGGGCGTCAAGTTCCACGGCGGCCAGGACTTCACCGCCGAGGACGTCGTGTTCTCGCTGAATCGCGCCCGTTCGGACAAGTCGAACCTGCGTCAGCTGCATGCCGACGTCGCCGATGTCGTCGCCGTCGACGACCTGACCGTCGAGGTGAAGATGAACGGCCCGTCGCCGCTCTATCCGAACAACATCACCAACACCTTCATCATGGACAAGGGCTGGTCCGAGGAGCACGACGTCGTCGAGGTCCAGGACTTCGCCGCCGGCGAAGACAATTATGCGGTCCGCAACACCAACGGCACCGGCCCCTACGTCCTGCAGTCGCGCGAGCCCGACGTCCGTTCGGTCATGACCGTCTTCGAGGGCCATTGGGACGAGAAGCCCGCCGTCACCGAGGTCATCTACCTGCCGATCAAGGAAGCGGCGACCCGCATCGCGGCGCTGCTTTCCGGCGAGGTCGACATCGTCCAGGATGTCCCCGTTCAGGACATCGAGCGCCTGTCGGCCACCGATGGCGTCAAGGTCGCGACCGGCCCCGAGAACCGCATCATCTATTTCGGCTACAAATTCGGCGATGCGCCGCTGAAGTCGTCGAACGTCACCGACAAGAACCCGTTCAACGACGCCAAGGTGCGCGAGGCGATGGAACTCGCCATCGACCGCGAGGCGATCAAGCGCGTGGTCATGCGCGGCCAGTCGGTTCCGAGCGGCGTCGCCACGCCGCCCTTCGTCAATGGCTGGACGCCGGAACTCAACGCCTTCCCGGCGCCGGATGTCGCCAAGGCCAAGGCGCTGCTGGCTGAAGCCGGCTATCCGGATGGCTTCACCGTCACGCTCGACACGCCCAACAACCGTTATGTCAACGACGAGGCGGTCAGCCAGGCGGTCGTCGGCATGCTCGGCCAGATCGGCATCAAGGTGACGCTGGCTTCGCGTCCGGTGGCGCAGCATTCGCCGCTGGTCCAGAACAGCGACACCGATTTCTACCTGCTCGGCTGGGGCGTTCCGACCTTCGATTCGGCCTACATCTTCAACGATCTGGTCCATACCAAGGACGGCAAGTACGGCGCCTACAATGTCGGCCTCTACACCAACCCCGAGATCGACGAGAAGATTCGTTCGCTCGGCACCGAGGTCGATCTCGACAAGCGCAACGCGACCATCGCCGAGATCTGGAAAGTGGTGAAGGAGGACCGCGTCCTTCTGCCGATCCATAACCAGGTTCTGGCCTACGCGATGAAGAGCAACATCAATCTGGACGTCCACCCGGAGAACCAGCCGCTGATCCGCGGCGTAACCTTCGGCGAGTAAACGCCAGCGAGAAACGCCGGCCCGCCGCGCCAGCAACAATCTGCGCGTCGGGCCGTTTGCGCCGCCCGGAATCTAAAGGGCACCGAAGGCAGGGCCGCCGCCGAACCGGCGCCCTTCCTTGCCTGAAACGCCTCCGGGGCGGATGGACCGATTGCCGCATCAGCCGTGTTCGCTGGAACACGCAACGGCGCAGATGTTATCCTGGTTGCCAGTATTGTGGCTGCATGGCGTCGCCGTGCGGCCTTGTCGGCTTAAACGAATTCGGGCGCTCGCCCGTGCGGGGAAGAAGCTATGGTTGCCTTCATCCTGCGACGACTTTTCCAGTCATTCATCGTGATGCTGGTGGTCGCGCTGATCTCCTTCATGCTGTTCCGCTATGTCGGCGACCCGATCGCCAGCCTCGTCGGGCAGGACACGCGCCTCCATGAGATCGAGGAGCTGCGCCAGCGGCTGGGCCTCAACGATCCGTTCTATGTCCAGTTCGCCCGCTTCATCGGCAACGCGATGCAGGGCGAATTCGGCATTTCCTACCGCCTGCAGCAGCCGGTGACGGAGCTGATCGTCAGCCGCCTGCCGGCGACGATCGAGCTTGCCTTCGCCTCGGCGATGATCGCGCTGGTGTTCGGCGTCGTGTTCGGCGTTTTCACCGCGCTGAAGCCGAAGAGCGCCGCCTCGACGCTCGTCATGACGCTGTCGCTGATCGGCGTGTCGCTGCCGACCTTCCTGATCGGCATCGGGCTGATCTACGTCTTCGCCGTCGAATTGCAGTGGCTGCCCTCGTTCGGGCGCGGGCAGGTGACGGATCTGGGCTGGTGGCGCACCGGCCTGCTGACGGATTCGGGCCGGCGTTCGCTGATCCTGCCGGCAATCACCCTGTCGCTGTTCCAGCTCACGCTCATCATGCGCCTCGTGCGGGCCGAGATGCTGGAGGTGCTGCGTCAGGACTATATCCGCTTCGCCCGCGCCCGCGGCCTTTCCAACCGGGCGATCAATTTCGGCCACGCGCTGAAGAACACGATGGTTCCCGTCATCACCATCACCGGCCTGCAACTAGGCTCGGTGATCGCCTTCTCGATCGTCACCGAAACCGTGTTCCAGTGGCCGGGCGTCGGCTCGCTGTTCATCAACTCGGTGCAGGTCGTCGACGTGCCGGTGATGGCCGCCTATCTGATGTTCATCGCCTTCGTCTTCGTCGTCATCAACCTGATCGTCGACATCCTCTATTACGCCGTCGATCCGCGCCTTCGGGTGCACGGCATCGGCGCGGGGAAATGACCATGACCACAGCGCAGACCCAGCCCCCTGTGGCGGCCGTCGAGCCGCCGCGCTCCTTCTTCCGCCGCGTCTGGGATTCCGACGTCTTCTTTTCGTTCAGGCGCTCGCCGGTGACCATCCTCGCCGCCCTGCTGGCGCTCACGCTGATGCTGGCGGCGCTGTTCGCGCCCTGGATCGCGCCCTACGATCCGTTCAATCCGGCCAGCCTCAACCTGATGGACGGCTTCACGCCCCCGATGTCGACCTCGATGGCGGGCAACTATTTCCTGCTCGGCTCCGACCATCAGGGCCGCGACGTGCTTTCGACCATCCTCTACGGCAGCCGGGTATCGCTGTTCGTCGGCCTGTCGGCGACGCTGTTCGCCATCTTGCTCGGCGTCGCGCTCGGGCTGACGGCCGGCTATCGCGGCGGCATGACCGATTCGATCATCATGCGCATCGCCGATATCCAGCTTTCCTTCCCCGCGATCCTGATCGCGCTGCTGATCTTCGGCGTCGCCCGCGGCATCATTCCGCCGAGCCGGCATGAGAGCATGGCGATCTGGGTGCTGATCGTGGCCATCGGCCTGTCGAACTGGGCGCAGTTCGCGCGCACGGTGCGTGGCGCCACCATGGTCGAGCGGCAGAAGGACTATGTCTCGGCCGCGCGCATCATGGGCGTCAATCCGCTGCGCATCCTGGTGCGGCACATCCTGCCCAACGTGCTTGGGCCGGTTCTGGTCATCGGCACCATCGGGCTGGCGCTGGCGATCATCGAGGAGGCGACGCTGTCCTTCCTCGGCGTCGGCGTGCCGCCGACCCAGCCCTCGCTCGGAACGCTGATCCGCATCGGCCAGCAGTTCCTGTTCTCCGGCGAATGGTGGATCCTGTTCTTCCCCGCCGTCACGCTGATCCTGCTCGCGCTCGCCGTCAACCTGCTCGGCGACTGGCTGCGCGACGCCCTGAACCCGAGGTTGCGCTGATGACGGACCCGATCATTTCCGTTCGCAACCTCGTGGTCGAGTTCCCGCTGCGGCGGGGCCTGTTCACCGCGGTCGACGACGTTTCCTTCGACATCATGCCGGGCGAGATTCTCGGCGTGGTCGGTGAATCCGGCGCCGGCAAGTCGATGACCGGCGCGGCCATCATCGGCCTGATCGAGCCGCCCGGCCATATCGCCGGCGGCGAGATTCTCCTCAAGGGCAAGCGGATCGACAATCTGCCGCCCGAGGAGATGATGAAGATACGCGGCCGGCGCATCGGCATGGTCTTCCAGGACCCGCTGACCTCGCTCAACCCGCTCTACACCATCGGCCAGCAGCTGATCGAGACCATCCGCCGCCACCTGCCGATGAACCAGGCGCAGGCGCGCCAGCGCGCGATCGACCTTCTCGGCGAGGCCGGAATTCCTTCGCCGGCCGACCGGCTGGACAGCTATCCGCACCAGTTCTCCGGCGGCATGCGCCAGCGTGTCGTCATCGCGCTGGCGCTGGCGGCCGAGCCCGAGCTGATCATCGCCGACGAACCGACCTCGGCGCTGGACGTCTCGGTGCAGGCGCAGATCATCAAGGTGCTGAAGGAACTGTGCGCGAGCCGTAGCGCGGCCGTCATGCTGGTCACGCACGACATGGGCGTGATCGCCGAGACCGCCGACCGGATGATCGTGATGAACAAGGGCAAGATAGTCGAGACCGGGCCGGCCGTCGACATCATCAAGCGCCCGAAGGAGGACTACACGATCCGGCTGATCGACGCGATCCCGTCGATCCGCGACGAGACGCGCCGTCATGTCGTGCCGCCGTCGGCGACGCCGATCATGAAGGTCGAGAAGCTGACGCGCGAATTCGACCTGTCGCGTTCCTTCCTCGACCGGGTGCTGAAGCGCTCCGGCCGCAAGGTGGTGAAGGCGGTTCAGGACGTGTCGTTCGAGATCCGCAAGGGCTCGACCTACGGTCTGGTCGGCGAATCCGGTTCCGGAAAGTCGACCTGCGCGCGCATGCTCGTCGGCCTGATCCCGCCGACCTCGGGCAAGGTTCTCCTCGAAGGCGACGACATCTGGACCGGGCAGGGGGCATCGAACAAGCGCCGCCAGCGGGTGCAGATGATCTTCCAGGACCCCTATGCCAGCCTCAATCCGCGCTGGCGTGTCGGCGACATCATCGCCGAGCCGATCCGCGCGCTGAAGCTGGCCGACAGCCGGGGCGAAATCCGCGACCGGGTCGCCGATCTTCTGGAAAAGGTGCGGCTCGACCCGATCTCGATGCGCAAGTTCCCGCATGAATTCTCCGGCGGGCAGCGCCAGCGCATCGCCATCGCCCGGGCGCTGTCGAGCCAGCCCGAGTTCATCGTCTGCGACGAGCCGACTTCGGCCCTCGACGTGTCGGTGCAGGCGCAGGTGCTCGACCTGATGCGGGGGCTTCAGGACGAATACAACCTCACCTATCTCCTCATAAGCCACAACCTTGCGGTTGTGCGCCAGATGGCGGACGATGTCGGCGTGATGCACAATGGCATTCTGGTCGAGCAGGGGCCGGTGGACGAGATCTTCGATCGCCCGAAGGTCGACTACACCCGCATGCTGCTCGAATCGGTGCCTGACATCTCAAATGTCGAATAGGGTTTCGGAGCAAGACGATGGACAGGATCGATGCCGGCGGATGGGTGGATGAGGTTCTCGACTTCTGGTTCGGGGAACTGACCTACAAGGACTGGTTCGGCGGCGGGCCGGAACTCGACGAGAAAATCCGGTCGCGCTTTCTTGATCTCCATGAGAGGTTGAAGGCCGGTTTCGACGAGCGCAAGGTCAACGATGCGCGGATGGCGCTTGCCGCCATCATCGTTTTCGACCAGTTCCCGCGCAATATGTTCAGGGGCAGCGCCGCAGCCTTTGCCACCGATGACATGGCCGCCGGCATTGCCCGGCTCGCCGTCGAACGCGGCTGGGACAACGCCGTCGAAGCGGCCGCGCGACCTTTTGTCTACATGCCGTTCATGCACTCCGAAATCCTTGCCGATCAGGAGCGCTGCGTCGACCTCTTCCGCGCCATCGGCGAGGGCGACAGCCTGAAATTCGCCATCGAGCACCGCGACATCGTCGCCCGGTTCGGCCGATTTCCGCACAGGAACAGGGCGCTCGGGCGCGAAAGCACCCCTGACGAGCTCGAATTCATGAAGGAGCATGCCGGCTACGGCCAGGCATGATAGGTTTCGGCAGCTTGCGTCCCGCAGGCTGTCGCCGTAGATGAAATATAGCAAAAGCTAACCCGGCCGGAGACGGCTTCCGGGCGCATCGAGGGAGGGACCACCTTGACCAGTTCAACAGGAAATTCCACGACGATCGCAAAGCCGTGGCTGGCCAGCTATCCGAGCGTCGTGAAGGCCGAGATCGGCGCGACCGAGGACGCCTCGCTCGGCGACATGATGCTGAAGGCCTGCGCGCAGTTCTCCGCGCGCCCGGCGTTCACCTCGATGGGCAAGAGCCTCACCTTCGCACAGCTCGAGGAAGCCTCGACCCATGTTGCGGCCTGGCTTCAGTCGCGCGGTCTGCAGAAGGGCGCGCGCATCGCGATCATGATGCCCAACGTGCTGCAATATCCGGTGGCGCTGATGGCGATCCTGCGCGCCGGCTACATCGTGGTCAACGTCAATCCGCTCTACACGCCGCGCGAACTCGAGCACCAGCTCAAGGATTCCGGCGCCGAGGCCATTTTCATCCTCGAGAATTTCGCCACCACCCTGCAGAGCGTGATCAGGAATACCCAGGTCAAGCATGTCGTCGTTGCCGCGATGGGCGACATGCTCGGGCTCAAGGGCCACATCGTCAATCTGGTCGTGCGCCGGGTCAAGAAGATGGTGCCGGCGTGGTCGCTGCCCGGTCACGTCAAGTTCAAGCAGGTGCTCGGCGAAGGCCGCTCGAAGACCTTCGTCAAGGTCGCGGTCGGCCAGGACGACGTCGCCTTCCTGCAATATACCGGCGGCACCACCGGCGTTTCCAAGGGCGCGACGCTTCTCCACCGCAACATCCTCGCCAATGTCCAGCAGACGGAACTGTGGCTGGAAAGCGCCTTTACCAGGCGTCCGCGGCCGGAGCGGCAGACCTTCGTCTGCCCGCTGCCGCTCTATCACATCTATGCGCTGACGGTGAACGCGTTCATGGGCATGCGGCTGGGTGCGGAAAACATCCTGATCGCCAATCCGCGCGACATTCCCGGCTTCGTCAAGGAACTGCAGAAATACCCGATCAACGTCTTCCCGGGCCTCAACACGCTGTTCAACGCCCTGCTCAACAACGAGGATTTCCAGAAGCTCGACTTCAAGTCGCTGTTCCTGACCTTTGGCGGCGGCATGGCGGTGCAGCGGGCGGTCGCCGAGCGCTGGCAGAAGCTGACCGGCATCGTGATTTCCGAAGGCTACGGCCTGTCCGAGACTTCGCCGGTCGCCACCGCCAACCGCTTCGATGCGACGGAATTCTCCGGCACCATCGGCCTGCCGATCCCGTCGACGGAGATCGCGATCCGCGATGAGGACGGCAAGGACCTGCCGCTGAACGAGGTCGGCGAGATCTGCATTCGCGGACCGCAGGTGATGGCGGGCTACTGGAACCGGCCGGACGAGACCGCCAAGGTGATGACCGATGACGGCTTCTTCAAGTCGGGCGACATGGGTTTCATGGACGACAAGGGCTACGTCAAGATCGTCGACCGCAAGAAGGACATGATCCTCGTCTCCGGCTTCAACGTCTATCCGAACGAGATCGAGGACGTCATCGCCATGCATCCGGGCGTGCTGGAAGTGGCGGCGATCGGCGTGCCGGACGAGAAGTCGGGCGAGGTGCCGAAGGTGTTCGTGGTCAAGAAGGACCCGAACCTGACGGAAAAGGAAGTCATCGACTTCTGCCGCGACAAGCTGACCGCTTACAAGCGGCCGAAGCATGTCGAGTTCCGCACCGAGCTGCCGAAAACCAATGTCGGCAAGATCCTGCGCCGCGAACTGCGCTGAGCAGAACCGCCGGCATGCATCCAGATCGGGGCCCGCCGTCGAAAGATGGCGGGTCTTTTCGTCAGGCGTCCGCAGTTTTTCCCGACGTCAGGCGAAGATCGTTGATCTTCCGGGCTTGTAGCGGCTGTTTGCCCGACTCGACCTGGCGGCGCCACGCCAGCGGCGTCATGCCGTCCTTCCAGTTCTTGAACGCATTGGTGAAGCAGGTCGGATCGGCATAGCCAAGCCGCACCGCGATCTCGCCCATCGAAAGCCCGGTCATCGACAGAAGTTCTTCGGCGAGCGCGCGGCGCGCCTCGTCGCGGATCGCGGAAAAGGTCGTGTTCTCGTCATCGAGCCGCCGCCGCAGCGTGCGTGGCGTCATGCACAGATCGGCGGCAACCGTCGCCATGTCCGGCATCTGCGCTGCCTCGCGCAACAGCCGCTCCCTTATCTTCAGCGCCAGGCTGGAGCGCGGCCGCCTGCGTTCCAGAAGCAGCCGGCACTGTTCCTCGGCCGCTTGCCGGGCGATGGCGTTGGCCTGCGGCAGCGGTTCGAGAAGAGCAGCGGTTGCCGCGGTTATCGCCGAGGAGGGCGCGCCGAACCGTGGCCGCAGGCCGAGCAAGGCTTCGTATCGCGCCGCGTCCATCGGCGCGGGAAAGGCGAAGCTGACGGCGCTCAGCACCGAAAGATGCGGGATCAGGTCGCGCTGGATGCGCACCAGCGCCCCGATGTCGCGCTCGACCAGGAAGCGCCGCAGATCGGGCGGCAGGCTGGTGTCGTCGATGGCGATGATCGTCTTGTCGCCGTTCTGGCTGACGATGAAATCGGTAAAGGCGAAGGTCAGGTTGAAGTAGCGCAGCGCGATTTCCAGCGCGGCGAGCGTGTTGGGGCTGGCTGCCATGGCCAGACCGAGCATGCCGAACGCGGTGAAATGGTAGCGCAGACCGGCTTCGATGCCGAGCGCCGGAACCGATTTCAGATGGCCGGCGAGATTGCGCGCCATCTTCAGTTCCTGCTCCGGGGCGATCAGGGCGGACGCATCCTCCAGATCGCGCTCGGCGACGCCCGTGCCGGCGAGGCAGGCGCGCATCGACATGCCGTGAGACATGCCCAGTTCCGCCATCACGCGCAGGGAGGCAACACTGCGCTGGCAGTCGCGTGACGCCATTTGCTCTCCCCTCGATGAATGTCCTCGAAATTCGATTTTTTGTCTTCTTCTAATATGCCAGCGGGCGAGCGGCGCGGCTAGCCTCGATCTATCGGCCTTGGGGAGGAATATCGGGAGCGAGGGGGGCCAGACTCCCGTCCGCCCGTAAGGTCGCGCGCCGCCGCGCAACGGGTTCGAGCACCATGGTTTCCGTTGCTTCTGGCTGCTTCCGCCCATGCCTGGCGAGCCTGAGTGCCGGGCATGGGCGGATTGCCGTCCTGTCGCCGCGCCGTCGGCCGCCGGGGACCGCGGCGATTCCGGTTCCGCCGTTGCGCGGCCGATAGCGGATGGCTATCTCCCGTAACAATGGGCATGATGCGCCCGAGGGACGCCTTCGGGCGTCGTCGCTCCGAAAGGAAAGCTCAACATGGAAAACACGTCGCCCGCCATCATCGCCGAGCGGTTCGAGGCGCAGCGGCAGGCTTTCCTGAAGGAGCCGAATCCCAGCTACGAGGCGCGGCTGTCGCGGCTCGACCGGCTGCTGGCGCTGACCGACGCCAACGAGGCAGCCATCGTTGCTGCCATCGACGCCGATTTCTCCGGCCGCGCCTCGCAGGAAACGCGGCTGGCCGAGCTCTTCGTCGTGCGCGCCGGCATCAATCATGCAAGATCGCATCTGCGGCGCTGGATGCGCGTCAAGCGTGCCCCGACCGGGCTGCATTTCCGCCCCGGCTACAACCGGTTGATGCCGCAGCCGCTCGGCGTCGCCGGCATCGTCTCGCCCTGGAACTATCCGTTCCAGCTGGCGATCGCGCCGGCGCTGGCCGCGCTCGCCGCCGGCAACCGGGTGATGCTCAAGCCCTCGGAACTGACGCCCGCATTCTCGGCCCTTCTCGACCAGTTGGTCGCGAAGACGTTCGATCCCGACGAGGTCTACGTCGTCACCGGCGACGCCGAAACCGGCAAGGCCTTCACCGCGCTGCCGTTCGACCATCTGTTCTTCACCGGCTCGACCCAGGTCGGGCGCGTCGTCGCGCAGGCGGCGGCCGCAAACCTGACGCCGGTGACGCTGGAGCTGGGCGGCAAGTCGCCGGCGATCTTCGATCCCTCTTGCGACGTCGACGTTTCGGTCGGACGGGTGGCGTTCGGCAAGCTCCTGAACGCAGGGCAGACCTGCATCGCGCCCGACTATCTGATGGTGCCGCGGGGGCAGGCGGATACGGTGGCCGGGAAGCTCGGGGCCGCCATTTCGAAAATGTACCCCTCTCTGGTCGACAATCCCGATTACACGGCGATCATCAGCCAGCGCCATCGCGCCCGGCTTGTCGAGCTGGTCGAGGAGGCGCGGGAAACGGGCGCCCGTATCGTCGAGGTCAATCCGGCGAACGAGCGCTTCGAGAGTAACCGGACGCGCAAGCTCGCGCCCACCCTCGTCATCAACCCCGCGCCGGATACGCGGCTGATGCGCGAGGAGATCTTCGGCCCGGTGCTGCCGATCCTCGAATATGACGGCGTCGATCAGGCCATTGCCCGCGTGCGCGCCGGCGATCATCCTCTGGCGTTGTACTGGTTCGGAAACGACGCGGACAATCGCAAGCGCGTGCTCGACGAGACGCTGTCGGGTGGGGTCACGATCAACGATTGCCTGTGGCACATCGGCCAGGAGGACCAGCCCTTCGGCGGCGTCGGACCGAGCGGCATGGGTGCCTATCACGGCGAATGGGGGTTCAACACCTTCTCCAAGCTGAAGCCGGTCTTCCACCAGTCTAAGCTGAACGGCATATTCCTGTTCCGGCCGCCCTACGGAAACACGTTCGAGCGCATTCTGGGCTTGCTGAAGCGCCTGACCTGACCGCATCGGGAGGCGTGCCGGGAGGGAGAAAAGGGATGGAGACGGCATTCGACTATGTGATCGTCGGCGGCGGATCGGCGGGATGCGTTCTTGCCGGCAGGCTGAGCGAGGACGCCGGCGTCAGCGTCTGCCTGCTCGAAGCCGGCGGCGGCGGCAACAGCGGCTTCGTCAACGTGCCGATCGGCGCGGTGGCCATGCTGCCGACGAAGCTGAACAACTGGGCGTTCGAGACCGTGCCGCAGCCGGGGCTGGACGGCCGCAGGGGTTATCAGCCGCGCGGCAGGATGCTGGGCGGGTCGTCGGGCATCAATGCCATGATCTACATCCGCGGCCACAGCAGCGACTATGACCGCTGGGCCGCGCTCGGCAATCGTGGCTGGTCGTATCAGGACGTGCTGCCCTATTTCAGGCTGAGCGAGGGCAATGAGCGTTTCGACGACGAGTGGCACGGCCGTGACGGTCCGCTCAAGGTCAGCGACCTGCGCACCGACAACCCGTTTCACCAGCGCATCGTCGAGGCCGCCCGCCAAGCCGGCCTGCCGGTCAATGACGATTTCAACGGCGCCGAGCAGGAGGGCGTCGGCGTCTATCAGGCGACGCAGAAGAACGGCGAGCGCTGGAGCGCCGCGCGCGGCTATCTGTTTCCCCATATGGGCCAGCGCAGGAACCTGCATGTCGAGACGAAAACCCGCGTCGCGCGGGTAATTATCGAGGATGGCCGCGCCGTCGGTGTCGAGACGATCCGCGGCAGGGAGCGGCGCATCGTCCGCGCGCGGCGCGAGGTGGTGCTTTCCGCCGGCGCGCTGCAATCGCCGCAGATCCTGATGCTGTCCGGCATCGGCCCCGCCGATGAATTGAAGCGCCACGGCATCGCGCCGGTCCTCGACCTGCCGGGGGTCGGCCGCAATCTTCAGGACCACCCGGATTTCATCTTCGGCTATCGCTCGGCCAGCCTCGACACCTTCGGCATCTCGTTGCGCGGCGGCTGGCGGCTGTTGCGCGAGACGCTGCGCTATCGCCGCGAGCGGCGCGGCATGGTCACTTCCAATTTCGCCGAGGCAGGCGGGTTCCTGAAGACGCGGCCCGACCTCGAGGCGCCCGACATCCAGCTTCACTTCGTCGTCTCGGTCGTCGACGACCATGCCCGCAAGCTGCATCTCGGCCATGGATTCTCCTGCCACGTCTGCCTGCTGCGGCCGAGAAGCCACGGCACGCTGACATTGGCGAGCGCCGATCCGCTCGCCGCGCCGCTGATCGATCCGGCCTTCCTGAGCGACCCGCAGGACGTCGACGACATGGTTGCCGGCTTCAAGCTGACGCGACGCCTTCTCGATGCGCCGGCTCTGGCGGCCTGGGTCAAGCAGGATATGGTGACGGCGCGGGTGCGCAGCGACGACGACATTCGCGCCGCGCTGCGTCGACGGGTCGACACCGTCTATCACCCTGTCGGCACCTGCCGTATGGGGGTGGACGATGGCGCGGTGGTCGACCCCAGGCTCAGGGTGCGCGGGATCGACGCATTGCGGGTGGTCGATGCCTCGGTGATGCCAACGCTGATCGGCGGCAACACCAATGCGCCGACGATCATGATCGCCGAAAAGGCAGTCGACCTGATGCGGGGAAATTCGCGCGTGTGAATGCGCCGACGCGCGCCCGGCCGTCGGGCGATCATTTTTTGCGGATTGCGAAATAAATCGGATTTGCGCTATGGTTCCCGGCGTCGCGCCTTTTGCAAGGCCGCGTGGGAGGAAAGCATGTATCTCGGGATCGACCTCGGCACGTCCGGCGTCAAGGCGCTGCTGATCGATGCCGGCCAGCGGGTCGTCGGCTCGGCCGATTCGCCGCTGACTGTCTCGCGGCCGCATGATGGCTGGTCCGAGCAGAACCCGGCGGACTGGATCGAGGCGGTCGAAAGTGCGGTCTCGGCGCTGAAATCGGCGCATCCGCGCGAGATCGCGGCCGTGCGCGGCATCGGCCTTTCCGGCCAGATGCACGGGGCGACGCTGATCGACGCTGCCGGGGCGGTGCTGCGCCCGTGCATCCTTTGGAACGACACGCGCAGCCGGGTGCAGGCGGCCATGCTCGATGCCGATCCGCGCTTCCGGAATGTCACCGGCAACATCGTCTTTCCCGGCTTCACCGCGCCCAAGCTCGCCTGGATAAAAGCCAGCGAGCCGTCCGTATTTGCCCGCGTCGCGAAGGTGCTGCTGCCGAAGGACTATCTGCGTCTGTGGCTGAGCGGGGAGTATGTCTCCGAAATGTCGGATGCGTCCGGCACATCATGGCTCGATGTCGGCGCCCGCGCGTGGTCGCCCGAACTGCTGGCCGCCACCGACCTCGACCTGCGGCACATGCCGGCATTGGTCGAGGGCACCGCGGTTTCCGGCACCCTGCGCGGCTCCGTCGCCGCGCGCTGGGGCATGGGCGGTTCCGTCGTCGTCGCCGGCGGGGCGGGCGACAATGCGGCTTCCGCCTGCGGCATGGGCGCGGTCGCTGCCGGGCAGGCTTTCGTCTCCCTCGGCACATCGGGCGTGCTTTTTGCCGCCAGCGACGCCTACCTGCCCAATCCGCAAAGCGCGGTCCATACGTTCTGCCATGCGCTGCCGGGCGCGTGGCACCAGATGGGCGTCATCCTGTCGGCGACGGATTCGCTGAACTGGCTTTCGGGGATCGCCGGCCGCACGGCGACGGAACTGACGTCAGAACTCGGCGACAGCCTGCGTGCTCCGACGGCGGTTTCTTTCCTGCCCTATCTGTCGGGCGAACGCACGCCGCATAACGATGCCGCCATGCGCGGCGCCTTTGTCGGCATCGGGCATCAGGCCGATCGGGCGACGCTGACCCAGGGCGTGCTCGAGGGCGTGGCCTTTGCCTTCAGGGACTGCCTCGAAGCGCTGCGCGAAGCCGGAACCGACATTTCGCGCGTCACCGCCATCGGCGGCGGGTCTCGTTCCCGCTACTGGCTGGGGGCGATCGCGACCGCGCTGGAAATCCCGGTCGACCTGCCGGCCGACGGCGATTTCGGCGCTGCCTTCGGCGCAGCGCGCCTCGGCCTGATCGCGGCGGAGAACGCCGATCCACGCGCCGTTTGCACGCCGCCCGAAACGGCTGCGACGATCGAGCCGGACACCGCGCTGCTTCCTTCCTATGCGCAAGCCTATCAGCGCTATCGCGCACTCTATCCCGCCATCAAAGGAGCAACATCGTGAGCACCGGCTTTTTCGGCGATATCGGCCCGGTCCGTTACGAGGGGCCGGATTCGACCAATCCGCTCGCCTATCGGCATTACAATCCCGACGAGATAGTGCTGGGCAAGCGGCTGGAAGATCATCTGCGCTTCGCCGTCGCCTACTGGCATTCGTTTGCCTGGGAAGGCGGAGACCCGTTCGGCGGCCGCACCTTCGACCGGCCATGGTATGGCGACACGATGGAGGATGCGCGGCTGAAGGCAGATGTCGCCTTCGAACTGTTCTCGACCCTCGGCACGCCGTTTTACTGCTTCCACGATGCCGATGTGCGCCCGGAAGGGGACTCGCTCGCCGAAAGCATCGCTCGTCTCGACGCGATTGCCGATGTTTTCGCGCAGAAGCAGGAACAGACCGGGGTCAAGCTGCTCTGGGGCACGGCAAACCTGTTCTCGCACCGCCGCTACATGGCCGGTGCCGCGACCAATCCTGACCCGGACGTTTTCGCCTATGCGGCCGCGACGGTGAAGTCCTGCATCGACGTGACGAAGCGGTTAGGCGGCGAGAACTACGTGCTTTGGGGCGGGCGCGAAGGCTATGAGACGCTGCTCAACACCGACATGAAGCGCGAGCGCGAGCAGGCCGGCCGCTTCCTGTCGCTGGTGGTCGACTACAAGCATCGCATCGGCTTCGAAGGCCCGATCCTGATCGAGCCCAAGCCGCAGGAACCGACCAAGCACCAGTACGACTACGACGTCGCCACCGTCTACGGCTTCCTCAAGGATTTCGGGCTGGAAGGCGAGGTCAAGGTCAATATCGAGGCCGGCCACGCCATCCTCGCCGGCCATTCCTTCGAGCACGAGCTGGCGCTGGCCGGCGCGCTCGGCATCCTGGGCTCGATCGACATGAACCGCAACGACTACCAGTCGGGCTGGGACACCGACCAGTTCCCCAACAATGCGCCGGAGGCGGCGCTGGCCTATTACGAGATCCTGAAGGCTGGCGGTTTCACCACCGGCGGCACCAATTTCGACGCCAAGCTGCGCCGCCAGTCGCTCGACCCGCAAGACCTGCTGATCGGCCATATCGGGGGGATCGACACCTGCGCGCGCGGCCTTAAAGCGGCGGCGCGAATGCTGGAGGACAAGGCGCTCTCCGCGCCGCTCGAGGCGCGCTATGCCGGCTGGCGCGAGCCGGAGGCGCAGGCGATGCTGTCGGGAGCGCGCACGCTCGAGCAGGTTTCCGCCCGCGTGCTGGCCGACGGCATCGAGCCGCAGCCGCGCTCGGGGCGCCAGGAACTGCTGGAGAATATCGTCAACCGCTACGTGTAGCGGGCGCATCGATTCATCTCGCCCGCCGTAGGTCCCTTCCGGCCTCCGCGAGCCATCTTCTCCCTGTTCAGGGGGAGAGGGTGACAAGGAGGCTCGCGAGGAGCGGCGCGGGTTCCGGGATTTGACGGCCGCTCTATCTGTTTGTTTGAGCTGCATTTATGCGACCTCAGACGTAACCGTCTGGCTGCAAAATGCTCCAGGCGGCCGCCAGAGTCACGTTTGTCCGTCTGACGCCCAAAAAATGGCACCGGCTTTCTGACGATTCGTCTTCAAACGATCCATATATCGCCGATGAACGATATAGGTGCGGATCACGACGCGATTCTGAAGGCTCTGGCGCACCCGGTGCGCCGCGACATGCTGTCATGGCTGAAGGAGCCGGAACTGCATTTTCCCGCTCAGGCGCATCCGCTGGACATGGGCGTCTGCGCCGGCAGTTTCGAGCGTTGCGGCCTTTCGCAATCAACGGTGTCGGCGCATCTCGCGGTGCTTGCCGCGAGCGGCCTCGTCACCACGCGCAGGGTCGGCCCCTATGTGTTCTATTCCCGCGACGAGAAAGCGATCGACGCCTTTCGCACCTCCCTGAACAACCTCTGACATTGGTGAAGCCATGACCTCGCTTTTCGACCCCATAAGTTTCGGCGCCATTTCGGCGGCCAATCGCATCGTCATGGCTCCGCTGACCCGTAATCGCTCGCCCCACGCCGTGCCGGGCGAAATCGTGGCTGAGTATTACGCCCAGCGCGCATCCGCCGGCCTGATCGTCACCGAAGGCACGGCAATCACGCAGCAGGGTCAGGGCTATGCCGACGTGCCGGGCCTCTATGCGCCCGAGCAGCTTGCCGGCTGGCGGCGCGTCACCGACCGGGTGCATGAAAAGGGCGGGCGCATCGTCACCCAGCTCTGGCATGTCGGTCGCGTCTCGCACGAGACCCTGCAGCCCGGCGGGGCGAGCCCGGTGGCGCCGTCGGCGGTCGCCGCCAGGACGAAGACCTATCTGATCGATGCCGGCGGCACCGGCGACTTTGCCGACACGTCCACGCCGCGCGCGCTCGATCGTAGTGAGATTTCCGGCATTCTCGACGATTATCGCCGCGCAGCGAAGGCGGCGGTGAACGAGGCCGGCTTCGACGGTGTCGAGATCCACGCCGCCAACGGCTATCTGGTCGATCAGTTCCTGCGTTCGGGCAGCAATCACCGCACCGACGACTATGGCGGTTCGATCGAGAACCGCGCCCGTTTCCTGTTCGAGGTGGTCGATGCGGTGAGGCAGGGGGCAGGCGAGGGGCGCGTCGGCATCCGCCTGTCGCCGGTGACGCCGGCCAACGATGCCTCCGACCCCGAGCCGCAGCCGCTGTTCGAGCATGTCGCGCGCGGGCTCGGATCGTGCGGGCTCGCCTTCATCCATGTCATCGAGGGCGCGACCGGCGGCGCGCGCGACCACCGGCAGGGAGAACGCGACTTCGATTACGCCGCCTTCAGGGCCGCCTATCGCGATGCCGGCGGCGACGGCGCCTGGATGGTCAACAACGGCTATGACGGCGAGATGGCGAAGCAGGCGGTGGAGAGCGGTGCGGCCGATCTCGTCGCGTTCGGCCGGCTGTTCATCGCCAATCCCGATCTGGTCGAGCGGCTGAAGAACGATCTGCCTCTCAACGAGCCGAACCGCAAGACCTTCTATGGCGGCGGTGCCGAAGGCTACACCGACTATCCCTTCGCGGCGTGACGGGTTCGAAGGAACCCGCCCTCGCGGGAAATTATCACCTTGACTGAACAAGAATGATTTGCCATACTTGTGGTCAGGAGAGCTGCCCATGACCGCCACCATTGATCTTACCAACCCGATCTTCTCTGACACCGATGCGGCCCGGAAGCACTTTGAGGCTATTCGTTGGCCGAACGGCGCGCATTGCCCGTTCTGCGGTCAGTCTGGAACCGTCAAAGCGCTTGGCGGCAAGTCGATGGGGCCGGGCTGGTATCACTGCAAGGACTGCCGCAAGAAGTTCACCGCAGCGGTCGGAACGATCTATGAGCGGTCGCATATCCCGATGACCAAGTGGCTTCTCGCCACGCACCTTATGTGCGCCAGCAAGAAGGGCATTTCGGCGCATCAGTTGCATCGGATGCTCGGCCTTCCCTACAAGACCGCTTGGTTCATGGCCCATCGCATCCGCGAAGGCATGCGCGAGTTGTCCCCTTCCGACCCGCTCGGCGGCGATGGCAAGACCGTTGAAGTTGATGAGACGTATGTGGGCGGCAAGGAAAAGAACAAGCATCGGTCCAAGCGTGCTCATCCGCAGGGCGGAAGCGGCGGCAAGGAGATCGTCTTTGCGCTGGTCGAGCGCGAGGGCCGTGTTCGGTCGCATCATATTCCATCTGTGACGGCAAAGACGCTGCGTCCGATCATGGAAGCGCAGATCAACGCGGCGTCGGCGGTCTACAGCGACGATGGCGGCGCGCGAGTTGGTCGGATGTTCGCAGGCCATGCTTCCGTCAATCACAGCATCGGCGAGTACGTTCGCGGCGACGTACATACGAACACCATTGAAGGCTACTTCTCGATTATGAAGCGCGGCATCACTGGCGTTTATCATCATGTCAGCCCGCAGCATTTGAAGCGCTACCTTGCCGAGTTTGATTTCCGTTACAATGAACGCTCTGCGCTCAACGTGTCGGATGCCGAGCGCACCGTGAAGGCGATCAAGGGCGTCGTCGGCAAGCGGGTCACGTATCAACAAACTCATGGCCGACCGGTCGGAGCGCCGGTCTAGTCCTTCTGAGCGCCGGGCTTTCGAGAAGATTGACCCGGCGCAGCTTTCTTTTTGGGTGCTTTGGGAGGACGGGTGACGCGCGGTTGCGGCGGGGTGTTTGCCATACGGCGAACAACCACGTCGCGCCTGCGGGCGATCTCCTCCTCGCTATAGATTTCGTCAGCCTTCCGCGGCATGTTCGGTTTCCTTGCGGGCAAGATGCAGGCGGCGTTCTTTGTACCCTGAGTTGCAGTAGGGGTGAATGAGGCCGCCATTTGACGCGACCGACTTGCCGCCATCCGTCAGCCGTTCAACGTGATCGAAGCTTCGATCCTTGATGTGCATACGGCCGCCGCACTCTGGGCAGATATCACGCGAGAGTGCTGTTTTGATGATGACGGTAGCTTTGTCGGCGTCGGTGAATCGCCTTCCGGCGTCATCCTCAACCGGCTCGTTCCAATCTAGAAAAATAAGCGCTTTACTGAGTTTCATACCTTCAATGATCTCAGCTTCTGTTTTCCCTTTGCGCAGGCCTTCAAAAAGTTCCGTATAGAGAGCTACGACGGCCGGAACGCCGCGCCTCCCGCCGCTCCCCTGCGTTTTTCCGATCTGCGTCATCAGGTGCGGATAGCGGATTAGGAAATCTTCAAAAGAACCGCGGACGCTCGTGAACGTGTAAAACAGATCGCGGCGTTCCAATTCGCGGACAAATTGAATGGCTCCTATAAACGCCTTTCCAATGAATTTTCCCCTAATGTCATAGCAGTAGAGCGCGGGATGCAGGGCGAGGGAGCCGCTATGTGATTTCCCATATACGCGTTCGGTAGACCGCCTGACGTGCTCCAATAAGTGCAACGTTTCGGCCCCGTCGAGGTCTCTTTCTGCGGCTCCCTTTCGAGGATTAAGAATAGTAACCAGATCAAGTATCGTTCGAAGGCTGTTGGCACCATAGCCCCCCCTAGGGGACGGCAAATCGAGGGCCTTTAACGGGTATTCGGTGATGGGTTTAATTACCTGCTCATAGATCGAGGCAGCGGTATTCTTAATGTCCGACTTCGTTGGTTCTGGGAACCGCCACCAATATTCATACCCAGTACCCGCGCGCAAAATCGCTCGCGTCGCAATGCCTGCTGGATAGTGGCGGCTATCAATCAGGGCTCTCTCCTGATCGTTAATCGCTACCGCAGTGGAATTGATGCGTATGTAGGACTTCTCCGCTGCGACAGCGTCGCCGAGTATCTGCTGAAGAAAGAGGGGCACGGCATGAATGTTGCTCGCGAAGCGTTCCTCCCTTGATGTTGGCGCGGGCCTTATCTTTCGAGCGTAGTCAATCAGATTGTCATAGCGAGCAACCTGATCCTCCACCAATTTGCGGGTCTCCCTCGCAATTTGTATCTGGGTCTCAGGTATATTCGCCTCACCGTAGAACTCTTTCGAGATCACGCCGTCGCCGTAGTCATTGTTGACCCATGCGGCAAGTGCGCTCAATCGGTGTGCGCCGTCGATAACAAACTGCATCCCACTAGTAGGTGAGCGCCAGATGATGAGCGCAGGCACAACATCTGCGTTGGCCACGCTCTCTATGAAATCGGCAACAATCTTGGGAGACCATCCCGACGTTTCGCGCTGGAAATCAGGCTTCCGAAGCACCGCCAAACGATCCCCCGGTGTCAGAGAAGTCAAAGGAAGCTCCGAACCCATACGCCCTGCCGACGCGCCCTTTTCTTCCAATTCGAAATCGGCACGCATTATCAGAGCATCTAAGTTGACTTTCTCGCCCGTTACCTTCGGCATCTCCAGGCCCTCCCAAAACCGTGAGGTATCATAGCGCAAGATGTCATGTGCAGTCAAAGTTATAACTCCCCCCTCGCGGGGGTGGGGGTCAGCCGGGCAGCCTGACCTCCCACGGCCGGTCGAAGAAGAACTCTTCGAGATTGTTGCCGTCGCCGCCGCGGTCGACGACGACAAAATCCTGCGGCGCGCCGATCGGCGTCAGCACCGCGTGCCAGACGTTGCGCCGGTAGCTGACGCCCTGGCCGGGCGCCGTGACGAAGGCATGCGGCTCGCCCGGCCCATCGGGCGTGTCGGGGCAGACGACGACGAGGAACGGCGCCGGCGACAGCGGCATGAAGGCCTGGCTGCCCAGCGGATGACGCTCGACCATGGCGAGTTTGAGCGGGAATTCGTAGGGCGTGCCCTTGAAGATCGAGATCAGCACCCGGGCGTTCGGGCCTTCGACCTCGACCCTGGCGAGGTCGTGATAGCGCTCGCACTTGCCCTGGTTGATCGGGTAGTGATTGTCCCAGTCGGTGTCGAGGATATCGCCGAACGGCGCGAACGCCGCGCGGGTCAGGGGCTTTGCGAGGACGATCCGGCTCATCGGAACGCCAGCTTGGCGTGGCGGTTGACATCCTTGTAGAGCAGGTAGCGGAACCGGCCCGGCCCGCCGGCATAGCAGGCCTGCGGGCAGAAGGCGCGCAGCCACATGAAGTCGCCGGCCTCGACCTCGACCCAGTCCTGATTGAGCTTGTAGACCGCCTTGCCTTCGAGCACGTAGAGGCCGTGCTCCATCACATGCGTCTCCTCGAACGGGATCAGCCCACCCGGTTCGAAGGTGACGACGGTGACGTGCATGTCGTGGCGCAGGTCTTCCGGATCGACGAAGCGGGTCGTCGCCCAGCGCCCTTCGGTGTCCGGCATCGGCGCCGGCGCGATGTCGGTCTCGTTCAGGAACAGCGCATCGGGAGCATCCAGCCCCTCGACGAACTCGTAGGCCTTCCTGATCCAGTGGAAGCGCGCTGTCGCGGTTGCTTCGTTCCGCGCCGTCCAACCGCTCGCCGGCGGCAGATAGGCATATCCGCCGGGCTTCAGCACATGGTTTTCCCCGTCGAGCGTGACGGTAATCTCACCCTCGACCACGAACAGCACGCCCTCGGCGTCGGCCTCCGGCTCTGGCCGGTCGCTGCCGCCGCCGGGCTGGACCTCCATGATGTATTGCGAGAAGGTCTCGGCGAAGCCCGAGAGCGGCCGCGACAGCACCCACAGCCGCGTGCCTTCCCAGAATGGCAGATAAGAGGTGACGATGTCGCTCATCACCCCCTTCGGGATCACCGCATAGGCGTCGGTGAACACGGCGCGGCCGGTGTGGAGCTCGGTCTGCGGGGGCAGGCCCCCATGCGGCGCATAATAGGAGCGGCCGGTCATCTTGCGTTTGTCCTTCAGGCGGGTACGAGGGCGTTGAGCCGCAATTCGGCGATGCGCTCGACCTGCCGGCAGGCGGTGGCGAACTCCGTTTCGCGATCGTTGTCGATGCGGGCGCGGAAGGCGGCGAGAATGCTCGCCCTGGTGTTGTCCTTGACCGCGATGATGAACGGAAAGCCGAACTTTTCCGTATAGGCGTCGTTCAGCCGGGTGAAGGTGGCGCGCTCGTCGTCGGTCAGCGCGTCGAGCCCGGCCGAAGCCTGCTCGGCGCTCGATTCCGCGGTCAGCCGCTTCGCCTGCGCCAGCTTGCCGGCAAGGTCGGGATGCGCCTTCAGGACGCCGAGGCGCTCGTCCGCGCTGGCCACGCGGAAGATGCGCGCCAGCGCGTTGTGGAGGCCGGCGGCGCAGTCATGCGCCGGGCCGAGTTCGAGGTCGAAAGCGCGGTCGGCGATCCATGGCGAATGCTCGAAGATCGAGCCGAATGTTGCGACGAACGCCTCTCTCGCCATGCGGCTCGGGCGCAGCGCCGGGGCCGCGTAGGGGTGGGTTTCGCGCCAATGTGCGGCGATTTCGCCGCGCGTCGGCAGCCAGACATGATCGTGACCCTTCACGTAATCGATGAAGCGCTGCAGCGAGGCGGCGCGTCCCGGCCGGCCGATCAGCCGGCAGTGCAGGCCGATGCTCATCATCGCCGCCCGCCCGGCCCGGCCTTCGGCATAGAGCGTGTCGAAGGCGTCCTTGAGATAGGAGAAGAACTGGTCGCCGGAATTGAACCCCTGCGCGGTGGCGAAGCGCATGTCGTTG
>JBLJBS010000175.1:0-16307 GCA_047637695.1 Aquamicrobium sp. | reverse complement strand
GAAGGCGGACGCACCGTCGGCGCAGGCATCGTCGCAAGCATCACGGAATAAGAAGGAGCCAGAAGGCACCTTCAGCTGTAACGGGCGGCTTTCGGGCCGCCCGTTTTGCATTCCGGCGACAATGATTCCAATATGCCCAATGGGCAGGCTTTCGGGGTTGGTTCTGTCGGCTGCAATCTTCGCGCTCTCGTTACCTGCGGCGGCGGGGCAGGCTGACGCGACGTCCGGATCGGCCGTCGATGTGCGATGTCAGGATAGGCCGCCCTGTACGGGCTGCGGCTGTCGCGGTGGGCCTGGCTATCGTGGCCCGCACGGGCGTTGCGTCGGCTTTCGGGAACTCGAGAAGATTTGTGGCAAGCGGCCGGAAGAACGTTGCGTGTTTGAAAATGCGCCCGGGACCGGCGCGAACCGCGAATGCGCTCTTGCGCCACGCCGAAAGAACAAATAGGAAGGCCGCAGCCAACGGCGCAGGGGTATAGCTCAGTTGGTAGAGCGGCGGTCTCCAAAACCGCAGGTCGCGGGTTCGAGCCCTGCTGCCCCTGCCAGTTTGTCCACGCCGGTAAATCCTGAATGTCGATTTCCCGACTGGCGGGTTTCGCTGCAGCGGCCAAGCCCGGAGCTTCTTCGATCTCTCCTCTTGCATAAGCCGGGATTCGGCTCTATGTAGCGTTCAGACGCAAGGCGCGTGGGGCTGGGATTCGGCTTTACGCGCCTGAATTGCATGGCTGAAAACAAGTTGAAGCTATGTGTGATTCGGGTGTCGGCATGGGATGCGCGGCAATCGTGCTGCTGTTTTATGCAAGAATTTCAATGCTCCGGGCAACACGGAGCAATCCAGAAGAGCGGCAGATGGCGTCCAAGACATCCAATCCCTTCGTCTTCCTTCAGCAGGTGCGCAGCGAGACGGCCAAGGTGACCTGGCCGACGCGGCGCGAGACGATGATCTCGACGATGATGGTTATGGTGTTCGCCTGTCTGGCTGCGATCTTCTTCTTTGCCTCCGATCAGGTGATGGCGTTCGCCATCGAGCTGATCCTCGGCATCGGCCGCTGACGCCGCGACTACGGGGAATACTGCACATGACTGCGCGGTGGTACATCGTCCACGCCTACTCGAATTTCGAGAAAAAGGTTGCCGAGGACATCGAGAATAAGGCGAAGCAAAAGGGCCTTGCCGACCAGATCGAGCAGATCGTGGTTCCGACCGAGAAGGTCGTCGAGATACGCCGCGGCAAGAAGGTCGATGCCGAGCGCAAGTTCTTCCCCGGCTATGTGCTGTTGAAGGCGCACCTGACCGATCAGGTCATCAGCCTCGTCAAGAACACGCCGCGCGTCACCGGTTTCCTCGGCGAAGACCCGCGCACCGCCAAGCCGGTGCCGATTTCCGAGAAGGAAGCGCAGCAGATTCTGCAGCAGGTCCAGGAAGGCGTCGAGCGACCCAAACCCTCGGTCACCTTCGAGATCGGCGAGGCGGTTCGCGTTTCCGACGGTCCGTTCGCCTCGTTCAACGGCACGGTGCAGGAAGTCGACGAGGAGCGTTCGCGCCTCAAGGTCGAGGTGTCGATCTTCGGCCGCGCCGTCCCAGTCGATCTGGAATTCGGTCAGGTCGAGAAGGGCTGACCACGAATTTCCCCCTCATGGCCCGTCGGGCCGGGGCGGGGAAGTGCGGGTGGCGGCCTCGTCGTCATTCGCGCGTGAATGGTGGAAGGAGAGGGCGGCTCCAGCCGACCGCAGGTCTCCGCACCACCGACTGCAACCGCCGGACATTTCCGGCATCATGAGAGGCAGAAGAGCAAATGGCTAAGAAGATTGCAGGCCAGCTCAAGCTTCAGGTAGCTGCGGGTTCGGCGACGCCGTCGCCCCCGATCGGCCCTGCGCTTGGTCAGCGTGGCATCAACATCATGGAATTCTGCAAGGCGTTCAATGCCGCCACGCAGGAAGTCGAGAAGGGCCAGCCCACGCCGGTCGTCATCACCTACTATCAGGACAAGTCGTTCACCTTCGTCATGAAGACGCCGCCGGTGACCTACTTCCTGAAGAAGGCCGCCAACCTGAAGTCGGGCTCGAAGGAGCCGGGCAAGGCCAAGGCCGGCACGATCGGGCGCGCCAAGGTGCGCGAGATCGCCGAAGCGAAGATGAAGGACCTCAACGCCAACGACGTCGATGCCGCCATGCGCATGGTCGAAGGCTCCGCCCGTTCAATGGGCCTGGAAGTGGTGGACTGAGACGATGGCCAAGAAGATCGCAAAGCGCGTCGCCAAGTCGCGCGAGGGACTTGATCCCAACAAGCAGTACGACCTGTCCGAGGCCGTGGCTCTCCTCAAGGATCGTGCGTCGGCCAAGTTCGACGAGACGATCGAGGTGGCGATGAATCTCGGCGTCGACCCGCGCCATGCCGACCAGATGGTTCGCGGCGTCGTCAACCTGCCGAACGGCACCGGCCGCACCGTGCGCGTCGCCGTGTTCGCGCGTGGCGACAAGGCCGACGAGGCCCGCGCCGCCGGCGCCGACATCGTCGGTGCCGAGGACCTGCTCGAGACCGTGCAGAAGGGCGAGATCAACTTCGACCGCTGCATCGCCACGCCGGATCTGATGCCGCTCGTCGGCCGTCTCGGCAAGGTGCTCGGTCCGCGTGGCCTGATGCCGAACCCGAAGGTCGGAACCGTGACCGCCGACATCGCCGCCGCCGTCAAGGCGTCGAAGGGCGGCGCCGTCGAGTTCCGCGTCGAGAAGGCCGGTATCGTCCATGGCGGCGTCGGCAAGGTCTCGTTCGATGCCAAGGCGCTGGAAGAGAATATCCGCGCCTTCGCCGATGCCGTCATCAAGGCGAAGCCGTCCGGCGCCAAGGGCAATTACGTCAAGAAGGTGGCGATCACCTCGACGATGGGGCCGGGCCTCAAGCTCGATCTCGCCAGCGTTACGGCCGCCTGAGGCGGTTTTGAAGAATTCGGCTCCCGCCACGGCGGGGGCCGGATGCCGAGAGCCGTGAGGCTTCCGGCACTCCTGTCCGAGATTGCAGGCGGCCCAGAGCATCGGGCCTTAATCCGACCGGGTCTGCATGAGACGGGTAAGGGCTGAAGAACGGGGCGATCCCCCGCTTGGAAGTTCGAACCGTGTTGGCCTTTTGTCAGCGCGCTATCGGGATGACGATCCCGCCGGCGTGGCGAAAGGGGGCAGGATCCTCGAGCGTCGTTCGGGCGATTCCTATGGAAGTGTCCCGCGCGGCAAAAGGCAACCGATGGCCGTTTTCCTGAACGGCCGTCAACTGGAGATAGGCAGTGGATAGAGCGGAAAAGCGCGAATTCGTCACGAGCCTGAACAACGTGTTCAATGGCACGGGTTCGGTGGTCGTGGCCCACTATGCCGGGCTCACCGTCGCGAACATGAACGACTTGAGGTCGAAGATGCGCGCAGCCGGTGGCACCGTCAAGGTCGCGAAGAACCGCCTCGCCGTTATCGCTCTTCAGGGTACGGAATCCGAAGGCATGAAGGATCTGTTCAAAGGACAGACCCTGATCGCCTACGCGGATGATCCGGTCGCGGCTCCCAAGGTCGCAGCCGATTTCGCCAAGGGGAATGACAAGCTCGTCATTCTCGGTGGCGCGATGGGCTCGGCGGTGCTCGATGCGGACGGTGTGAAGGCGCTTGCCACCATGCCGTCGCTGGACGAGCTCAGGGCCAAGATCGTCGGCATGATCCAGACGCCGGCAACCCGGATCGCTGCGGTCGTCAACGCCCCGGCAGGAAATCTTGCCCGCGTTTTCGGCGCCTATGCCCGGAAGGACGAAGCGGCGTAAGGCTGTTTCAGACTGAACAACACAACACCTGTTCGAACTTTTGAAGGAATTGAAAAATGGCTGATCTCGCCAAGATCGTTGAAGACCTGTCGGCCCTGACCGTTCTCGAAGCGGCCGAGCTGTCGAAGCTGCTCGAAGAGAAGTGGGGCGTCTCCGCCGCCGCTCCGGTCGCCGTCGCCGCCGCTGCCGGCGCCGCTGCTCCGGCCGAGGCCGCCGAGGAGAAGACCGAGTTCGACGTCGTCCTGACCGACGCCGGCGCCCAGAAGATCAACGTGATCAAGGAAGTGCGCGCGATCACCGGCCTCGGCCTCAAGGAGGCCAAGGACCTGGTCGAAGGCGCGCCGAAGCCGGTCAAGGAAGCCGTCTCCAAGGCCGACGCCGAGAAGATCAAGGCCCAGCTCGAAGGAGCCGGCGCCAAGGTCGACCTGAAGTAAGACCCGTTGGTTTCGGCGGGCAGGGCGCTTGTCCTGCCCGCCGGTCCCAACCGTGGCGTAGGTGCGGGACGGAAGATTTGCAGGGAACCTCTTTCCTGTGGGCCCAAAGCGGCCTTCAGGAAACGGGTTTTCAACCGTTTTGACCAGGCCGCGCGAGCGGCAGGCAAGTTCGAATTGACCGCGCGAGCGGTCGGCAGATCCGGCGATGGCCGGCACGAAGCCGGGAAGGCAGCAAGGAGCGACGATGGCCCAGACCCACACGTTCAATGGTCGCAGGCGCGTACGCAAGTTCTTCGGAAAGATTCCGGAAGTTGCGGAGATGCCGAACCTGATCGAGGTTCAGAAGGCATCCTACGACCAGTTCCTCATGGTGGACGAGCCGAAAGGCGGCCGTCCCGACGAGGGGTTGCAGGCGGTTTTCAAGTCGGTGTTCCCGATCTCCGACTTTTCCGGGGCTTCGATCCTCGAATTCGTCAAGTACGAGTTCGAGGCGCCGAAGTTCGACGTCGACGAGTGCCGTCAGCGCGACCTGACCTATGCCGCGCCGCTCAAGGTGACGCTCAGGCTGATCGTGTTCGACATCGACGAGGACACCGGCTCCAAGTCGATCAAGGACATCAAGGAGCAGGACGTCTACATGGGCGACATGCCGCTCATGACGTTGAACGGCACCTTCATCATCAACGGCACCGAGCGCGTCATCGTCTCGCAGATGCACCGTTCGCCGGGCGTCTTCTTCGACCACGACAAGGGCAAGTCGCACTCGTCGGGCAAGCTGCTGTTCGCCGCCCGCGTCATCCCTTATCGCGGCTCGTGGCTCGACATCGAGTTCGACTCGAAGGACGTCGTGCACGCCCGTATCGACCGTCGCCGTAAGATCCCCGTCACCAGCCTGCTAATGGCGCTGGGCATGGACGGCGAAGAGATTCTGTCGACCTTCTACGACAAGCTCACCTATGAGCGTGCGGGCGACCACTGGCGCATTCCCTATTCCGCCGACCGCTTCCGCGGCCTCAAGGCCGTCAACGACCTCGTCGACGCCGACACCGGCGAAGTCGTGGTCGAGGCTGGACGCAAGATCACCGCGCGCCAGGCCAAGCAGCTCGCCGAGAAGGGCCTGAAGGCGATCCGCGCCACCGAGGACGATCTCTACGGCTCCTACCTGGCCGAGGACATCGTCAACTACGCCACTGGCGAGATATATCTCGAGGCCGGCGACGAGATCGACGAGAAGACGCTCAAGGTTTTGCTCGAGGCCGGTCAGGACGAGATCAAGATCCTCGACATCGACCACGTCAATGTCGGCGGCTACATCCGCAACACGCTGGCCGTGGACAAGAACGAGGGCCGCCAGGACGCGCTGTTCGACATCTACCGCGTCATGCGCCCGGGCGAGCCGCCCACGATGGACACGGCGGAAGCCATGTTCAACTCGCTGTTCTTCGATTCCGAGCGCTACGACCTGTCGGCGGTCGGCCGCGTCAAGATGAACATGCGTCTTGAGCTCGACGCCGAGGACACCGTGCGCACGCTGCGCAAGGAGGACATCCTCGCCGTCGTGAAAACGCTGGTCGAGCTGCGTGACGGCAAGGGCGAAATCGACGACATCGACAATCTCGGCAACCGCCGGGTGCGCTCCGTCGGCGAGCTGATGGAGAACCAGTACCGTGTCGGCCTGCTGCGCATGGAGCGCGCGATCAAGGAGCGTATGTCCTCGATCGAGATCGACACGGTGATGCCGCAGGACTTGATCAACGCCAAGCCGGCGGCGGCGGCGGTGCGCGAGTTCTTCGGATCGTCGCAGCTGTCGCAGTTCATGGACCAGACCAACCCACTCTCCGAGATCACCCACAAGCGCCGCCTGTCGGCGCTCGGGCCGGGCGGTCTGACCCGCGAGCGTGCCGGTTTCGAGGTCCGCGACGTTCACGTGACCCATTATGGCCGCATTTGCCCGATCGAGACGCCGGAAGGCCCGAACATCGGTCTTATCAACAGCTTGGCGACGTTTGCTCGCGTGAACAAGTATGGCTTCATCGAAAGCCCGTACCGCAAGATCACCGGTGGCAGGATCACCGACGACGTCGTCTATTTGTCGGCGATGGAGGAGGCCAAGCATTATGTCGCGCAGGCCAATGCCGAGCTCGATGCGGACGGCGGCTTCACCGAGGAGTTCGTGATCTGCCGCCATGCCGGCGAGGTCATGATGACCCCGCGCGAGAATGTCGACCTGATGGACGTGTCGCCGAAGCAGATGGTCTCGGTCGCCGCGGCGCTGATCCCGTTCCTCGAGAACGACGACGCCAACCGCGCGCTGATGGGCTCGAACATGCAGCGTCAGGCCGTGCCGCTGGTGCGCGCCGAGGCGCCGTTCGTCGGCACCGGCATGGAGCCGGTCGTCGCCCGCGACTCCGGCGCCGCCATCGGCGCCCGCCGCGGCGGCATCGTCGACCAGGTCGACGCGACCCGTATCGTCATCCGCGCCACGGAAGATCTCGATCCCGGCAAGTCGGGCGTCGACATCTACCGCCTGCAGAAGTTCCAGCGCTCGAACCAGAACACCTGCATCAACCAGCGTCCGCTGGTCAGGGTGGGCGACCGGGTCAACAAGGGCGACATCATCGCCGACGGCCCCTCGACCGATCTCGGCGACCTGGCGCTCGGCCGCAACGTGCTCGTCGCGTTCATGCCGTGGAACGGCTACAACTACGAGGACTCGATCCTCCTGTCCGAGCGCATCGTCGCCGACGACATCTTCACCTCGATCCACATCGAGGAGTTCGAGGTCATGGCCCGCGACACCAAGCTCGGGCCGGAAGAGATCACGCGCGACATTCCGAACGTCTCGGAAGAGGCGCTGAAGAACCTCGACGAGGCCGGCATCGTCTACATCGGCGCCGAGGTCCAGCCGGGCGACATCCTGGTCGGCAAGATCACGCCGAAGGGCGAAAGCCCGATGACGCCGGAGGAGAAGCTCCTGCGCGCCATCTTCGGCGAGAAGGCGTCCGACGTGCGCGACACCTCCATGCGCATGCCGCCCGGGACCTTCGGCACCGTGGTCGAGGTGCGCGTCTTCAACCGCCACGGCGTCGAGAAGGACGAGCGCGCCATGGCCATCGAGCGCGAGGAGATCGAGCGGCTGGCCAAGGACCGCGACGACGAGCAGGCGATCCTCGACAGGAACGTCTATTCGCGCCTCGCCGACATGCTGGACGGCCGCACCGCCATCGCCGGCCCCAAGGGCTGGAAGAAGGGCGGCGCGCTGACCCGCGAGGGCATCGCCGACTATCCGCGCTCGCAATGGTGGCAGTTCGCCGTCGAGGACGAGCAGGCGCAGAGCGAGCTCGAGGCGCTCCGCGGCCAGTACGACGAGTCCAAGAAGGCGCTGGAGCAGCGCTTCATGGACAAGGTCGAGAAGGTGCAGCGCGGCGACGAGATGCCCCCCGGGGTGATGAAGATGGTCAAGGTCTTCGTCGCGGTGAAGCGCAAGATGCAGCCCGGCGACAAGATGGCCGGCCGCCACGGCAACAAGGGCGTGGTCAGCCGCATCATGCCGGCCGAGGATATGCCGTTCCTTGAGGACGGCACGCATGTCGACATCGTGCTGAATCCGCTCGGCGTGCCGAGCCGTATGAATGTCGGACAGATCCTCGAGACGCATCTCGGCTGGGCATGCTCCGGCATGGGCAAGAAGATCGGCCAGCTGATCGAGGCCTACAAGGAAGGCGGAGACATCAAGCCGCTCAGGGCGACCATCGAGGAGATCATCCCCGAGAACGACCGCAACGAGCCGGTGCGCAACTATGACGACGAGTCCATCGTCCGTCTCGGCGAGCAGATGAAACGCGGCGTCTCGATCGCCACGCCCGTCTTCGACGGCGCGCGCGAGAGCGACATCGACGCCATGCTGCAGCAGGCGGGGATGGCCACCAGCGGCCAGTCCACGCTCTTTGACGGGCGCACGGGCGAAGAGTTCGATCGTCAGGTGACTGTCGGCTACATCTACATGCTGAAGCTGCATCACCTCGTGGACGACAAGATCCACGCGCGCTCGATCGGCCCCTACTCGCTCGTCACCCAGCAGCCGCTGGGCGGCAAGGCGCAGTTCGGCGGCCAGCGCTTCGGCGAGATGGAGGTGTGGGCGCTCGAGGCGTATGGCGCGGCCTACACGCTTCAGGAGATGCTCACCGTCAAGTCGGATGACGTGGCGGGCCGCACCAAGGTCTACGAGGCGATCGTGCGCGGCGACGACACCTTCGAGGCCGGCATTCCCGAGAGCTTCAACGTTCTCGTCAAGGAAATGCGCTCGCTGGGCCTCAACGTCGAGCTGGAGAACACGCTGGCCGATGCCGGTCCGGCGCAGCTTCCCGACGCGGCCGAGTAACGACAACAGCACGGCGGCATGCTTTCGCGCATGCCGCCGCCGTCGATCAAGATTTCAGGGGCGGTTTCCCCACGCCCCGACAAGGAGAACGGCATGAACCAAGAGGTCATGAATCTCTTCAACCCGCAGGCGCCGGCGCAGACCTTCGATGCCATCCGCATCTCGCTCGCCAGCCCGGAAAAGATCCAGTCCTGGTCGTTCGGCGAGATCAAGAAGCCGGAGACGATCAACTACCGCACGTTCAAGCCCGAGCGCGACGGCCTGTTCTGCGCGCGCATCTTCGGGCCGATCAAGGACTACGAGTGCCTGTGCGGCAAGTACAAGCGCATGAAGTACAAGGGCGTCATCTGCGAGAAGTGCGGCGTCGAGGTCACGCTGAGGAGAGTGCGCCGCGAGCGCATGGGCCATATCGAGCTGGCCGCGCCGGTCGCCCATATCTGGTTCCTGAAGTCGCTGCCGTCGCGCATCGGCACGCTGCTCGACATGACGCTCAAGGATATCGAACGCGTCCTTTATTTCGAGAACTACATCGTCACCGAGCCTGGCTTGACCGCGCTGAAGGAGCACCAGCTCCTGTCGGAAGAGGAATACATGATCGCCGTCGACGAGTACGGCGAGGATTCGTTCACGGCCATGATCGGCGCGGAGGCCATCCATGAGCTTCTGGCCTCGATGGACCTCGAGCGCATCGCCGGCGACCTGCGTTCCGAGCTGGCCTCGACCACGTCCGAGCTGAAGCAGAAGAAGCTGCTGAAGCGGCTGAAGGTCGTCGAGAACTTCATCGAATCCGGCAACCGGCCGGAGTGGATGATCATGAAGATCATCCCGGTGATCCCGCCCGACCTGCGGCCGCTGGTGCCGCTCGACGGCGGCCGCTTCGCGACGTCGGACCTGAACGACCTCTACCGCCGCGTCATCAACCGCAACAACCGCCTGAAGCGGCTGATCGAGCTGCGCGCGCCGGGGATCATCATCCGCAACGAGAAGCGCATGCTTCAGGAGGCCGTGGACGCGCTGTTCGACAACGGCCGCCGCGGCCGCGTCATCACCGGCGCCAACAAGCGTCCGCTGAAGTCGCTCTCCGACATGCTCAAGGGCAAGCAGGGCCGCTTCCGCCAGAACCTGCTCGGCAAGCGCGTCGACTATTCCGGCCGCTCGGTCATCGTCACCGGCCCGGAGCTGAAGCTGCACCAGTGCGGCCTGCCGAAGAAGATGGCGCTCGAGCTGTTCAAGCCGTTCATCTACGCCCGTCTCGACGCCAAGGGCTATTCGTCCACCGTCAAGCAGGCGAAGAAGCTGGTCGAGAAGGAAAAGCCGGAAGTCTGGGATATCCTCGACGAGGTCATCCGCGAGCATCCGGTGCTTCTGAACCGGGCGCCGACGCTGCACCGCCTCGGCATCCAGGCGTTCGAGCCGATCCTGATCGAAGGCAAGGCTATCCAGCTTCACCCGTTGGTCTGCACCGCCTTCAACGCCGACTTCGACGGCGACCAGATGGCGGTCCACGTGCCGCTGTCGCTGGAAGCGCAGCTCGAAGCCCGCGTGCTGATGATGTCGACCAACAACATTCTGCACCCGGCTTCCGGCGCGCCGATCATCGTGCCGTCGCAGGACATGGTTCTCGGTCTCTACTACCTGTCGATCATGAACCAGAACGAGCCGGGCGAGGGCATGGCCTTCTCCGACATGGGCGAGCTGCACCATGCGCTCGAGACCGAGGCCGTGACCCTGCACAGCAAGATCAAGGGGCGCTACCGCGGCGTCGACGTCGACGGCAACGTCGTGTCGAAGATCTACGACACCACGCCGGGCCGCATGATCATCGGCGAGCTTCTGCCGAAGAACGTCAACGTGCCGTTCGAGACCGCCAACCAGGAAATGACCAAGAAGAACATCTCCAAGATGATCGACACGGTTTATCGCCACTGCGGCCAGAAGGAGACGGTGATCTTCTGCGACCGCATCATGGCGCTCGGCTTCAGCCATGCCTGCCGCGCCGGCATCTCGTTCGGCAAGGACGACATGCTGATCCCCGACACCAAGGCGGCGCTGGTGGCCAAGACCGAGGCCGAGGCCAAGGACTTCGAGCAGCAGTACAATGACGGCCTGATCACCCAGGGCGAGAAGTACAACAAGGTGGTCGACGCCTGGGCCAAGTGCTCGGAGAAGGTCGCCGAGGAGATGATGGCGCGCATCAAGGCCGTCGAGTTCAACGACGACGGCCGCCAGAAGCCGATGAACTCGATCTACATGATGAGGCATTCGGGCGCCCGCGGCTCGCCGACCCAGATGCGCCAGCTCGCCGGCATGCGCGGCCTGATGGCCAAGCCGTCGGGCGAGATCATCGAGACGCCGATCATCTCGAACTTCAAGGAAGGCCTGACCGTTCTCGAGTACTTCAACTCGACCCACGGCGCCCGCAAGGGTCTGGCCGACACCGCGCTGAAGACGGCTAACTCGGGTTATCTCACCCGCCGCCTCGTCGACGTGGCGCAGGACTGCATCGTCACCCAGACCGATTGCGGCACCGACAAGGGTCTGACCATGCAGCCGATCGTCGATGCCGGTCAGGTCGTGGCCTCGCTCGGCCAGCGTATTCTCGGCCGCACGACGCTGGAGGACATCTCCCATCCCGTGACGGGTGAGGTGATCGTCAAGGGCGGCACCCTGATCGACGAACGTGATGTCGACGCGGTCGAGAAAGCGGGCATCCAGTCCGTCATCATCCGCTCCGCGCTGACCTGCGAGGTTCGCACCGGCGTTTGCGCGGTCTGCTATGGCCGCGATCTTGCCCGTGGTACTCCGGTCAATATCGGCGAGGCCGTCGGCGTCATCGCCGCGCAGTCGATCGGCGAGCCGGGCACCCAGCTCACCATGCGTACGTTCCACATGGGTGGCACGGCGCAGGTGGTGGACCAGTCGTTCCTCGAAGCGTCCTATGAAGGCACGGTGGCGGTTCGCAACCGCAACGTGGTGCGCAATTCCGACGGAAATCTGGTGGTGATGGGCCGCAACATGGCGATCCTGATCCTCGATGAAGGCGGCAAGGAGAGGGCGGTTCACCGCGTCACCTACGGTTCGCGCATCTTCATCGACGAGGGTGACCATGTGAAGCGTGGCCAGCGCATTGCCGAGTGGGATCCATACACCCGCCCGATCCTGACGGAAACAGGCGGTAAGGTGTCCTTCGAGGATCTGGTCGACGGTATCTCGGTTCAGGAAACCGCCGACGAATCCACCGGCATCACCAAGCGCGAGGTCATCGACTGGCGTTCGACGCCGCGTGGTACGGACCTCAAGCCGGCCATCGTGGTGCTCGACGACAAGGGCAAGCCGATCAAGCTGGCCAAGGGCAGCGACGCGCGCTTCATGCTCTCGGTCGAGGCGATCCTGTCGGTCGAACCCGGCGCGACCGTCCAGCCGGGCGACGTGCTGGCGCGTCTGCCGATGGAAAGCGCCAAGACAAAGGACATCACCGGCGGTCTGCCGCGGGTGGCCGAGCTGTTCGAGGCCCGTCGTCCCAAGGACCACGCCATCATGGCCGAGATCGACGGCACGGTGCGGTTCGGGCGCGACTACAAGAACAAGCGCCGCATCGTCATCGAGCCGCACGATTCGACGCTGGAGCCGGTCGAGTACCTGATCCCGAAGGGCAAGCCGTTCCATCTCCAGGACGGCGACACCATCGAGAAGGGCGACTACATCCTCGAAGGCAACCCGGCTCCGCACGACATCCTTGCCATCAAGGGCGTCGAGGAGCTGGCGCGCTACCTCGTCAACGAGATCCAGGAGGTCTACCGCCTCCAGGGCGTGCTGATCAACGACAAGCACATCGAGGTCATCGTCCGGCAGATGCTGCAGAAGGTCGAGATCACCGAGCAGGGCGACTCGACCTACATCCCCGGCGATCATGTCGACGTGATCGAGCTGGACGAGGTCAACGACCGCCTGATCGAAGAGGGCAAGAAGCCCGCGGCCGGCCAGCCGGTGCTGCTCGGCATCACCAAGGCTTCGCTGCAGACACCGTCCTTCATCTCGGCCGCCTCGTTCCAGGAGACGACCCGCGTGCTGACCGAGGCGGCGGTTGCCGGCAAGACCGACACGCTGCAGGGTCTGAAGGAAAACGTCATCGTCGGCCGACTGATCCCGGCCGGCACCGGCGGCACCATGAGCCAGATCAGGCGCATCGCCACCCAGCGCGACGAACTGATCCTCGACGAACGCCGCAAGACGACCGGTGCCGAGATGGCGGCTCCGGTTCTCGCCGACATGACGGCAAACCCCGCCGAATAGGCGCGGAAGGCAACCTGAGTAAAAAGGCTGCCGGCGGGATCGCCGGCGGCCTTTTTGCCGTTTCGACGTTGGTTTGCGAAAGTCGCTTCGGACCTTGTCCGTCCGGACATCAAATATCTGCTGGCCGTATCTCGATCATATCTGATAGCCTGATGATCGGAGGGGCAGGGGAGGCGTGTCATTCAGCAGGAGGGCGATGCAGCGAAAGCTGCAGACGGGATTTCCCATCTTTTGGGTGAAATCGGTTGGGGCCGGGGTTCCTGGGAGGATGTCTGCCGCTATCTTCGGAAGGTGCTGCCGGGTTCCGCGCCGACGATCGTCAATTTCGACACGCAGCGGCTTTTAGTCAATTCCGCCTTTTATGAAGGGATCGATCCCGACTTCGTCGCCTCTTATGTCGAGCACTATGCCGCGATCAATCCATGGATGGCGTTCTGGAATTCCGTTGCGGCCGGAAATGTCAGCATTTCGGAGCGCGACAGCCCGTCTTCAGCTTTCCGTCACACCGAATTTTACGCCGACTGGCTGGAGCCGCAGCCGCAGATGAAAGCCGCTTCCGGAACGCGGCTGGATGTCGACCGGAACAACACCATCCTGGTTTCATGGCACTACGACCTCGGCCGCGCTTCTCACGCGGACCGTTTCACCGGGGAGGTTCTCCATCGGGTCAGGGATGGATGGGCCGATGCTGTGCGCAGCGCCGCCATGCTTCGCGGCGGGCTGGAAAACACGAAGCGCCTTGGCCTGCTCATCGAGCAGATCGATGCGGCTGCTTTTCTCGTTGATGCCGACCGGCATATATTCGAGGCGAATTCCGAAGCCGGCGTCGCCATGGTCCACGGCGACTTCATGACAGGCTTAGGCGACATCCTGACCCTGCGCGATCAGCCGGCGCAGCGCTGGCTGGAAGAAACGCTCGCCAACCTGCTCGCCCGCAGAGGGCAGCAGGTATCCAGCACCGCCAGCTTCGCTTCGTGCGGACATGTCTTCCGGATCGGCGTGACCCGCGCGCCCGAGTTCGCCGGATCGAACCTCGCCCTTCTGGTGCGGCCGCGGCCGCAGGCGCTTGTGGTGATCCGGCCCTTGATCGGAACGTTGCTGCGGCTCGATCCCGTCAGCCTCAGCCTGGCCTTCGGATTGTCGGCGGCCGAAACGCGGCTGTGCGAAATTCTCGTCAACGGCCTGTCGCTGGCCGAGGCGGCGCAACTCCTATGCCTGTCTGAAGGAACGGTGCGCCAGCGCACCAAGCTTATCTTCCAGAAGACCGGGACTCACCGGCAGGGCCAGTTGATCGCACTGGTGGCGCGATTCGCCGTCAGTCGCTGAAATGGGCGGTCTCGCCACCGCGCCTGCTGGATCGCAAAGCGCCAATACAAAAGAAGAACAAAATAATATTGTCTATATAAATCAAATTGTTAATCCCCTTGCAAAAATAGAACAAAAAAGGTACAAAAAACACAGGGACACGGGAAAGACCCGGCTTCGCTGAGGATCAAGGGGTAGGTTATCATGTCACAGAACTCGTTACGGCTTGTTGAGGGTAGTTCGGTGGACAAATCAAAGGCTCTGGATGCGGCGCTCGCGCAGATCGAGCGTTCTTTCGGCAAGGGCTCGATCATGCGGCTCGGGGCCAATGAACAGGTGGTCGAGATAGAGACGGTTTCCACCGG
Source organism: Aquamicrobium sp. (assembly GCA_047637695.1). Lineage (GTDB taxonomy): Bacteria > Pseudomonadota > Alphaproteobacteria > Rhizobiales > Rhizobiaceae > Aerobium. The sequence goes on along the minus strand of JBLJBS010000175.1, from coordinate 1,733 downwards.
CTCGCTCGGCCTCGACATAGCGCTCGGCGTCGGCGGACTGCCCAAGGGCCGCATCGTTGAGATTTACGGGCCCGAAAGCTCGGGCAAGACCACGATGGCCCTCCACACCGTAGCCGAGGCGCAGAAGAAGGGCGGCATCTGCGCCTTCGTCGATGCCGAACATGCGCTCGATCCCGTCTATGCCCGCAAGCTCGGCGTCGATCTGGAGAATCTCCTGATCTCTCAGCCCGACACGGGCGAGCAGGCGCTGGAGATTTGCGACACGCTGGTGCGCTCCGGCGCCATCGACGTGCTGGTGGTGGATTCGGTCGCCGCGCTGACGCCGCGCGCCGAGATCGAGGGCGAGATGGGCGATTCGCTCCCCGGCCTTCAGGCCCGGCTGATGAGCCAGGCGCTGCGCAAGCTCACCGCCTCGATCTCGCGCTCGAACTGCATGGTCATCTTCATCAACCAGATTCGGATGAAGATCGGCGTCATGTTCGGCTCGCCCGAGACAACGACGGGGGGCAACGCGCTCAAATTCTATGCCTCGGTCCGGCTCGACATTCGCCGCATCGGCGCGGTCAAGGATCGCGACGAGGTCGTCGGCAACCAGACCCGGGTCAAGGTGGTCAAGAACAAGCTGGCGCCGCCCTTCAAGCAGGTCGAGTTCGACATCATGTATGGCGAAGGCGTCTCCAAGACCGGCGAGCTGGTCGATCTCGGCGTTAAGGCCGGCGTGGTCGAGAAGTCCGGCGCCTGGTTCTCCTACAATTCGCAGCGTCTCGGACAGGGGCGTGAGAACGCCAAGCAGTTCCTGCGCGACAATCCCGATACCGCGCAGGAGATCGAATTGACGTTGCGCCAGAATGCCGGCCTCATTGCCGACCGCTTCCTCGAGAATGGCGGCCCCGGCGACCAGGACGGTTCCGATGTCGACGAAGCCTCGGGTATGTAGGCAGCGTCTTTCTCCGTCATCGTCATGAAACATGGGGTCGCCGGCCGGATGCCGGCGGCCCTTTTTAATGGTGCGATGGCAGCTTTCAAGCGGGTTGCCGGGCGCGGCACCCAATCGTGATCGGATGCGCCGCCTTTCTGGACAGAGGCATGAGGCGACGCTAAAAGCCTGTCCTGAATTATTCTTCTCTTGCGGGGCGTTGCAGCTCCTTCTCAAAAGGCTTTTGGCATGAGCGGCGTCAACGAGATACGGTCGGCCTTTCTCGACTACTTTGCCCGGAACGGACATGAAGCCGTGGCTTCGAGCCCGCTCGTGCCGCGCAACGACCCGACATTGATGTTCACCAATGCCGGCATGGTCCAATTCAAGAACGTCTTCACGGGGCTGGAGCAGCGGCCCTATAGCCGTGCCGTCACCGCCCAGAAATGTGTTCGCGCCGGCGGTAAGCACAACGATCTCGACAATGTCGGCTACACCGCGCGTCATCACACCTTCTTCGAGATGCTCGGCAATTTCTCGTTCGGTGACTATTTCAAGGATGTCGCCATCGAGCTGGCCTGGAACCTTTTGACCCGCGAGTTCGGGCTGGCAAGCGACCGCCTGCTCGTCACGGTCTACCACACCGACGACGAGGCCGCCGGCCACTGGAAGAAGATTGCCGGACTGTCCGACGACCGCATCATCCGCATCGCGACCAGCGACAATTTCTGGGCAATGGGCGATACCGGCCCGTGTGGTCCATGCTCGGAAATCTTCTACGATCACGGCGAGGGCATTGCCGGCGGCCCTCCCGGCA
>JBLJBS010000174.1:0-5390 GCA_047637695.1 Aquamicrobium sp. | reverse complement strand
GGATGCGGCGGTCGCCATGCGGCGAGTGCCGCGCGAAATCGTGCGGATCATGAAGACTCTCCTGTGCTGGTTTGGATTGCAGTGGTGATGCGGTAGTCGCCGTCCGGCCCCAGCCCTTCGACGCGGGCGAGTTCGGCCAGCCGGCGCGCTGAACCGCGCCCGGAAAGGACGGCAACAAGGTCGATGGTCTCGGCGATCAGCGCGCGCGGGACGGTGACGACAGCCTCTTGAATGAGTTGTTCAAGGCGGCGCAGCGCACCGATGCCGGTGCCGGCATGGATGGTGCCGATCCCGCCCGGATGGCCGGTTCCCCACGCTTTGAGCAGATCGAGGGCTTCGGGGCCGCGAACCTCGCCGATGGGGATGCGGTCGGGGCGCAAGCGCAGCGAGGAACGGACCAGATCGGAAAGTGTTGCCACGCCGTCTTTCGTCCGCATGGCGACAAGGTTGGGCGCGGCGCATTGCAGCTCGCGCGTGTCCTCGATGATGACGACGCGATCCGCCGTCTTCGCCACCTCGGCGAGCAGCGCATTGGTCAGCGTGGTTTTGCCGGTGCTGGTGCCGCCGGCCACCAAGATATTGGCGCGGGACTGGACAGCGGCGCGCAGCGTATCCGCCTGATCGGCAGACATGATGCCCGCAGCCACATAGTCGTCGAGCGTGAACACCGCGACGGCGGGCTTGCGAATGGCGAAGGTCGGGGCGGCGACCACGGGCGGCAGCAGGCCCTCGAACCGCTCCCCGCTCTCGGGCAGTTCGGCCGAGACGCGGGGGCTTCGGGAATGAACCTCCGCACCGACATGGTGCGCGACCAACCGCACGATGCGTTCGCCATCGGCGGCGGACAGGCGCTCGCCCGTGTCGGAAAGCCCTTCGGACAGGCGGTCGATCCACAACCGCCCGTCCGGGTTCAACATCACCTCGACCACGGCCGGGTCTTCGAGCAGCCGGGCAATGGCGGGGCCGAGCGCGGTGCGCAACATGCGCGCGCCGCGTGCAATCGCCTCCGGTTTATGGTGGTTGGTCGTCATGTCGGCCCCGTTTCTTCATGGGGCGCGACAGGCGATCCCCGGATCGGGGTCGATTAAGAGAGGCCGAAATCTGGCCGGTTCAACAAGTATCTAAGCGGCGGCGGTGATCGGCGGCGAACGGCGGTAAATAGGATGGGTAGACTTCCCCCCACCGCTGGCTCTGGGCCAATCTCGACCGGGAATCGGAATGGCCAAAGGCACGCCCGGAGTGCAATCCGAGCTTGGCAGATAACAGCTTACCCTGTAGTGGTGGCGGTCATGACGAACCGGCCTACAGTTCTCTCGCAACGCTGGTGGCGCGCTTTTTAAGCGCGGCCCGTCATATCATCTTGACCTTGGCCGCTGCTTTGGCGGCTTGGTCTATCCGATCATTTTCCATCCGACCGAGGCAGCGGCTCTATTCAAAAGAGCTTGAACAATGCCCTCGAAAACTGATCTTCACTCCTTAATCTTGACTGGCGACCGGACGACCGGCCCCCTGCACTTGGGGCACTATGTCGGATCGCTCCGCAACCGCGTCGCACTCCAACACCAGCACAAGCAATATCTTCTGTTGGCTGATACCCAAGCACTCACCGATAACGCCCATGATCCCGACAAGGTGCGCCGCAACGTCATGGAGGTGACGCTAGACTACTTGGCTGTTGGCATAGACCCGGCGATTTCGACGATCTGTGTCCAGTCTGCATTGCCTGCCCTCGCTGAACTGACGATGTTCTATCTAAACTTCGTCACGGTGGCCCGGCTCGAACGGAATCCAACAATTAAGGAGGAAATTCAGGCTCGCGGCTTCGGCCGCGACATACCTGCCGGTTTCCTGTGCTATCCAGTCGGGCAGGCCGCTGATATTACCGGCTTCAAGGCAACCCTAGTCCCGGTCGGCGAAGATCAGGCACCGTTGATTGAACAAACAAACGAGATCGTGCGCCGCCTAAATCGTCAAACGAGCAAAATGGTGCTTCCAGAGGCCCGTGCGCTCATCCCCACTATCGGACGATTGCCCGGCGTGGATGGCAAAGCGAAGATGAGCAAGTCTCAAGGCAATGCAATCCTTCTTTCGGCGAGTGACGAAGAAATCGAGGAAGCTGTCAACCAGATGTATACGGACCCCGATCATCTACGAGTTTCCGATCCCGGCCGTGTCGAAGGAAATGTCGTCTTCACCTATCTCGACGCATTCGATGAAGACAGTGAGGCTATCGCGGAGCTGAAAGCCCATTATCGCCGGGGTGGTCTTGGAGACATGGCATTGAAGCGCCGTTTGGTTTCCGTGTTACAGGCGTTGCTTGCTCCGGTTCGAGAGCGCCGATTGACCCTCGCGCAAGACGCGGACTATCTGATGGATGTTCTCCAAACGGGCGCACGAATTGGCAGAAAGATTACCGAGGCTACGAAAGAGGAAGTAATGGAGGCGCTTGGCACGTTCCGCCTCAATCTCCGAGGCTAACTTTTTCGGATACTGTAGCCTCGGCGGCATCAATATCGCGCGACAGTTCCTTTAGGAACCTGTCGCCGGTCGCCAGACGCCGGCCGAGATTCTGCATGAAGCCCTCGAACCGCTCCGCGCCTTTGGCGCGGGCAGCGGATTGTGCGGCTCCCGTAAGCGGCGGCGTGATGGTCATCCAGAAATGGATGAACTGCGCGACCGTCTCGCCGAGGACGGCGAGATCCAGGTCGAGCGTGTCGATCTGGCGGCCGAGCTTGTCCAAGCGGCGCGACATGGCGGCTTCAAGCTGGTCGGCTGAATCGCCGGACAGGTAGGACATGACGGCCGCCTCCACGATGGCGGATTTCGAGACCTTGCGGCGCAGCGCCAGCGACTCGATCTGCGGCATAAGCGAGGGGTCAAAATAGAGATTCAGGCGGGTGCGCGTGGTCATGTTCGTGCCCTCAAAGGTCGATTCCGTCATCGGGGTTCAACGCCACCTGTCGCGCCACCATCCTCATGCGTTGGCGCATGGCGCGGGCCTTGGCCGCGTCAACGTCCGGCTCGTCGTCCAGAAACTCGAACTCCTGTTTGGGCGACGGCGGCGGGGCGACGATTTCCTCTTGGCTTGGCAATTCCGGCTCGCGGCGGATGCCGGCATTGGCCGGATCGCCCTCGGCCCCGTCTGCGGCAGCCGGCGCGGAATGGCTTTCTGCCGCGACCACGCGGCCGGACCAGTCATCGGCGGATGGGCTGGGCGCCAGCGGAGCGGCGACCAGATCGGGCGGGGTCAGGATGCGTTCCTGAAACCGCGCATCCTCGAAATAGCGGGCTTTGGTAGCGCGGATCGGCGGCGTGCCCGCGACCATCACGATTTCATCGGTCGGCGGTAGCTGCATGATCTCGCCGGGCGTCAGCAGCGGCCGGGCGGTCTCCTGCCGCGAAACCATGAGATGCCCGAGCCACGGGGCCAGTCTGTGCCCGGCATAGTTGGTGGAATCGCGCAACTCGGTCGCGGTGCCGAGCGCGTCGCTTACCCTTTTTGCTGTGCGCTCGTCATTGGTCGCAAAGCTGACGCGGACGTGGCAGTTGTCGAGGATCGCATTGTTAGGGCCATAGGCGCGCTCGATCTGGTTGAGGCTCTGCGCGATCAGGAAGCCTTTGATTCCATACCCCGCCATGAAGGCGAGCGCCGATTCAAAGAAGTCGAGCCGGCCGAGCGCCGGAAATTCGTCCAGCATCAACAGCAAACGATGCCGCGTGCCGGACGTGTGCAATTCCTCCGTCAACCGCCTACCGATCTGGTTGAGGATCAGGCGGATAAGTGGCTTGGTGCGGTTTATGTCGGACGGCGGCACGACCAGATAGAGCGTGACGGGCTGGCGGCTGCCGACCAGATCGGCAATGCGCCAGTCGCATCGCGCCGTCACCCGCGCCACCACGGGATCGCGGTAGAGGCCGAGAAAGGACATGGCGGTGCTCAATACGCCCGACCGTTCGTTCTCGGATTTGTTCAGCAGCTCGCGGGCCGACGACGCGATGACGGGATGGACACCGGACTCGCCGAGATGCGGCGTGTCCATCATCGCCCGCAAGGTGGCCTCGACCGGACGGCGCGGGTCGGACAGGAAGTTGGCGACGCCCGCCAGCGTCTTGTCCTTCTCCGCATAGAGAACATGCAGGATCGCGCCGACCAGCAGGCTATGGCTGGTCTTTTCCCAATGGTTGCGCTTGTCGAGACTGCCTTCGGGATCAACCAATATATCCGCGATGTTCTGCACGTCGCGGACTTCCCATTCCCCTTGCCTGACCTCCAGCAGCGGGTTGTAGGCCGACGATCTGGCGTTGGTCGGATCGAACAGCAGAACGCGGCCGTGTTTGGCGCGGAAGCCCGCTGTCAGCGTCCAGTTCTCCCCTTTTATGTCGTGGACGATGGCGGATGCCGGCCATGTCAGCAGCGTCGGCACCACCAATCCGACGCCCTTGCCGCTGCGCGTCGGGGCGAAGCACAAGACATGCTCGGGGCCGTCATGGCGCAGATAGTCCCGGTCGTATCGGCCGAGCAGGACGCCATCGGGGCCGAGCAATCCGGCCGCGCGGATTTCCCGATCCTCGGCCCATCGCGCCGATCCGTAGGTGGCGACGTTTCGCGCCTCCCGTGCCCGGATGATCGACATGAAGATGGCGGCGGCGATGGCGAGGAAGCCGCCCGATACCGCGATGATGCCCCCCTCGACGAAGATGGCGGGGGCGTAGGCGTCGAACGAAAACCACCACCAGAAGAAGGCCGGGGGATAATAGACTGGCAGGCCCGCCAGCTCGAACCATGGTGCTCCAAGCTGCGGCTGAAAGCCGAGGCGGAACGCTGCCCATTGCGTCGCCGCCCATGTCATCACCAGAACGATTGTGAAGACTACGGCGATCTGACCCCAAAGGATTCGTCCTCCGCGCATACAGGCTCCAGTCGGCAAAAGAAACGGAGCCGATCAGAGAATAGTCAAAATCGGGACAGGCAACAGGTAAGGGGATGCGGGAGGGCTGCCGGATACTATCGGCGGCAAATAGGATGGATGCCTTTCACCGCTATCCGGCTGAGTGGTCGCCGTCGCGCAACTGGCCGGGCGAATCGCTCCAACGGTTCATCCGACCTGCGAGGTTGAGCAGATTACGAAGCGCGGCGCTGCGATTGAACGGCGACCAGACAGCGGTAAAGGCAACCGGCTCTGGTTCATCGGCAAAAGGTAGGAATACGATTCCGGTTGTGGGCAGCAACGCAGTGGCCGCGCCGGCGATGGTGATGCCGAAGCCCTGTCCGACCATGGACAGCATTGTTCCACGCTCCACATCGAAGCGCAGGATAGACGGCGTAGGCCAGCGTCCGGCATGGCGCAGCACGATATGGTCGTGGACTTGCGGCCCAGTGCCGCCATAGC
>JBLJBS010000173.1:0-7503 GCA_047637695.1 Aquamicrobium sp. | reverse complement strand
CTCTGACTCCGTTAGTCCTGGTTCGAATCCAGGTTCCCCAGCCAACCTTCAAGCTCTTGAAAACACTGATAAAATCGAACTTCGCGGAACGCCGCGGCGGTCAACGGTTTTTGCCCATGTCGCGTTTTGTGCCAAATTTGTACCGACCGCGCCCAAGCAGCCCTTTTCCGCGCTCCTCGCCGAATCCGGCAATTTGCCGTTCTCCCCGCGCTGCCTCTCATATGTGGATGAAAGCGCAGCAAAACCTTGCCCGGCCTTGCATTTTTCGATAACTGGAGGAAACAAGTCAACAAACGAAACTCCCCCCATGTCCTTCTCTTCTTCCACCGTTCAGACTCGGCACGCCAGTCGCTACCTCCAGCAACTCTGCAAGCATTTCCGGCACAAGATCCCGGTGGAATTCGAGCCGGAGGCCGGCGTGTGCCGTTTTCCGTTCGGCATAGCGCGCCTTCAGGCCGACGGCGTTGGTCTGCGGGTGGAGGTCGAGGCTCCGGACAACGACCAACGCGCCCGCACGCAGGAGGTGATCGAGGTGCATCTTCTGCGCTTCGGCTTCAAGGAGAAGCTCGGTCCCATGTCATGGGAGGAGGGCCGGTCATGAGGTGGTGGCTCCCTGCGCTCGGCATCGCGTCGTTTCTCGCGGTCGCCGTCGTGCCCGCATGGGCATTCGAGATCGAAACCGCACGCGGCCCGGTGGAAATCGCGTCGCCGCCGAAGCGTGTCGCCGTCTACGACATTCCTGCCATCGACACGCTCCACCACCTCGGTGTCGAGATCGCGGGCGTGCCCGACAATCTGTTCATTCCCGAACTGGCCGGCATCGTGGACAAGGCGCAGACGGTGGGCACGCTGTTCGAGCCGGACTTGGAGGCGCTCAGCGCCCTCGCTCCCGACATGATCATCGTCGGGGCACGCACTGCCGGCCAGCTCGGCTCCGTGTCGCAGGTCGCGCCGGCGATCGACATGACGCTCACCGGCGCGAACATGATCGAAGAGGCGCGCGCCCACACGCTGGCCTATGGCAAGCTGTTCGAACGCGAGCAGGCAGCCGGGAACCTCGTCGCCGAACTCGACCAGGCCGTCGAGCGCGCCAAGCGCGCCGTGTCGGGGAAGGGCAATGCGCTGATCGTGATGACCAGCGGCCCGAAAATATCGGTCTATGGCCCCGGTTCCCGATTCGGCTGGCTGCATCGGGAACTCGGTCTGGCGGCTGCCGCGGAAACGGCGGTCGCTGCCCAGCACGGCGAAGCCGTGTCGTTCGAGTTCATCCGTGAAACCAATCCCGACTGGTTGCTCGTTCTGGATCGGGCCGCGGCGATTGGCGAGGGCAAGGAGAACGCTCGCATGACGCTCGACAACGAGCTGGTGGCGGCGACGACAGCCTGGCGCAAACAGCAGGTGATCTATCTGCCAGCGACCGACTTCTATATCGGCGCCGGTGGCATAGGCGCCACGGTTCGGGTCCTCGACGCGCTCGCACACGGTTTTTCCGCACACTGATGGTCGCAAGCGCGGCGCCCACGCGGTTACTGGCCGGCTCCGTCCTGTCGCTTGTGCTGCTGGCAGGCTGTAGCCTGTTCGTCGGCGTCGGCACCCTCGACCCGATCCGGTTGATCGACGATCCCGACGCTCTGGCGCTGGTGCTGGCGAGCCGCCTGCCGCGGACGCTGGCGGTCGTTCTTGCCGGGAGCGGCCTGGCCATCGCCGGCCTCGTCATGCAGGCGATGGCCCGAAATCGCTTCGTCGAACCTTCGACCGCCGGGACCATGCAGGGAGCGGCGCTCGGCATCCTGATCGTCACCATCTTCGCGCCCGATTCCCCGGTTCTCGCCAAGGCTGCGCTCGCCACCCTGATTGCGCTCGGCACCACGTCGCTGTTCCTCGCGCTGGCTCGGCACCTGCCGCCGACGCAGCCGTTTCTGGTGCCTCTGTTCGGGCTGGTCTACGGCGGGGTGATCGGTGCCGGCGTCACCTATGTCGCGTGGCAGGCCGATCTCCTTCAGCTGATCGAGATCTGGCGCAATGGCGAGTTCTCCGGCGTGCTGCGCGGCCGCTACGAGGTGCTCTGGCTGACGGCAGTCTGCGTGATCCTGGCATGGTACGTTGCCGACCGGTTGACGATCATGTCGCTGGGCCGCGAGGCAAGCGTCGGCCTGGGCGTCGACTACGCGCGCATGCTCCAGATCGGCCTGGTCATCGTGGCGGGCGTATCCGCGTTGACGATGGTCGTCGTCGGTGCCATCCCCTTTGTCGGGCTGGTCATTCCGGCAGTCGTGTCTCGCATCGCCGGCGACAACCTGCGCTCGACGATTCCGCTGGTCGGCATATTCGGTGCGCTGCTGGTTCTGGGTTGCGACATCGCCGGACGCCTGCTCCGCTATCCGTACGAAATTCCGGTGGGCACGGTGCTCGGCGTGGTCGGCGCATTCGCCTTTCTCGCCATCCTGCATTTCAGGCCGGGCCGTGGGTGAAGCGCTGGCCCGGTCCTCGCTCGCCGCTGCGCCGCGCCATGTGGTCATGGCGACGTGCGCGGTCGCAGCCGTGGTCTGCGGCCTCTACCTGTTCATCGGACTGCGTGGCAATATCGGCTTCGTGCTCGGCCTGCGTCTGTCGCAACTCCTTGGGCTGGTCCAGGTCGCCGTGTCCGTTGCAGTTTCCACCGTCATCTTCCAGACGATTACCGGAAACCGCATCCTCACCCCGTCGATCATGGGTCTCGACGCGCTCTACCTGTTCTGCCAGACCGCCCTTGTCTTCGCGCTGGGCGGGTTCGGCTATGCGACGTTGCCGTCCGGCTGGAAGTTTTCCGGCGAAGTGATCCTGATGATGGCCGCGTCGGCTGCCCTGTTCCTGCCGATGCTGCGCCGGAGCACGGATATGATGCTGATGATCCTTACCGGCTTCGTGCTCGGCTTTCTGTTCCACTCGCTCACGGCACTCCTGGCGCGGTTGATCGATCCGAATGCGTTTGCGGTGGTTCAGGGGGCCAGTTTTGCGAGCTTTCAGTCGCTCGACCGCCCGCTGCTCGTCATAGGCGCCATCCTCACCGCGTTCGCCGCTCTCGTGGCATGGCGGGCTCGCCATGTGCTCGATGTCATCGCCCTGGGGCGCGAAGCCGCGATCGGTTTGGGCCTGGACTGGAATCGCTGGGTGACCGGGTTGCTTCTTCTGGTTGCCGGTCTCGTCGCCACCTCGACCGCCCTTGTCGGGCCGCTCGCATTTCTCGGGCTGCTGGTGGTCGCACTGGCGGAGCGCCTCTGCACCTCGCAACGTCACGGCATGCTTCTGCCGGCGGCTGCAGGCATTGCCGTCATCGTGCTCGTCGGCGCCCAGACACTGGCGCGCTCGGGCATCGGAGGGACAGCCGTCGTCAGCATCATCGTCGAATTTGCCGGCGGACTTGTTTTCCTGGCGCTGCTGTTTGCGCGGAGACACCGATGATCGAAATCGAAAACGTCTCGTTTCACCACGGCTCCGCCCGGATACTGACCGACATCTCCCTTTCCATTCCCGCGGGTGGGGTGACCGCTCTCGTCGGCCCGAACGGTGCGGGCAAGTCGACGCTTATGGCGCTGATGGCACGCCTGTTGCCCCTGCAAACCGGCTCGATCCGCATTGCCGGCAAGCCGGTCGCCAGCACGCCCGGCTGGGAGATGGCGCAAACCGTCTCGATCCTGCGCCAGGACCCGAACACATCCAGCCGGTTGCGTGTCCGGGAGCTGATCGGGTTCGGCCGGTTCCCCCATAGCCGGGGCCGGTTGAATGCGCAGGACAATCGTCTCGTCGACGAGGCACTGGAAAGGTTCGACCTGACCGCGCTGGCAGGCCGGTTCATGGACACCCTGTCAGGCGGCCAGCGGCAGCGCGCCATGATCGCCATGGTCTATTGCCAGGGCGGCGAGACGATGCTGCTCGATGAACCGCTGAACAATCTCGACATGTTCCATGCTCGTGACCTGATGCGGACGCTGCGCCTCGTTGCCAAGAACCAGAAGAAGACCATCGTGGTGGTGCTGCACGACATCAACCATGCCGCCGCCCATGCCGATCGCATCGTCGCCCTGCGCGATGGCCATCTCGTCGTCAACGATGCCACCGCCCATGTGCTGCGGCCGGAAACGCTCGAGGCGATCTTCGGCTATCGGATGGCGGTCGCGATGGTCGACGGGTTGCCTGTGGTGTTGCATCACAGGTAGGCCGGCCGTCGCCCTGACCTCGAAAAAAAAGGGGCGCAGGCAAACCGCCTGCGCCCCCGTTGCAATGGCATTCGCCCCTGAAGGGTTCAGAACTTGAGCGCCGCCTGGAACGTGACCGTGCGACCGGGTGCATAGACCGGATCGATGCCGCCCCGGTTGGTGCTGGTCGCATAGCTTGAGCGCTCGAAGTAAGTTTCGTCAAACAGGTTCTCCACGCCCAGGCGCAGCGTGAGGTTCTCATTCACCGGCGGATTCCATTCCGCATAGGCGTTGACCACGGTGTAGGAAGGCTGGTCGAGGAAACCGCTGCTCGTCGCGTAGGCATCCTTGATCCTGCCCGCCCAGGACAGCGAAGCGCCGACCTTGAGGTTGTAGTCGACGAACTCGTGATCGATATAGGCAGTCGCCATGTGGCCAACCGGCATGAACGTGCCGCTGTTCGGCAGCGCGGCGTTCGCACCCTGCGTCACGTCGGCATAGGTGTAGGTCGCGCCGATGCTGGTCGCGTTCCACTGGTAACCGGCATTGAGCGTGACGCCCCGCGAGCGGAATTCGTCCGCGTAATTCCGCAGAACGGCAGAAGTGTATTCGGGCAGCCCATTGATGCGGGTATCGAAGAGCGTGACCCCGCCACGCCAGTCGCCATAACCGAAATTGGCGCCGGCCTTGAGGTTCTGGGCACGGCCGGGTTCGAAATCCGGGTCCGTGCGGAATGCGTTGTTGCGCGCATGGACATAGCCATAGTCGCCGACGACATAGCCGAGCCAGGTGGTCGAGGCACCGGCAAAAAGCTCGATGTTGTCGTTGATGGCATAGGCGACGGTGATATTCCCGCTTGCACCGACATCGGTGAAGGCAGCGTCGTCCCAGTCGACGAAGCGATGACGATCGAGGCGGGCGCCGGTCGAAACTTTGAAGCCACTGTCGAACTCGAATCGGCCCTGAGCGTAGGCGCCGAACTGGAGCGTGTCGAAATCTCGATACCGGCGATTGTTATTTCCGTAATTGTCGGTGTGATAATTGTGCTGACCGACGTCGAACCCGGCAGTGATCTTGCCGTAGTCCACCGTGAACGTGTTCTGGGCCTTGCCGCCAAACAGCTGCTCTTCCAGATTCATGTTGCCGTTTGTGCGGGGCTGGTAGTTGTTGCGCCAGTAGTCGTTCTGAGTGTAATAAACCGTAACCTCGGGATCCCAGTAATCTGTCGCTTCCGTTGTCGTATACTTGAAGTTGGCAGAGTCTTTGGACACTTCCAGAGGGTGCAGCTCATCTCCGGGCAGCCCCATATTCATCTTGATCAGCCGGTCGGCATTGTCGCGGTTACGCTCGTAACCGAAATCGACACGATGGCCATTGGCTTCGTAGCCAAGCTTCGCGAGTATGTTTTGGGCTGCCGGCTCGGTTCCGAGAATCTCCAGTCCGGAGCCGCTTTTGTAGTTGTCGCCGCCGGTAATTCCATGCCCCATCAGGAACCAGTCGAAGCCCTCGTGCCGGCCGTAGCCGGCGACATTGCCCGAGAACCCCTTGCCGTTCGTGCCATAGGAGGCGCCGATACGGCCGCCGAAGTTCTTGCCCTCCTCCAAAAGGTCGAGCGCGCCGACGGTCTCGTAACGCACGGCGCCGGCGGCCGCACCGAAGCCCGAATCGGCAGCGGCAGCACCTGCCTCCACCTCGACGCGCTTGAGGAAGACGGGGTCGATTATGCTCGAGCCGGTATGGTGCCAGCTCGTTGCGGTCTGGGGAACGCCATCGACCGTGACCGCAAGATTTGATTGCTCCATGCCGAGCACGTGAATGCGCTTCGAGGGACCGCCGCCGCCCGAAACCGTGACGGAGGATTCGCGCGAGAAGAGTTCCGATACGTTGGAAGGCTGGAGCTTTTCCAGGTCTTCCTGCGTCACGACCGTCCCACCCGTCGCTTCGACATTGTCATCGCCATCGCCGATAATGGTGATGATATCGAGGACGGTCGCATTGCTCGCCTGGTTCGATTCCTGCGCATGAAGTGCTGTGACCAACGCCATCAGGGAAACGCCGGTTAACGGAAGCAGTCGCATAAGCATCATCTGGTTGTCTCGATAGGTTTTGGGCAGGAAGCGACAGGCCTCCCGATCAAGTTGCGTCGTCATTGAAGGCGCCAGGAACTCGTTCCTGGCGGCGTTCGCCGAATGCGATCGGGCCGGAGATGCCGACGATGATGCGGCTGCGTTGGCAGTCGGTGCGGGTTGTGGTTCATGTCCGGTCGGCCCTACTGGTGCCTTCATCATGCGCCCGCTGACTGCCCGTCCAGCGCGCGGTAATGCCGCGCTTGCCGCCCGCACAGGCAGCGAGTAAACTTGATAAAGACAGTCATATATAAAGCCGGCCAATCGGCCGTGTCGAGACGCAGGAGTTTGGCGGAAATGGCAAATTGTTACGCATGGACCGCACGGCGCGACTTGCGTCTGTAGGGGCGGACAATGCGACTCACCCCGAGCGATCTTTTCGTCGGCGCGCTCGACAACGCAACGACCTGCACGCCACATGACGGCGAACAGCAGATCTGGCCGAAATTCATGCTGATGGTGCTGTTGCAGGGAGCTCAGCGTTTCGTCATCGACGGAGTATCCTTCCATGTCGATGCGGGAAGCAGCGATTCCGGCGTTCCGATAGCGTTCATGCTCAACGTGGCCAAATACAGCACCCTGCGATTTATCAACGATAATGACGTGCCGTTGCGCAAGGTAATGATTTCCGCGCCGCTGCCTTGGCTGGAGCGGATTTTCGAGACACAGCAAGGGAAGCGGGGCTCGACGCTACGCGACTTTTTCTCGCAGCATCTGGAGCAATTCTCATTCGAGCCCGGGCAGCACATCCTGCACCAGACAGAGAAGATCCTCCGCCCGCCGCCGGCTCTCCAGGGCGAACTGCTCTCCATCTATCTCCAGGCGCAGGCGCTCGACATCATGTGGCAGTCCTGGCTGACGATGATGTCGCGTCGAGAGGAGCATCAACCGAGCCCGTCTCTGATGAGCCTGCGCCGATACGAGCGCCTCAGGGACTATATTCTCGCCAATCTCGATCGGGAATTGACCATTGATCAGATTGCGAAGGAAGCGAAGGTGAGCAGTTCGACTGTCCAACGGCGCTTCAAGGAGCATTTTGGCATCCCCATTTTCGACTTCATACGCCAAGAGCGGTTGGAAGCGGCGCGCATCGAGCTGGCCAGCAACGGAATTCCGGTATCGCATGCCGCTCACATTGCCGGCTACAACAACGTATCCAGCTTCACGACCGCATTCCGCAAGACTTACGGAGTCACCCCCGG
>JBLJBS010000172.1:0-10571 GCA_047637695.1 Aquamicrobium sp. | reverse complement strand
AGGTCGAGGGGCTGGTGACGCTGGAGGACATCATCGAGGAGATCGTCGGCGACATTGCCGACGAGCATGACCTCGAGGTGCAGGGCGTGCGCCAGGAGGCCGACGGCTCCGTCGTCGTCGACGGCGCGGTGCCGATCCGCGACCTGAACCGCGCGCTCGACTGGAACCTGCCGGACGACGAGGCAACGACCATCGCCGGCCTCGTCATCCATGAAGCGCAATCCATCCCGCGCGAGCGGCAGGCCTTCACCTTCCACGGAAAGCGCTTCATCGTCATGAAGCGCGAGAAAAACCGCATCATGCGGCTGAGGATCAGGCCGGCGGAGCAGCCCTGAAGGAGCGACGCTGTGCGGCTTCCGGGTCGCTACCCGTTTCATTGCCCGGCTTTTCAGCCGCATGCATGACACGGTTTCGGCCGGCGTTCTTGGCGCGATAGAGTTCCTTGTCGGCTTCCCTGAGCAACTCCTCGAATGAGCCGGTGCCGGGAGAGGAAACCGCCACCCCGATGCTGACCGTCACCGCAAATGCCGGGTTGAGGCTGGGCATCTCTGCCACGGCCTGCCTGAGATTTTCCGCGGCACGGACAGAACCGTCGAGATCGGTTCGGGGAAGGACGGCGAGAAACTCCTCCCCGCCCCAGCGATAGAACCTGTCGGAGTCGCGCAAGCGCGACCGACAAAGCCTCGTCACTGCGACGAGAACCGCATCGCCTGCTGCATGCCCGCCTATGTCGTTGATCGTCTTGAAGTTATCGATGTCGAGCATCAGGATGCCGACCGGGGACGTTTCGAGCTTCTGCGCCATGTTGCTGGAGAAGAATTCATGCCGATTGTACGCGCCTGTGAGGGCATCCGTCGTTGCCGCCCTGTGCAGGGAATCCTTCGTCTCGGCGAGAGCGCCCGCCAATGAAAGGAATGCATACGAAACCACAGGCGTGACGAGCGTCGAGACGAGTGCGGAGGGCAGAAGCCAGTCTGTGATCGGATAGAATTCCTGCTTCAGAATGTTGATCGTCATCGACATCGTGGTCGAGACGAGCGTTACGAAGATGGTCGTGAGAATGACGGCGCGAGGGATGCCTATGTGAAGCAGCCAGGCGGCAACCTTATGCATCTTGCCTGCGATGAAGGCGCCCACACACTTCCCTTTCGCATCGACGTAGCTTTCGCTGCGAAGTATACCGCGCGGTTGTTAACCGCCCGTTTGCCGCTTCAGGTTCCTGTCGAAAGCGGCAAACCGGCGGCTGACATGCGTTACTTCCTGCTCACCCAGGCACCTGCGTCGCCATAGCGCTTGCCGGCGAATTTCTCCGGCGCCAGCATTGTGCCGAGCGTTTCCAGCTCATGCGGCGACAGGACGATGCCGGCGGCGACGACGTTCTGCTCCAGATGCTCGATCCTGCGCGCGCCGGGGATGGGCACGATGAAATCGCCCTGGTTTATCACCCAGGCCAGTGCGAGTTGCGCCGCGGTGATGCCCTTGGCCTGCGCCATTTCCTGAAGGATGTCGACCAGCGCTGCGTTGGCGGCCATGTTCTCGGCGCTGAAGCGCGGGATCTTGTGGCGGAAATCGTTCGCGCCGAAATCGTCGGGCTTGCGGATCTTGCCGGTGAGGAAACCGCGCCCGAGCGGGCTGAACGGCACGAAGCCGATGCCGAGCTCGCGGCAGGTGTCGAGGATCTCGCCTTCCGGGTTGCGGGTCCACAGCGAGTATTCGCTCTGCAGCGCCGAGATGGGATGGACCGCATGCGCCCGGCGGACGGTGCCGGCATCGGCCTCAGAAAGGCCGAGCGCGCGCACCTTGCCTTCGTGGACCAGTTCGGCCATCGCGCCGACCGTGTCCTCGATCGGCACCTGCGGATCAACGCGGTGCTGGTAGAACAGGTCGATCGTCTCGACCCCCAGCCGCTTCAGCGAGGCTTCCGCCACTTCGCGCACATGTTCCGGCCGGCTGTCGAGGCCGTTCATCGCCTCGGCGCCGGTCTTGGCCGGATCGAGCCGGAAGCCGAACTTGGTCGCGATCGTTACCCGGTCGCGGAATGGCTTCAACGCCTTGCCGACCAGGATCTCGTTGTCGAACGGGCCGTACATCTCGGCGGTGTCGAAGAAGGTGACGCCCAGTTCGACCGCGCGATGCAGGGTGCGGATCGCGTCGTTCTCGTCCTGGCCGCCATAGGCATGGCTCATGCCCATGCAGCCGAGGCCGACGGTCGAGACGGTGAGTTCGGGTCCGAGCCTGCGCGTCGCGAGCGGGGGTTTGGTGGTCCGGGTCATGCTCTCTCCTTGCTTTCTCACCAGCGCCTCGGCTCGCCGGGGGCA
The DNA here is from genome assembly GCA_047637695.1 of Aquamicrobium sp. Lineage (GTDB taxonomy): Bacteria > Pseudomonadota > Alphaproteobacteria > Rhizobiales > Rhizobiaceae > Aerobium. Next base: position 8,253 of record JBLJBS010000172.1, on the reverse strand, counting down.
AAAGCCTCGACGGCGAAGGCGTGGACGGTGTCGGCCAGCTCCTTGGCGATCAGGGCGTTGATGGCGCGGTGGCGCTCGATCCGGCTCATGCCGGAAAAGGCGTCGGCGACGATGCGCAGCCGCAGGTGGGTCTCGCCCATGCCGTCGAAATGGTCCTGGTGGCCGGCATGAAGGTGGCTTTCATTGATGACTTCCAGATGCTGCGGTGAAAATGCCGCAGCAAGCTTTTTCTCGATGTTCTCACGGATGGACAAGACAGCCTCCTTTCACCATATAGGGCGGGCAAGACGCATGATCGGCAGCTCCGATTCATACGCCCGATTCAGGCCGGTGGGCGATGATCCCGCAAATGTCAATTCTTGTATCGCGTTGCGAAGCGCCCATAATCGGATTGCAGCTTCGCCCCAGGATCCGATGAAACCCTATTCGAAATATTTCGAGAAGATCAGGATTCGCCCCGATGCGGAAGCGCAGACGCGCAGCGGCGCGCCCGCCTGTCAGTGGGACGGCTGCGAGGGCGCCGGCACGCACCGCGCGCCGGTCGGGCGCATGCGTGAAGGCGAGTATTTCCGTTTCTGCTTCGATCATGTCCGGGAATACAACAAGAATTTCAATTATTTCTCCGGGGTCGCCGATTCCGATGTCGCCCGCTTCCAGAAAGAGGCGCTGACCGGCCATCGCCCGACCTGGAAGATCGGCGCCAATGGTCATACGCGCTCGGCGCCCGATTTCGCCCAGAAACGGTCCGGTGCGGCCGGCTATTACAACCGCACGCGCGACCCGTTCGGCATGTTCGGCGACGAGCCGCGCGGCGGGCGACCGCGCATGCGCAAGCTGAAGACGCTTGAGGCCAAGGCCATGGAAACGCTTGGCCTTGAAATGAATGCGTCTGGCGAAGCGATCAAGGCGCGTTATAAGGATCTGGTCAAGCGCCACCATCCCGATGCCAATGGCGGCGACAGAGGCTCCGAGGAGCGTTTCCGCGACGTGCTTCAGGCCTATCGCGTGCTCAAGCAGGCTGGTCTTTGTTAAGCGGGCGGGTTGGTGTTCCGCGGCGTGTCTGCTAGATACGCCGGCGAATTTTCGAGGCATTGCCGGCGGGAGGTTTGGCTTCCGCGTGTGGAGACAGCATGAACAAGGTCGATCGCGACATCGCCAACCTCCCCGACACCACCGTTTCGGTCAAGGAAACCTTCGGCTTCGACACCAACATGGTGGTGCCGGCCTATTCGGCGCCGTCCGAGCATGTGCCGGACATCGACCCCGACTATCTGTTCGACCGCCAGACCACGCTCGCGATCCTGTCCGGCTTCGCCTACAACCGGCGCGTAATGGTGTCGGGCTTCCACGGCACCGGCAAGTCGACCCACATCGAGCAGGTGGCGGCGAGGCTGAACTGGCCGTGCGTGCGCATCAACCTCGACAGCCACGTCTCACGCATCGACCTCGTCGGCAAGGACGCCATCGTCGTCAAGGACGGCATGCAGGTCACCGAGTTCCGCGATGGCATCCTGCCGTGGGCCTATCAGCACAACATCGCGCTGGTGTTCGACGAATATGACGCCGGCCGTCCCGATGTGATGTTCGTCATCCAGCGCGTGCTGGAATCGTCGGGCCGGCTGACGCTGCTCGACCAGTCCAGGGTCATCCGCCCGCACCCGGCATTCCGCCTGTTCGCCACCGCCAACACGGTCGGCCTCGGCGACACCACCGGCCTCTATCACGGCACGCAGCAGATCAACCAGGCGCAGATGGACCGCTGGTCCATCGTCACCACGCTGAACTATCTGCCGCACGACAAGGAAGTCGCGATCATCGTCGCCAAGGCCAAGCACTTCCAGAACGAGAAGGGCCGCGACATCGTCAACAAGATGGTGCGCGTCGCCGACATGACGCGCTCGGCCTTCATCAATGGCGATCTGTCGACCGTGATGAGCCCGCGCACCGTGATCATGTGGGCCGAGAATTCCGAGATCTTCGACGATGTCGGCTTCGCTTTCCGCCTGACCTTCCTGAACAAGTGCGACGAGCTCGAGCGCTCGGTGGTGGCCGAGTTCTACCAGCGCGCCTTCGGCGAGGAACTGCCGGAAAGCGCCGCCAACATCGCGCTGGGATAAAACCCCTTGGCCAAGCCCGGCGACAATGTCCGCGACCGGCCCGTCAAGGGCGGTGATGCCGACGCCTTCAAGCGCGCGGTGACGGTCTGCGTGCGCGCGCTTGCCGGGGACGGCAAGCTGGAGGTCTCGTTCTCCAAGGAACGGCCGGGCATAGCCGCCGAGCGCGTGCGCTTGCCCGAGCTGCCGAAGAAGCCGACGCTTGCGGATGTCTCGATCACGCGCGGGCTGGGCGATTCCATGGCGCTGCGCCGCGCCCGCCATGACCCGCGCCTGCATGTGAAGCTGGCGCCCGATGGGCAGCAGGCCCGCGCGATCTTCGATGCGGTCGAGCAGGCCCGCGTCGAGGCCATCGGCGCGCGCGCCATGGCCGGCGTCGCCGACAATATCGGCCACATGCTGGAAGACCGCTACGCCCGCGCCAACCTTGCCGGCGTCACCGACCGGGCCGATGCGCCGCTCGAGGAGGCGGTGTCGCTGATCGTGCGCGAGCGGCTGACCGGCCGGGCGGCGCCCAGATCCGGCGAGCAGCTCGTCGAGCTCTGGCGCGGCTGGATCGAGGACAAGGCCGGGGCCGATCTCGACGGTCTTCTCGGCTCCCTCGACGACCAGCAGGCGTTCGCCCGCCATATCCGCGACATGCTGGTGTCGATGGAGATGGCCGAGGAACTGGCCGAGGACCAGCAGGACGACGAGTCTCAGGACGACGATCCCGACCAGCCGCAGGGTGAGGAAAACAGCGAGGACGGCGGCGAGGAGGATCAGGGCTCCGAACCGTCGCAGGCCGAGGAGGCCGACACCTCCGCCGACGATCAGGAGGCCGGCGAGAGCGAGACGGCCGACGCTTCCGCCGACGATTTCGCCGAGGACGAGGACCTCGACGCCGAGACGCCCGGCGAGACCAAGCGCCAGGACAACCCGTTCTCGAACCTCTCCAAGGAGTTCGACTACAAGGTCTTCACCACCGAATTCGACGAGATGGTCGGCGCGGAAGAGCTGTGCGACGAGGAGGAACTCGACCGGCTGCGTGCCTTCCTCGACAAGCAGCTCGCCAATCTGCAGGGCATCGTCGGCCGGCTGGCCAACCGCTTGCAGCGCCGGCTGATGGCGCAGCAAAACCGTTCGTGGCACTTCGATCTCGAGGAGGGCGTTCTCGACACCGCGCGTCTGGTGCGCGTCGTCATCGACCCGATGCAGCCGCTGTCGTTCAAATGGGAGAGCGACACGCGCTTCCGCGACACTGTGGTGACTCTTCTTATCGACAATTCCGGCTCGATGCGCGGCCGCCCGATCACGGTGGCCGCCACCTGCGCCGACATCCTCGCCCGCACGCTGGAACGCTGCGGCGTTTCGGTCGAGATTCTCGGCTTCACCACGCGGGCGTGGAAGGGTGGGCAGTCGCGCGAGAAGTGGCTGAAGGACGGCAAGCCTGCCAGCCCGGGACGCCTCAACGATCTGCGCCACATCGTCTACAAGTCGGCGGACGCGCCGTGGCGGCGGGCGCGGCGCAATCTCGGCCTGATGATGCGCGAGGGGCTGCTCAAGGAAAACATCGACGGCGAGGCGCTGTTGTGGGCGCATTCGCGCCTGATCGCCCGGCCCGAGCAGCGCAAGATCCTGATGATGATCTCCGACGGCGCGCCGGTCGATGATTCCACTCTGTCGGTCAATCCCGGAAACTATCTGGAGCGGCACCTGCGCGGCGTCATCGATCTGATCGAGACGCGCTCGCCGGTCGAGTTGCTGGCCATCGGCATCGGCCATGACGTGACGCGCTATTATCGCCGCGCCGTCACCATCGTCGATGCCGAGGAACTGGCGGGAGCGATGACCGAACAGCTTGCCGCCCTGTTCGGCGAGGAAACCCAGCGCGGGCCGCGTCGGGCCGCCGGCCGGCGATGAGGCAGCGTCTCGCCGCCATCCTGTTCGCGGCGGGGCTGATCTTCGGTTCGGCGGCGCAGGCGCAATCGCCTTTTCCCGTTCAGGTGGAAAGCCGGCCGATCGCCAATTTCAGGCTGGGATCGAACGAGACGCGGTTCGGTGCGCTGGAATTCGCCGGCGGCTTCGAGATGCGTTCCTCCGAGGGCGTGTTCGGGCAATTGTCGGCGCTGCGCTTTCTCACGCCGGGACGTGATTTTCTCGGCGTCGCGGATCACGGCTACTGGTTCTTTGGCAAGATCCTGCGCGGCGACAACGGCGCGCCGCTCGGCGTTGGGGACTTTCGCATGCAGGCGATGGCCGATTCTCGCGGCCGGTCGCTTTCCTCCAAGCGCATGGCCGATGCCGAGGGGCTGGACGTCGCAGATGGCGTCGCCACGGTTTCGTTCGAGCGCGAAGCACGGCTGGTCGAATATGCCTTCGACCCCGCCCGTTTCGGCTCGGCCGGCATGGCAGACGCGCGCCGCGATATCGACTTCGTGATCCCGCGCCACGAACTGCGCAACAATCAGGGGCTGGAGACGGTGGCCCGCGCGCCACGGGCCGGACCGCTTGCCGGCGCGCGCATTGTCGTCGCCGAGCGCAGCCTCGACGAGAATGGCGATATCTTCGCGGCGATCGTCGAAGGGCCGGGCAAGGGCATCTTCAAGGTCCGCCGCAGCGACGGCTTCGACGTTACCGACGGCGTTTTCCTTGCCGATGGTGATCTGATCCTGCTCGAGCGCCGGCTGTCGCTGGCGTCCGGCGTCGCGATGCGGATGCGGCGGATCGTGGGGGCGACGGTTAAGGCCGGCGCGCTCGTCGACGGCGAGGTGCTGATGCAGGCGGACCTCGCCTATCGCATCGACAACATGGAGGGTCTGGACGCGTGGACCCGCGCCGATGGCGCGACCATGCTGTCGGTCATCTCGGACGACAACCAGTCGTTCCTGCAGCGCACGCTCTATCTGGAGTTCAGGCTGCTTCCGTAGCGCCGGCGAGCGCGTGCTCGACCTTGGTCCTGATCTCGTTCAGCGAGAACGGCTTGGCGACGACGTCGATGACGATCGTTGCAAGATCAGCGGCGCGCTCGCGCTGCTCGGCATAGCCGGTCATCAGCAGGATCTTCAGGCCGGGGAAATCGCCGGCGGCACGCCTTGCCATTTCGATCCCGTCCATCGCCGGCATGCGGATGTCTGACAGCACGAGGTCGTAGCTGCCTCGAGCCTCGCGGATCGAGGACAGGCCGAGATCGCCGTCCTCGGCGGTGTCTACGGCATGGCCGCACGCGGCGATGGCGCGCGCCGTGAAGGCGCGTACGGATTCGTCATCCTCGACGATCAGTATCCGCGCCATCGTCAGGCATCTCCCTTGACGATGCCGACGAAGGGCAGTTCGCGGAAGGCGTGGCCGACATCCATGCCGTAGCCGACGACGAAATAGTCCGGGCACTCGAAGCCGACGAAATCGGCCTCGAGGTCGGTCTGGCGCTTCTCGCGCTTGTCGAGCAGAACGGCGATGGAAACGCTCTTAGCCCCGCGCGACAGCATCAGGTCGCCGGTGTATTTCAGCGTCTTGCCGGATTCGAGGATGTCGTCGATCAGCAGCACGTCGCGGCCCTTCACCTCGTTGTCGATGTCGCGCAGCACCCTGACCTCGCCCGAGCGGGTTCCCGCGCCATAGCTCGAAATGAAGATGAACTCGACTTCCGGAGACAGGCCGGTGTCGTGCAGGGCACGGATCAGATCGGCGGCGAAGACGAATGAACCCTTCAAGATCGAGATGACCAGCAGGTCGTCATAGTCGCGCCCGGCAATCTCCTTGGCAAGTTCGAGATTGCGTCTTGCGATAGCCGAGGCGCTGAACAGCACCTCGATATCCTTGCCCCGCACCACTGGCATCAGCGTTCACCTTCCTGAAATGCGACGGAAACCGTCTTGACCCCGCTTGCCGGTGCTTCGAGCCGGCTGGAGAAGGAATAGCGGTCTCCGGGTTTCAATTCCGTATCCCTGGTTGCAAGCTCATAGCGTGTGACGCCGCCTTCGTTGGCGGTGACCGCGATCTCGATCGGCGGCAGCCGGAGCGGCTGGCCACCGCGATTCTCGGCGCGGCCGTCGACGAACAGAACGCTGCGTCCGTCGCGATTCTCGACGCGGCTTTTCACGTCGGTGATGTGAAGCGCGCTTCCGGCAGCGACGCCGGTCTGCCCGCTGCCGGCTATGAGCGCATGGCCGCCCGAGAACCAGAAGGCGAGCCCGACGAGAAGAATGCCGCAGAGCCAGAAGAAAACGCCGCCGCGCCGCGTGCCGCCGCCGTTTCCGGCAACCCTGTTCTTCAGGAAATCCATGCCGGCGGCCGCTGTCCCGGCGTCGCCGAAACGGGCGGGTGCATCGCTTCTCGCTGCGGCAACCGTCTCGTATTGCGCGTCGGAGACGTCGGCCGCGTCACGCGACCGCGTCTCGCGCGTCACGCCTGCGGACATGATTTCGCCGGAAATCGGGCGTGCCTTGTCGACATGGTCGTCGTCAGGGTGGTGATCCTGCTCCATGCGGCCGGCATCCTTTCGCAGTCCTCGCCCACGGCTAGTCGCAAATGATTAACGCTTCGCTGCCCGCTTCACCAGCGCCCCTCGATCTTAACCGCGCGTTAACCATAACAATGGGAGGTCTGGACATTGCCGCCGACCCGCGCGCCGTTTTTGCGCGCGCCGTCAGCCGGCCGCCTGCCGCGGACCCAGAGGAATTCCAGTGATTCGCTTCGAGAATGTCGGGTTGAGATACGGCATGGGACCGGAGATCCTCCGCGACATCTCGTTTCACCTGCCGGAGCGCTCGTTCCAGTTCCTGAGCGGGCCGTCGGGCGCCGGCAAGACCACGCTGCTCAGGCTGCTGTTCCTGTCGCTCAAGCCGACGCGCGGCCTGATCACGGTGTTCGGCAAGGACCGTTCGCGCATCACCGCGCACGACCTGCCGCATCTGCGCCGGCGGATCGGCGTCGTCTTCCAGGATTTTCGCCTGCTCGACCATATGACCACCTATGAGAACGTCGCTCTGCCGCTGCGCGTGCGCGGGCGGGAAGAGGCGAGCTATCGCGCCGACGTGGTCGAACTGCTGAAATGGGTCGGCCTGGGCGAGCGCATGCACGTCCTGCCGCCGGTCTTGTCCGGCGGCGAGAAGCAGCGCGCGGCGATCGCGCGGGCGCTGATCGAGCAGCCGCGCATCTTGCTGGCGGACGAACCGACAGGCAATGTCGACCCGCCGCTGGCGCGCCGGCTGCTGCGGCTGTTCATCGAACTGAACCGGCTGGGGACGGCGGTGGTGATCGCCACCCACGACCTCGGCCTGATGGAACAGGTCGACGCGAGGCGCATGGTGCTCGAAGGCGGGAGGCTCGAAATCCATGACTGAGCCGCGCCAGCTGACCGAGACGGTGGCGCGGCTTCTGCCCGCGCTCAGGCGCCGGCAGGCGCCGCAACGCAAGATGACGCCGATCGTGCCGTCGCAGAACGTCGCCGGCAGCGCGCTGATCCTCGTCATCGCCATCATGACCTTCCTGTCGTGCCTGACGCTCGGCGCGGTGACGCTGGTGCGCGACACGGCCTCGGCCTGGCAGACGCAGATCGCGCGCGAGGCCACGATCCAGATCAAGCCGCAGGACGGCTTCGACATGGAGGCGGCGCTGGCGACGGCACAGCGTGTCGCCGCCAGCTTTGCCGGCGTGCGTTCGGCGACGATCGTCGATCGCGGCGCGACGCAGCGGCTGCTCGAACCGTGGCTCGGATCGGGTTTCGATCTCGACGAGCTGCCGGTGCCGCGCCTCGTCATCGTCACCATCGACCCGGTCAGCCCGCCCGACTTCATCGCGCTGCGCGCCGCGTTGGCGGAGGCGGTGCCGCAGGCCATCCTCGACGATCATCGCACCTGGGTCGACCGGCTGATCGCGATGGCCAACACCACGGTCGCCATCGGGGTTTCGGTGCTGGCGCTCATGCTGGCCGCGACCGTGCTCGCCATCGTCTTCGCCACGCGCGGCGCGATGGCTGGCAACGGCCACATCATCGAGGTGCTGCACTTCGTCGGCGCCGAGGCGCGCTTCATCGCGCGCGAGTTCCGGCGCCACTTCCTCGTCACCGGCATGAAGGGCGCTGCCGCCGGCGGGCTGGCGGCGATCGTCGTCTTCGTCGCCTTCTCGTGGTGGTCGTCGCGCAACCTCGCCACGCCGC
>JBLJBS010000171.1:0-10135 GCA_047637695.1 Aquamicrobium sp. | reverse complement strand
GGCCACGGCCTGCCGCACGACCCGTTCAAGGCCATCGTCGCGCCGCGTCCGATCGGCTGGATTTCGACGGTTTCGGCCGGCGGCGCGCTCAATCTCGCGCCCTATTCGTTCTTCAACGCGCTGGGGACGAACCCGCATCTGGTCATGTTCTCGTCCGAGGGCGAGAAGGACAGCGTCGTTTTCGCGCGCGAGACCGGCGAGTTCGTCGTCAACCTCGTCAGCCACGATCTGGTGGAAAAGATGAACGCATCGAGCGTCGACGCGCCACGCGGCGTCTCCGAGTTCGATTATGCCGGGTTGACCGCGCGGCCGTCGCGTCTCGTCCGGCCGCCGCGCGTCGGCGAGGCCCACGCCGCGCTCGAATGCAAGGTCACCGAGATTATGCGGCCCAGGGGACTGGACGGCCAGAGCGGCGAGCGCTTCATGGTCCTCGGCGAGGTCGTCGGCGTCCATATCGACGACGGTGTCATGACCGATGGCCTGTTCGACATCGTCAAGGCCGGCAGCGTCGCCCGCCTCGGCTACATGGACTATGCGGCGGTGACGGAGGTGTTCTCGATGCGGCGGCCGCGCTGGAACGGCTGACCGGATCGCTCAACCGTCGCCGAACATCAGCGAGCGATGCGTGGCCAGGCCCGCCTGGGCGCCGTCCCCGACAGCGAATGTCACCGAGCCGGCCGCCCTTGCGGCATCGCCGCAGGCGAATATGCCTTTGACGGTTGTTTGTTTCATTGCATCGGTGGCGATGTAATGACCGAGCGGACTTTCCTCCAGCCGGCATCCCAGCCGACGGGCGAGCGGGGTTGCCGTTTCCGTTCTCGGGACGATGAACAGGCCACGCAGAGAAACGGTACGGCCATCGACGAGCCCGACATCGGCCCTGTCTCCTGAAATGCGTTCAACCGGCGTCCGCTCCACGGCAACGCCGCGCGCGTCGAGCTGCCTGAGCTGTTCCATGTCCGGTTCGAACGTGCCGTTCAGGAAAAGCGTGGTTCTGCCCCAGTCGGGCAGCATCAGCGCCTGATGCATCGACATTTCCGACGTCGCCAGGACGCCGATTTCGCCCTGCTGCAGTTCGTAGCCATGGCAATAGGGGCAATGAAAGACGCTCTTTCCCCAGCGCTCCTTTAGCCCGGGAATATCGGGCAGGATGTCGCGCACGCCGGTCGCGAGGATCAGGCGGCGGCCTATCGCCGGTTCGTTGCCGGAAATATCCACCGCCACGCCGTCGGCCACGATCCGCGCGTCGTCGGCGGTGCCATTCTGCCACACGACTGTATCATATCGCAGGATTTGCGCGCGCGCCTGTTCGACGATCAGGCACGGGTCGACGCCGTCCTGCCCGAGAAAGCCGTGGGAATGGGAGGCAAAGCGGTTTCTGCGCCTGCCGGCATCGACGACGAGAATGGACCGGTGCGCCCGGGCAAGTTGAAGGGCTGCGGACATGCCGGCATAGCTGCCGCCGATAATGATGGCATCGTAGATCATGGGTTCGTTTCCAGATGGATATCGTATCTTTATATGTTACGAATTCATATCGATCAACCATTTCGAAACAAATTATGTTACGAGAAGATCGCCGCTCTTGAGCGGCTCGAAAACGAGGATCGAACGATGCCCAGCGATACGCGATTTTCCCGTGTGCTCCATTTGCTGATCCATCTCGACCGACATGAAGGAGCCGCGACCTCCAACGTGTTGGCGGGCATGTTGGCCACCAATCCGGTAGTGGTTCGACGCATGATGGCGGGCCTTCGCGATGCCGGGCTCGTCACCTCGGAAAGAGGTCATGGCGGCGGTTGGGCACTGGCGCGCCGCCTTGCCGACATCATGCTTCTCGACGTGCACAGGGCGCTCGGTTCTCCCGCGCCGTTTTCTATCGGCCTTTCCGACGACGATCCCCGCTGTCTTGTCGAGCAGGCGGTGAATACGGCTCTTTCCGATACGCTGCGCGATGTCGAGGCATTGCTTCTGGTGCGCTTCGCCGCCGTCAGCCTTGCCGAACTGGCGGCCGATTTCGACCGGCGCATGCGAGATCGGAAGAGCGGCCCAATTGAAGGCGAGATGAACTGTCCATGATGTGGTGCGGAATGGCCTCGCCCGTCAGCTTCAGGATCAGGAGCAGGATGACTGCCGCAAGCGTAACCCGCACCACGACGATCGTGAACACAGGCAGTTCGCGCACGGCAACGACGTTGAAGAAGAACGAGCCGCCCCAGACCGTCGCCAGCGCGATCAGTATCGCCCATTCGAGAGGGTTCATCGGGCGGTTTTGTGCAAGATCGTGTTTCATCAATTCCCCCGCATGGCCTGGCGTGATCGCCTGGATGCGGGGAATGAGGCGGCCGGGCAGCTTAAGCCACCCGATTTCCGCTCGCCGATGATGTTTGTCCCGGATGCAGTCTGTCGGGTGCTCAGGCCGTCCCTGTCGCCCGCGCCCGCGCCAGCAAGCGCTCGGCCCGCTTCAGGTGCGGGCGGTCGTACATCTTGCCGTCGATGGCCACCACGCCCGGATTCCCGGCCGCCGCGAATGCCTCGACAACGGCGCGCGCCTGCGCCGTCGCTTCGGCGGAGGGGGTGAAGACATCGTTGATGAGGGCGACCTGCGCCGGATGGATCGCCATCCGTCCGGTGAAGCCGTCGCGGGCGCCTTCGCGGCAGTCGCGGAGGAACGCCGCCTCGTCGCGGAAATTCGGGAAGACCGTGTCGAGCGGCAGGGTGTCGGCGGCGTTGGCGGCGAGGATGGTCGATGTCCGCGCGAAGCGGAAGACGTCGGTGTAGCGGCCGGTCTCGTCACGCGTCTCGGCCGCGCCGATCTCGGCCGAAAGATCCTCTGCGCCCCAGGTGAGGGCGGCGAGCCGCGCGCTGGCGCCGGGATAGCTGGCGGCGTTCAGCACGGCGCCGGGCGTTTCTGTGATGATCGGGATGATCCGTGTTGCCCCGTCCTCGATGCCGTTCTCTGCTTCGAGCACGCGCAGGCGAACCCCGAGCCGGGCGACATCCTCGCCGCCGCCCGACTTCGGCAGCATGATGCCCGCCGGCCGCGCCTTCATCACTGCGGCCAGGTCATCATCGGTCAGGCCGGTGGTCAGGTCGTTGACGCGGACATAGAGGAGGGGGCCGCCGCTCGCGGAAGCGATGAACTCCGCCGCCATGCGCCGCCCTGTCTCCTTGTTGGCATGGGCGACGGAATCCTCGAGATCGATGATCAGCGCGTCGGCGCCGGAGCCGAGCCCCTTGGCAAGCTTCTTTTCCGAGTCGGCGGGAACGAACAGCAGCGAACGCATCAGGCGGGTCTTTTCTGGATCATGGTCTGGCGCAGGCAGCGCGCGACGAGAGCGCCACGCTGGTTGTAGGCGCGATGCTCCATCTCGACCACGCCGCGATCCGGCTTCGATTTCGACTCGCGGATCGACCTGATCTCCGTTTCGACGCGGATCGTGTCGCCATGGAAAACGGGATGGGGGAAACTGGTGTCGGTCATGCCGAGATTGGCGACGATGGTGCCGAGCGTGGTCTCGTGAACCGAAATGCCGATCATCACCCCGAGCGTGAACAGCGAATTGACCAGCGGCTTGCCCCATTCGCTCTTCGCCGCATAATCGAAGTCGATGTGCAGCGGCTGCGGGTTCATGGTCATGACCGAGAACATCACGTTGTCGCTTTCGGTGATCGAGCGCGTGATCGGGTGGCGGATCACTTGTCCGACGGTAAACTCCTCGAGATACAGTCCCGCCATTCCGCATTCCTCCCATGCACCGCGCCGCCAGGGTTTACGGCCGCAGTTTACGATTGCTGAACAATCATGGTGAACCGTTCGTAAACCATTTTTCCCTAACGTCCACTGCATTCGGATTTGGCGTGGGCGTCGATGATTGTCAGGCACTTCCTCAAATGGATCGGCAATGCGCGGGTCGGCGAGCGGGCCGCGGCCGCCGGAGCGCTTGCGCGCGCCTTCCTCGACCACAAGATCGCGTTCGAGGATCGCTGCGAAGCGGAAGCGGCGCTGACGCTGCTGCTCGACGATCCGTCGCCCAAGGTTCGCGGCGCTCTCGCCGAGGCGCTGTCTATGAGCCGGCATGCGCCGCCGCAGATCGTTGCCGCCCTCGCTTCCGACCAGGACGAGGTCGCGGCCTGCGTCCTTGTCCGTTCGCCGCTGCTTACCGATGTCGACCTGATCGACCGCGTCGCCGCCTCGCGCACCTCCGTCCAGGCTCTGATCGCGTCGCGGCCGGTGATATCGATGAGCCTTTCGGCAGCCATCGCCGAAGTCGGCGGCCTCGAAGCCTGCATCAATCTGGTCCGCAACGGCGGCGCCGAGATCGCATCGCTGTCCTTCCGCCGCATTGCCGAGCGTCACGGCCACGAGGCCGCCCTGCGCGAAGCCCTGCTCAACGATCCGCGCCTGCCGGGCGATTGCCGGCACATGCTGCTGGTGGCGCTGGGCGAGGCGCTGCGCCATGCGCCGCTGGTTCGCGCGCTGATGGGCGAAGCCCGCGCCGAGCGCGTGACGCGCGAAGCCTGCATGCGTGCATCTCTGACCCTGATCGAGCACACCGCGACAGCCGAGCATGCGGCGCTGATCGAGCATCTGCGCCTGCGTGGCGAGCTCAACGCCGGATTCCTGCTGCGGGCCATCGCCCATGGCAAGGTCGACTTTCTCGGCTCGGTGCTGATGATCCTCTCCGGCCATTCGGAAGCGCGGGTGCGCGCCATTCTGGCGTCGGGGCGGGATGTGGCGGTGACGTCGCTTTTCGCGGCCGCGGGTCTCTCGAAGTCGCTGCACGGCGTCTTCCTCAGGGCGCTGAAAGTCTGGCGCGAGGTGGCGCTCGGCCGCCGTGTTGCCGGCGCGCAGGAGGTGAGCTGGCTGATGCTGAGCGAGATCGGCGCGGCTCCGGGCCAGCCCGGCCCGCGCGAGGGCGACCACGATGCGGCGGCGCTGATCAAAACGATCCATCTCGAGGCGCTGCGGGAGAATGCCCGCGAGCACGCGCTGGCAATCGCCGCCGCCTGACCCGCGAAGGTCCAGGCCCTATTTCAGGGTGTAGGCGGCCATGACCATGTCGATCATCGGTCGACGGACCATGCCCCAATTCTCGAAGGTCACGGTGTCGATCGGCACGTTGAGGATTTCGGTGATGCCACGGTGGCGGCTATCCCGGTCGATCGAGCGGAAAAGCGTGCCGACGGCATCTTCCGGTCCTTCGAGAATCTGACAGACCCGCCTGCCTTCGAAGGCAAGAAGCCCGGTGATTCCATGGGCCTTGTTGAAGGCGGCCGCCTTTTCGACGAGGCCATCGATCTCCGCGTCGGTGACATGCGGTTCAAGGGTCGAGACGTAGACGATGCGCAGTGGCATGAAGTTCTCCTGTCGACGGCGGCGGGGCCGTCAGATGTCCAGTTCCTCGACGAACTCGGCCCGCTCCTGAATGAAACGGAAACGCGCCTCGGGCTTGGTGCCCATCAGCGATTCCACCGACGCCCTGGTCGCAGCCTCGTCGTCGATGACCTCGACGCGCAGCAGCGTGCGCCGCCTGCGGTCCATCGTCGTTTCCTTGAGCTGGGCGGCCATCATCTCGCCGAGGCCCTTGAACCGGCCGATCTCGACCTTGCCGCGCCCGGTGAACTCGCTTTTCAGCAATTCGTCCTTGTGGCCGTCGTCGCGGGCATACATCACCTTGCCGCCCTGGCTCAGGCGGTAGAGCGGCGGCACCGCCATATAGAGGTGGCCGCCGCGCACCAGCTGCGGCATCTCGCGATAGAAGAAGGTCATCAGCAGCGAGGCGATGTGCGCGCCGTCGACATCGGCGTCGGTCATGATGATGACCCGGTCGTAGCGCAGGTCGTCCTCGCGGTATTTCGAACGCGTGCCGCAGCCCAGAGCCTGGACGATGTCGCCGATCTGCTGGTTGGCGGCGAGCTTGTCCGTGCCGGCGCTGGCGACGTTCAGGATCTTGCCGCGCAGGGGAAGAACCGCCTGAGAGGCGCGATCGCGCGCCTGCTTTGCCGAGCCACCGGCCGAGTCGCCCTCGACGATGAACAGCTCGGCTCCCTGCGCCGCGGTCTGCGTGCAGTCGGCCAGCTTGCCGGGGAGCCTGAGCTTGCGCACGGCCGATTTGCGGGAAACTTCCTTTTCCTGCCGGCGGCGCACCCGCTCGTCGGCACGCGCGATCACCCAGTCCAGCAGCTTGCCGGACTCGGAGGGATTGTCGGCCAGCCAGTGGTCGAAGGCGTCGCGGATCGCCGTCTCGACGATGCGCTGCGCCTCGACGGTGGCCAGCCGGTCCTTGGTCTGGCCGACGAATTCCGGCTCGCGGATGAACACGGACAGCATGCCGGCGGCCGAGATCATCACGTCTTCGGAAGTGACGATCGACGCGCGCTTGTTGCCGACCAGATCGGCATAGGCTTTCAGCCCGCGCGTCAGGATGTTGCGGAAGCCCATCTCGTGGGTGCCGCCCTCGGGCGTCGGAATGGTGTTGCAGTAGGAGTTGACGAAACCGTCGCCGCCATACCACGTCACCGCCCATTCGAGCGCGCCGTGACCGCCCTGCTTTTCACTCTTGCCCGCGAAGATCTCGCGCGTGACCTGGAATTCGGAGCCGAGCGAGGCGGCGAGATAATCCTTCAAGCCGCCGGGGAAGTGAAAGGTCGCCTTCGCCGGCGTCTCGTCCTTTTCACCAAGCAGCGACGGATCGCAGTTCCAGCGGATTTCGACGCCGCCGAACAGATAGGCCTTCGAGCGCGCCATGCGATACAGCCGCGCCGGCTCGAATCTGGCGTTCTTGCCGAAAATTTCCGGATCGGGATGGAACCGGACCGCGGTGCCGCGCCGGTTGTGCACCTCACCAAGGCTTTCCACACCCCCCTGCGGCACCCCGCGCGAGAAACGCTGGCGATAGAGCTTGCGCCCGCGCGCCACCTCGACCTCGAGGAAATCCGACAGCGCGTTGACCACGGAGACGCCGACGCCGTGCAGGCCGCCGGAAGTTTCGTAGACTTTCGAGTCGAACTTGCCGCCAGCGTGCAGCGTCGTCATGATGACTTCGAGCGCCGACTTGTCCCTGAACTTCGGATGCGGGTCGACCGGAATGCCGCGCCCGTTGTCGATGACGCTAAGCACGCCGTCGGCCGACAGCTCGACCTCGATGAAGGTCGCATGCCCGGCCACCGCCTCGTCCATCGAATTGTCGATCACCTCTGCGAACAGGTGGTGCATCGCCTTTTCGTCGGTGCCGCCAATATACATGCCCGGCCGGCGGCGCACGGGTTCCAGCCCTTCCAGCACCTCGATGTCGGCGGCGCTGTAGCTTTCGCCCGCGCCGCTGGGCAGCGATTGCGCCTGGGGCGCCGGCCTGGCCCTGGCGGCCGCGACAAGAGGATCGGCCGGGCCTGCGGCGCGGGCCGGCGGCGAGGCGGGCTGGTCGAGCAGATTGCCGAAAAGGTCGTCCGATTGTGTCATGGGCCTCATCTGGGCAGAAGGTGCAAGGTATGCGAATCAGGGGGGCCGTGCCACGGTTCCCGTTCCGTTCGTAGCACACTCGTACCGGTTAGTTGCAACTGTATGGCACACGAAGAAAGCCCCTGTCGGGGGAGGCTTTCCAGCGTTTCGGCCGCTTGGGCGCTCAGCTTGCCAGCGCCTCGATCGGCGGGCAGGAGCAGATCAGGTTCCTGTCGCCGCCGACATTGTCGACGCGCGATACCGGCGGCCAGTACTTCGCCGCGAAATCCTGATTACCGGCCGGGAAAGCCGCCGCCGCGCGCGTATAGGCATGGGTCCACACGTCGGCCATCACCTCGGCCGCCGTATGCGGCGCGTTGACGAGCGGATTGTCATCCTTCGGCCATTCGCCGCGCTCGACCTTCGCCGCCTCGTCGGCGATACCGATCATGGCGTCGATGAAGCGATCGAGTTCGCGCTTCGGCTCGCTCTCGGTCGGCTCGACCATCAACGTGCCGGCAACGGGGAAAGACATCGTCGGCGCATGGAAGCCGTAGTCGATCAGCCGCTTGGCGATATCCTCGACGCCGATGCCGGACGAGGCCTTGATGACGCGAGTGTCGAGAATGCACTCATGCGCCACCCGGCCGTTCCTGCCGGCATAGAGCACCGGATAACGGTCCTTCAGCCGCTCGGCGATGTAATTCGCCGACAGGATCGCGGTCTCCGTCGCCCGCTTCAGGCCGCTGGCGCCGGTCATGCGGATATACATCCAGGTGATCGGCAGGATCGATGCAGAGCCGAAGGGGGCTGCCGACACGGCATGGTCGGAGCCGAGCGCGACATGACCCGGCAGATGCGGCTTCAGATGCGCGGCGACGCCGATCGGTCCGACGCCGGGACCGCCGCCGCCATGCGGAATGCAGAAGGTCTTGTGCAGGTTCATATGGCAGACATCGGCGCCGATGTCGCCCGGCCGCGCCAGCCCGACCATGGCGTTCAGGTTCGCGCCGTCGAGATAGACCTGACCGCCATGGGCGTGCACAGTGTCGCAGATCTCGCGCACCCCTTCCTCGAACACGCCATGCGTCGACGGATAGGTAATCATCAGCGCCGCCAGCCTGTCGGCATGCTGGGCCGCCCTGGCCTTCAGATCCTCGACATCGATGTTGCCGTCGTCGGTGCATTTGACGACGACGACATCCATGCCGGCCATCGCCGCGCTCGCCGGATTGGTGCCGTGGGCGGAGGAGGGGATCAGGCAGACCGTGCGGCCCGTGTCGCCGCGCGACAGGTGGTAGCGGCGGATGGCGATCAGCCCGGCATATTCGCCCTGGCTGCCGGCATTGGGTTGCAGCGAGACGCCGGCGAAGCCGGTGATTTCGGCAAGCCACGCCTCCAGCTCGTCGGTCATCGCCTTGTAGCCGGCCGAATGGGCGGCCGGCGCGAAGGGATGCAGGTTGGCCACCGTCGGCCACGACACCGGCATCATCTCGGCGGCGGCGTTGAGCTTCATGGTGCAGGAGCCGAGCGGGATCATCGCCCGGTCGAGCGCCAGATCCTTGTCGGCCAGCCGGCGCAGATAGCGCATCATCTCCGTCTCGGAGCGGTTGTCGTGAAACGCCGGCTGGCTCAAAAACTCCTTGCCGCGCGGCTTGCCCGGAACGGTGCTTTCGGCTTCTCCCGGCACGTTTGCGCCGAACAGCGCGGCGATGGCCTGAAGGTCGGCTTCGGTTGAGGTCTCGTCGAAGGTAACGCCGACGCGGTTATTGTCGATCAGCCGCAGCAGCCGGCCGCCGGCTTCCGCCTTGTCGGCGATTGCCTTTGCCTTGCCGGGAACCGTCGCCGTCACCGTGTCGAAGATGGCGTCGCCGGCAAGTTCGATGCCAGAGGCCTTCAGCCCGGCGGCCAGCCGCCCGGCCAGCCGGTTCACCCTGCGCGCGATCGCCTGCAGGCCTTCCGGCCCGTGCCAGATGGCGAAGGCGGCAGCCATGTTGGCCAGCAGCGCCTGCGCGGTGCAGATGTTCGAGGTCGCCTTGTCGCGGCGGATGTGCTGCTCGCGGGTCTGCAGCGCGAGACGGAAGCCCGGACGGCCATGCGCGTCGACCGACTGGCCGACGAGGCGGCCCGGCATCAGCCGGGTCAGGCTGTCTGCGACCGCGCAATAGGCGGCGTGCGGCCCGCCGAAGCCCATCGGCACGCCGTAGCGCTGCATCGAGCCGACGGCGATGTCGGCCCCGCGCGATGCCGGCGTGTCGGTCAGCGTCAGCGCCAGCGGGTCGGCGACGAAGATGACCACAGCGCCGGCGGCCCTGGCCTTCTCGATCGTTGCTTCATGGTCGCCGAACACGCCATGGGTGTCGGGCCAGGCGACGACGAGGGCGGCGGTGTTTGCCCCGATCTCGTCCGCGCCGATGATGAGGTCGAGCGGGTCGGCGCGCGTCCTGATGACGTCGAGAACCTGGCCGTGCAGTTCGCCGGCAAGCACGATCTCGGCCCGCTTGTCCCGGTGATGGCGAACCGCGATGCCGATTGCCTCGGCGACCGCGGTGGCCTCGTCGAGCAACGACGCCGATGCGACCGGCAGGCCGGTCAGCTCGGAAACCAGCGTCTGGAAATTGAACAGCAGTTCGAGCCGTCCCTGGCTGATCTCGGACTGGTAGGGCGTATAGGCGGTGTACCAGGCCGGGTTCT
>JBLJBS010000170.1:0-5329 GCA_047637695.1 Aquamicrobium sp. | reverse complement strand
TCATCTCCCACAAGGGGGTGCCCATCCGTAAGCCCGAAAGCACAACCGGGCCGACAGCCTAAAACTGGCAAAAGAAGGAGAGTTGCCATGTCACAGGAAGAGAACAAGGCGGGTCTGAGCAGACGACAACTGCTTGGCTCGACCGCGGCGGCCGCCGCCGCTGCGGGCGCAGTAGGCGCAGGCGCAATCACGCTCGGTTCCAGCGCCATGACGCCGGCGCTGGCGCAGGCCGCCGGAAACAACTACGAGGTGAAGCCCGGCGAGCTCGACGAATATTACGTCTTCTTCTCGTCCGGCCAGAGCGGCGAGGTCCGTATCCTCGGCCTGCCGTCGATGCGCGAGCTGATGCGCATTCCGGTGTTCAACCGGTGCTCCGCCACCGGCTGGGGCCAGACCAACGAGAGCAAGAAAATCCTCTCCGAGGGGATGCTGCCGGAATATCGCGAGCTGATGGAAAAGCGCGGTCACGACGTCTATTTCAACGGTGACCTGCACCATCCGCATCCGTCGCAGACCGATGGCACCTATGATGGACGCTATCTCTACGCCAACGACAAGGCCAACACCCGCGTCTGCCGCATCCGTCTCGACGTGATGAAGTGCGACAAGATCATTCAGCTTCCCAACCAGCACACGGTCCACGGCCTGCGCGTGCAGAAATACCCGAAGACCGGCTATGTCTTCGCCAATGGCGAGGACGGTGTGCCGATCCCGAACGACGGCAAGGTGCTCGATGACAAGTCGCAGTACCATTCCGTTTTCTCGGCCATCGACGGCGAGACCATGGAAGTCGCCTGGCAGGTGATCGTCGACGGCAACCTCGACAATGTCGACGCCGACTATCAGGGCAAATATGCCTTCTCGACCTGCTACAACTCGGAGAACGGCGTCAACCTCGCCGAGATGATGGCCGCCGAGCAGGACTGGGTGGTGATCTTCGATCTGAAGCGCATCGAGGAAGCCGTCGCCAAGGGCGAATTCACCGAGATGGGTGGCGTTCCGGTCGTTGACGGGCGCAAGGGCTCGCCCTTCACCCGCTATGTGCCGATCGCCAACGGCCCGCATGGCATGAACACCGCGCCGGACGGCATCCACATCGTCGCCAACGGCAAGCTGTCGCCGACTGTGACCGTCATGGACGTTCGCACCTTCGACGATCTTTTCGCTGACAAGATCGACCCGCGCGACACCATCGTCGCCGAGCCGGAACTCGGCCTCGGGCCGTTGCACACCGCCTTCGACGGTCGCGGCAATGCCTATACGACCCTGTTCATCGACAGCCAGATCTGCAAGTGGAACATCGACGATGCAATCCGCGCCTACAAGGGCGAGGCCGTCGATCCGATCCGCCAGAAGCTCGACGTCCACTACCAGCCGGGCCACAACCACACCTCCATGGGCCAGACCAAGGAGGCCGACGGCAAGTGGCTGATCTCGCTGAACAAGTTCTCCAAGGACCGCTACCTCAACGTCGGTCCGCTCAAGCCGGAGAACGACCAGCTGATCGACATCTCGGGCGACGAGATGGTGCTGGTGCACGACAACCCGACCTTCGCCGAGCCGCATGACGCCACCATCGTCCACCGCTCGAAGATCAACCCGGTCAATGTCTGGGACCGCGCCGATCCGTTCTTCGCCGATGCGGTGAAGCAGGCTGAAGCCGATGGCGTCGACCTCACGTTCGACAACGAGGTCATCCGCGACGGCAACAAGGTGCGCGTCTACATGACCTCTGTCGCTCCGGCCTTCGGTCTGGAGTCTTTCACCGTCAAGCAGGGCGACGAAGTTACGGTCTACGTCACCAACCTCGATGAGGTGGAAGACCTGACGCACGGCTTCTCGATCGTCAACTACGGCATCAACATGGAAGTCGCGCCGCAGGCCACCGCGTCCGTGACCTTCACCGCCGACAAGGCGGGTGTGTACTGGTACTACTGCTCGTGGTTCTGCCATGCCATGCACATGGAGATGAAGGGCCGCATGTTCGTCGAGCCGCAAGGCGCTTGACCAAGGGTTCATGACGAAGGGTTCATGACGACATGGCTCGTTCGAGCATCATGACGACAATCGCGATGGCGGCCCTTGCGGCCGCCATCGCAGCCTTTCCGGCGTCGGCGGAAACCGTTGCGGTTCCCCCCGGCGCGGGGAAAAGCCTGCAGATGTTTCTCGATCTCGCCCAGCCCGGCGACGTGCTGCGCCTTGGCGCTGGCGAGCATCCCGGCCCGATCACGGTGTCGATACCCGTAACCGTCGAGGGCGAGGCCGGCGCGACGATCGTCGGCAACGGCAGCGGCAGCGTCGTTACCGTGACCGCGCCCGGCGCCGTCATCCGCGGCGTTACGGTCAGGGGCTCGGGAACCAGCATCCCGACGCTCGACTCCGGCATCTTCCTCGACCGGACCGCCAAGGGCGCGATCGCCGAGGACAACGAGGTTATCGGCAACCTCTATGGAATCTATATCCAGGGCGCCGACGACGCGCTGGTGCGCAACAATCGCATCGAGGGAATACGCGAGGGCCGCTCGGCGGAAGCGGGCAACGGCGTGCATGTCTGGAACGCGCCCGGCGCCAGGGTGATCGGCAACGACATCAGCCTCGGCCGTGACGGCATCGGCACGATGGCAAGCAAGAAAAACGTCTTTTCCGGCAACCGCTTTTCGGATCTGCGCTTCGCGATCCATTACATGTACACCAACGACAGCGAGGTTTCCGACAATATCTCGGTCGGAAATTCCGTCGGTTACGCGATCATGTTCTCCGACCGGCTGACTGTCACCGGCAACGTCTCCATCGGCGACCGCGATCACGGACTGCTGCTGAACACGGCGAAGAGATCGCGCGTTACCGACAATATCGTGGTCGGCAAGATGCAGCCTGTTTCCCGCTGGACCATGGCCGGCCGGACCGGCGACAGCCACGGCACGCCGATGGGCGACGGTCCGACGGTGGTCGACGCCTCGGGCATGCGCCTCGGTCCCGACAAATGCGTGTTCATCTACAACGCCAACCGCAACGATTTCGCCGAAAACTGGTTCGAGAATTGCGTCATCGGCATCCACTTCACCGCCGGCTCCGAAGGCAACCGCATGAGCGGCAACACCTTCGTCAACAACCGCAACCAGGTGAAATATGTCGGCACCCGCTATCTCGACTGGTCGGTGGACGGGCGCGGCAATTTCTGGAGCGACAACCCCGCCTTCGACCTGAACGGCGACGGCATCGGCGACAGCCCCTATCGCCCCAACGACCTCGTCGACCGGGTGCTGTGGACCGCGCCTCAGGCCAAGATCCTCATCAACAGCCCCGCGGTCCAGGTGATCCGCTGGGCCCAGAGCCAGTTTCCCGCAATTCTTCCCGGGGGCGTGGTCGACAGCCATCCCCTGATGGCCCCGCCCCAGCCCCAGTCCCAATCGAGATCGCAGTTGCAATGACCCCGACCATCGAGCTCAGCGGCGTATCGAAATCCTTCGGCCCCATCGACGCCGTCAGGGATGTTTCGTTCTCGCTCAAGGAGGGAGAGATCGTCGCCCTCGTCGGCCATAACGGTGCCGGCAAGACCACCCTCATCAAGATGATGCTCGGCCTGATCCGGCCGACCGCCGGAACCGTGCGCGTGCTCGGCGAAGACCCGGCGACCGGGTCGGCGGAAGTGCGCACGCGGCTGGGCTACCTGCCGGAGAACGTCTCGTTCAATCCGGCCTTGACCGGAACCGAGACGCTGAACTTCTATTCCGCCCTGAAACGCGCAGGGCGCGGGCAGATCAGGGGTCTGCTCGAACGCGTCGGTCTGGCTGGGGCGGCCAACCGGCGCGTGCGCACCTATTCCAAGGGCATGCGCCAGCGCCTCGGCCTCGCCCAGGCGCTGCTCGGCCAGCCGAAAGTGCTGCTGCTCGACGAGCCGACCACCGGCCTCGATCCCGCCTCGCGCCGCGACTTCTACCGGTTCCTCGACGAGTTGCGGGAGGCCGGCTCGACCATTCTTTTGTCGTCGCATGCGCTTTCCGAACTCGAAGGCCGCGCCGATCACGTCATCATCGTCGGCCGTGGCGCCAAGATCGCCGATGGCACGCTCGACGAACTGCGCCGTATCGCCCGGCTGCCGACGAAGATACGGGTGAGGCTTGCCGAAGACCGGCCGGCGGACGCCGCACGGCTGTCGGGCAGCGGCGACGGCTGGCGATCGGTCAATGGCCACATGCTGGAAATCGACGCAGCGCCGGACAACAAGGTCGCATTGCTGCGCTCGGCGGTCGCTGATGGCGCCGCAATCGCCGATCTCGACGTCACCCCGCCGACGCTCGATGAATTGTATGCCCATTTCCAGGACACCGAGGGGCGCACTGTCGAGAAGGAGGCGGGCCGGTGAGCACCATCCTCGTCATTGCCGAAAAGGAAATCCGCGAGGGCCTGCGCAACCGCTGGGTGTTGGCCACCACGCTCCTGCTCGCCACGCTGGCGCTATCCCTGACCTTCCTCGGCAGCGCCCCCACCGGCAATGTCGGCGCAAGCCCGCTCGACGTCGTCATCGTCAGCCTCTCCAGCCTGTCGGTCTTCCTCGTGCCGCTGATCGCGCTTTTGATCTCCCACGACGCCATCGTCGGCGAGATGGAGCGCGGCACCATGCTGCTGCTCTTGTCCTATCCGGTGAAGCGCTGGCAGGTGGTGCTGGGCAAGTTCATCGGCCACCTCGCCATCCTCGCCTTCTCTACCATCGTCGGCTACGGCATCGCCGCTGTGGCACTCGCCTTCACCGGCGGCGACATCGGCCGCGAAAGCTGGATCGCCTTCGGTTCGCTGATCGGCTCGTCGGTGCTGCTCGGCGCGGTGTTCGTCGCCATCGGCTACCTCGTCAGCGCCCTCGTCGGCGAGCGTGGCACCGCAGGCGGCATCGCCATCGGCATCTGGCTGGTGTTCGTCCTCGTCTACGACATGGCGCTTCTCGGCCTCCTGGTGGTCGATCAGGGCCGAACGGTGACCGGTGGCATGCTCAATGTGCTTCTGCTGCTCAACCCCACCGATGCCTATCGCCTGATCAATCTCGGCGGTTCGGCCGGGGCGATCTCCGGCATGGGCGGCATCGCCGACATCGCCACGCTGGCGCCCGCCGCCCTTCTCGCAGCGCTCGTCGGATGGGCCGTCATCCCGCTTGCAGGTGCCATCCTTGTCTTCTCGAGGAGGGAATTGTGATGCGCATTCGCCTTGCCGCGCCGGCTCTTGCTGCGCTCGTCCTTCTTGCCGGCTGCTCGCAGCAGGAAGAACTGCCGATGCCGGACGCGTTCACCCTCGATGCCGAGGCCATCGGCCGCTATTGCGGCATGAACGTGCTCGA
>JBLJBS010000169.1:0-22466 GCA_047637695.1 Aquamicrobium sp. | reverse complement strand
GTGCCGGTTATGATCACGTCGCCCGGCTCCAGCCGGGTGAAATGCGAGCAATAGGATATCAGCGTCGGCACGTCGAAGATCAGGTCGTCGAAGGTGGCCGACTGCATCACCTCGCCGTTCAGCCGTGTTACCAGCCGCTGGCTCTTCACCTCGCCGAATTCGTCCGGCGTGACGAGCCAGGGACCGAAAGCGCCGGTGCCGGGAAAGTTCTTGCCCGGCGCGAACTGGGTTGTGTGGCGCTGCCAGTCGCGGATGCTGCCGTCATTGTAGCAGCTGAAGCCGGCGATGCAGGAGGCGGCATCCTCGGGGCCGACATTGCGCACACTCCTGCCGATCACCACGGCCAGTTCGCCCTCGAAGTCGAACCGTTCCGATGCCGCCGGCCGGATCATCGGCTGGCCGTCGCCGACTTGTGAGTTGGCGAAACGCGTGAAGATCATCGGCTTCGTCGGCGTCTCCCGCCCGGTCTCGGCCACATGGCTGGCATAGTTGATGCCGACGCAGATGATTTTGTCCGGATCGGGGATCACCGGAAGGAAAGTGAGTTCCGCCAGCGAGAAATCAGGCTCCCTGCCGGCGAACGGCTCGACCGATCGTTGCCACCCTGCCTGCGCCAGAAGCCCGCGCAGGCTTGGTGGCCTGCCTGGACGAGCGCCAAGGTCGATCACCCCCGCAGCGGGGCCGTCAGCGACGAGCCCATAGCTCGGGTTTCCGTCCGGTTTCACATAGCTTGCCAGTTTCATGCGTCGATCTGCCGTGCAACGTTGACCCGTATCCTTCCCGATATCACCGGCGGCGCGACAGCGCCCGGTTGATCTGCGAGAAAGCCAGTCCCGCCAGAATGACCTTGACGGCGTCGCCCGGCAAGAACGGGTAGAGGCCGGCTTGGAGAAGCCCGGCATCGAAGCCGACATAGCCACCCAGCCAGAGGAGGCCGGGAAGGTAGAGCAGGACCGTTGCCGCGAGCGCGACCGCCGTCGCCCCGAACAGGCCACGCGCCCATCCGGCCCGGACCATCACGCCGGCTGATACCGCCGCCAGCAGGAAGCCGGCAAGATAGCCGCCCGTCGGCCCGAGCATATAGGGCAGTCCCGATCCGAATTGCGGCGTCCCGGCGAAGACCGGAAGGCCGACGGCACCCTGAACGAGATAAGCCATGACCGCCGCGCCGCCCAGAATCGGCCCGAGCGCGAAGCCCAGCCCGATCGCGACCAGCGACTGCATCGACATCGGAACGGGGGCGAGCGGCACCTGGTATTTTGCCGACAATGTCAGCAACAGCGTGCCGAGAGCCACCAGAAACACGTTGGTGGCGGGCCGGGTATCGCCCTTGGCAAGTATCCACTGATCGAGAAAGGTCATAAGGGATCTCCTGAATAGAGGGTAACGCGCGATCGCTATCTCACGAGATAGAGGACGATCTCGGGAAAGGCCGTCATCGCCGCGACGAACAGCAGCATGGCGATGATGAAAGGAATGCTGCCGCGGAATATCTCGCCGAGCGGAACATCCTGCGCCACCGTCTTGATGACGAAGACGTTGACGCCCACAGGCGGCGTCACGAGCCCGATCTCGGCGACGAGCACGACATAGATGCCGAACCAGATCGGATCGATCCCCAGCTGAAGCGCGATCGGGAACAGAACCGGCACCGTCAGTATCATCATTCCGAAAGTGTCCAGCAGGCACCCGAGGATCAGGTACATCATCGTGACGACGACGATGAACTGCACATAGGTGAGATCGAGCGCGACGATCACGCCGGAAATCGATGCGATGAAGCCCGTCTGGATCAGGAACCGGGTGAACAGCGTTCCGCCAACGATGATGAGGAACAGCATTACCGTGATGAGCGAGGCGTCGGCCAGCGAATCCTTGATCGCCGTGAAGCTCAGGCTACGGGTCACCGCCGCATAGGCCAGCACGGTGACGACGCCGATGATGGCACCTTCCGTCGGCGTGAAGATGCCGAAATACAGGCCGCCGAAGATGACGCCGAAGATCAGCAGCACCGGAAACACGGAAAGCAGCGAGAGCATCCGCTCCTTCCACGAGACGTCGGAGATCTCCATGCCCCGCCCCGCCTGCTCGGGATCGAACAGCGCCATGCCGATCACGAAAGTGGAGAAGATCAGGGCGACCAGAATACCGGGAATGATGCCGGCAATGAACAGCTTCCCGATCGAGGTCTCGGTCATCAAGCCGTAGAAGATGAGCACGATGCTCGGGGGGATCAGCATTCCAAGCGTACCGGCCGAGGACATCAGGCCGGTTGCCAGTCGCATGCGATAGCCATGCCGCCGCATTTCCGGGATGACGATGGCGCCCATCGTTCGGGCCGATGCGGTGCTCGATCCGCTGATCGCGCTGAAACCGGCCGTGGCGAAGACGGCGGCGACGCCCAGCCCGCCGGGCAGCCAGCCCAGCCAATAGGACGCAGCCGTAAAGAGGCGCCGCGCGATGCCCATGTGGTAGATCAAATTGCCCATCAGGATATAGAAGGGCAGAGAGACCAGGACGAACTTCGTGCCTTCCGACCAGAACGCGATGGTGGATTGCGTCATCGCCGTGGTGAAGCTGCCGATGATCGACAAGCCCGCCAGGCCGACCATGAACAGGCTCAGGCCGATGGGAACGCCAAGCGCGATCAGGGACAGGAGCGCGAGGAATCCGAGATAGCCGAGAATGGTCATAGGGATGCCTCCTCGGCATCGGCGGCCGCGATGAGCGGCGAACGGCTGAAAACCAGAAACAGGGCAATTGTCCCGGATACGCCGGCCCCGATGGCGAGCGCGCCGCGAAGATGCGCAAGCGGCACGAAGAGTTCCGGCGTGCTTTCATCGATCAGCAGCATGAACTGCGCATCGCGCCAGCATTGCCAGACGATGATGCAGGACAAAAGGAAAACGAGAAGCCATGTCAGGCGGGCGACGATCTCAAGCATGGTGTTCGACATGAACGCCTTGAGGAAATCGGCGCAAATATGGACGCGGCTGAGCCAGGAATGGGGAAGAGCAAAGACGACGGACAGAAACAGGAGAATTGAAGCCAGCTCCTGCCCCCATCTGATCGGCGCGTTAAAGCCGTAGCGCAGGGTCACGTCGGCGGTAAGCACGACAAGGATTACAGGCAGGCAGACATAGGCCGACAGAATGAAAAGGGCCGATGCGATAACGCGAAGGGTTCTCATAGGCGGATCTCGACGATGGTCGCTTCTGGTTGGGCCTGGGGGGCGCGGGATGAAACCGAATCCCGCGCCCGTGCCTGGTTATCGCAGACCTTCGACCGGCTCCGCATCCTTCAACTTCAGGATGTCTTCATCCGGAACTGTCTCGTATTTCTGCTTCAGAGCCCGCAGATCGGCCACAAGCTGCTCTGCCGAAGGTCCCGATCCACCGGCATTCTTCTCGACGAAACCGTCCCACATCGGAGCAAGGAGATCACTGGCCCGCTTCCGGTCGTCTTCGCTCGCGTCGACTACCGAGACGCCTTCCTTGTGCATCGTATCCAGGGCCTTGACCGTCAGGCGCTGATACATCTGCTGGTAGTTGTATCCGGCATTGCGGCCCGCTTTGTCGAAGACTGCCTTCAGGTCATCGGGAAGGCCGTCATAGAACGCCTTGTTCACCGCATGGGGGATCGCGACCCGCACGATGCCGATGCGGTAGTTGTGCTTGCCGACCTCGTGCATGCGGTAGGCCACCATGTCGGCGGTGCTCAGGATGATGCCGTCGACGACACCCTGCTGGAACGCGGTATAGGCATCCGTGATCGTCATCGTGACCGGCGTCGCGCCGAGCCGCTGGACGATCTCGCTGATCCCGCCACCCGCCGCGCGGATTTTCATGCCCTTAAGGTCGTCCAGCGTGCGGACCGGCTTTGTGGTCATGATGTCCATGGTTGGCGTCGCCGCATTGAATGCGAGATAGATACCCATCCGCTCATACTCATTCTTGAGATAGGTCGGATAGAGTTCGTCCATGACTCGAACGGTCGCGACATCGCTGGTCGGCATAGCCAGCGGCAGTTCCATTGCATGAAACAGCTTGAAGCTGTTTGCCGAATACACAGGCCAGGCCGAGGTGACTTCTGTGATGCCGGTCGCGGCCGCTCTGAACCCGTCGGCGACCGTGTGCAGCACCTCCCCGGCGTAATGCGTCACCTTCAGCCGGCCGCCGCTCTCCTTCTCGAGCTCGTCGCCGAAAGGCTTGATGGCCTCCTGCCATGCCGGCGAGGTCTCCGGCTGATTGAAAGAAATCCGCACATTGATCGGTTCCTGTGCGTAGGCCAAATTGGCCAAAAGGGCTGCGGCGACCGCAAGCCCGGCCTTCCCAATTCTCAACAAGCTCATGAACTTTCCTCCAAAGTTTCGATGGCGCCCTTGGCGAGACCAGAGCAGATAGCCGCCCGGAAAGACAACGCCCCGCGCTTCCCATTCCCCCATGGACTCTCAGCGCAAAACAAACGTACGTAAGTTTATTTTCTTCGTCAAGACACGGGCATCGGCCACGCAACTCGATTGAAGCGGAACGCCCGATGCCCCCGTTCGACCGACCCGAGCCCAACCGGAGGGCATGGATCGAGAGCGGGCGCACAACGACTGAAGACAACCCAAGCGGCATGGGGAGGCTCCAATCGAAGCGGCGACCGTTGATGAAACAAGTCCGGATATCCACCCGGATATACGAAGAAAATTTAAGCTAGGCCCTTCGATATCCGACCAGTTCGCTGTCATCGACGTCAGGCAGATTTACCACGAGATTGTCGGGCGTCCGGGCTGTCAACCACACCAGCTCTTCCGTCGTCGACAGGTTGACTTCGACATGCGGCATGAAGGGCGGGACGAAGACGAAATCGCCCTCCGTCATGTCGACATATTCCTTGTAGCCCTCGCCGAAATAGATCCGGCCCTTCCCTTTCAGCACATAGCCGCCGGTTTCGGCTTCGGCGTGGTGATGCGGGGGCGAGCGATGCCCCGGCTCGTTCGAGACGCGCCCGAACCATATTTTGGTGGCGGGCGTGTGCTGGGGGCTGACGCCCGACACGCGCACGCAGTCCCCGGATTGTGCCGTGCTTTCGTCCTCGGTGCCGCTGCGCGTCACCACGGGTCTCAACTGTGCCATGCTGTTGCCTCCTTTGATTTTTGCGAGGATGGAGGCGCATAGGTCTGATCGACCCTGCCCTCGAGGTCGGGATAGTCGACATAGCCGGCCGGCCCGCGGGTATAGAACGTCCTGCGGTCCCACGGCGACAGAGGCGCATCCTTGCGCATCCGCGCGACAAGGTCGGGATTGGAGATGAACGGCCTGCCGAATGCGATGAGGTCTGCGCGCTTGCTCCGAAGCGCCGCTTGCGCACGCGCGTGTTCATACCCGCCGGCGGCTATCAGCACGCCGGGATAGGTTTCGCGGATGGCGGCCAGCACGTCGCCGCCGCCACCGGCCTTTCCGGTGCTGCGGCTGCCGTCGCCGGAGACTTCCGGTTCTATGACATGCAGGAAGCCGATGCGGCGCCCGGCCAGCAGCGCCACCACATCTTTCATGACGCGGCCCGGATCGCTATGGCGGATACCATTGAAATCACCGTGGGGAGAAACCCGCACACCGATGCGGCCAAGGCCGCCGCAGCGGTCCGAAACCGCGTCGAGAATCTCGGCAAGGAAGGTCAACCGCTTCCGCTCCGAGCCACCATAGGCATCGCCGCGGCGGTTTGCATCGTCGGACACGAACTGCTCGATCAGGTAGCCGTTGGCCGCATGCAGCTCGACAGCGTCGAATCCGGCGTCGAGCGCGCGCCCCGCGGTTGCGGCGAAGTCCTCGACGGTCGCCCGCACCTCCGCTGCGGTCAGCTCGCGCGGAACCGGCAAATCCTGCCAGCCGGCGGGTGTATAGATCTTTCCGTCCGCAGCGACCGCCGAGGGGCCGACCGCGTCGAGGCCGAGGGGATTGTTGTCCCGCGAGAAGATCCGCCCGACATGCCAGAGCTGGGCCGCGATCCGGCCGCCGCGCTCATGCACGGCTTGCGTCACCTGCTTCCAGCCTGCCGACTGCTGCGCCGACCACAGGCCGGGCGTATACGGATAGCCATGCGCCTGCGGACCGATGCCGATCGCTTCGGTAACGATCAGGCCGGCGGAGGCGCGTTGCGCGTAATACTGCGCCGCGAACGGGCTGACATCGCCGTCGCGAGTGGCGCGGCTGCGCGTCATCGGAGCCATCGCCACACGGTTGGCCAGTTCCGCTTCGGCCACGACGAAAGGGGAGAACAGCGGGCTTTCGCTCATGAGCCGTTCCCGCGCGCGATCACTTCGCGCTCGAAGCCGAGCCATGGCGAAAGGGATGCCGCCGCGAAGCGCTTCTCGTCCTCGATCAGTTCCCGGTAGGCGCGGCGCGCCTCGCGGTCCTGAAACGAGAACTCGAAATCCTCCCGGCTGGCCCAGTAGATTTCCGCCATCCCGAGCGGGCTGCGGTGCTCGATCCCGCGCGCCGATGCCATGACTTCCTCCAGCGGATTCGCAACATGCGGCGTCTGGACATAGCGCGCGACGCGCAATGTCGCCGCGTGCTTCTCCATCAGCGCGCCGTGGTCTTCCATCCAGCGTCTGCGCGCCTCCTCGCGGTCGAGATCGGGGCGTGGAGAAATGACGTAGGTGAGCTTGAGCATCGGAACCTCCCTGTTTATAAAAACAAACGACTGTTCTTTTGTCAACCATCCTGAACGGAACGAGCGATCGGAATGCGGATGCCGGGCTGTCGTTCGGCAGGTCCGTGGCCGGGCATTTCGGCAGCCGGACGAATCGTCAGACCTCGCGCAAAGGCGGCTCGGGAAATGCGGCGCGGGAAACGAGGCTGGGCCAGCGGGACTGCGGTCGCCGTAACTCTCTCTGCCCTAACCCTTTCCGGCGCCGGGATGAGCGCGCAGCTGGGCCACGGCCTCGGGGTTGACGAGGCCGGACAGGTCGCCGGTCTCCTCGCCGACCCAGACCGAGCGGACGACCCGGCGCATGATCTTCATGCTGCGGGTCTTGGGAAGATCGCTCACGAAGGCGATCTGCTTCGGCCGGAACGAGGAGCCGAGCCCATCGGCCACGGCACGGCGCAATTCCTCCACCAGCGCAGGGGTTTCCGCGACGCCACGCGCGAGCACGCACACGCAGACCACGGCCGAGCCCTTGACCGGATCGGGCACGCCAATGGCCGCCGCTTCCGCCACCTTGCCGGTGGCGAGCAGGAACGCCTCGATCTCCGCCGGCCCGGTGCGCTTGCCGGCGATCTTGATGGTGTCGTCCGAGCGGCCATGGATGAACCAGTTGCCGTCCTCGTCGATCGAGGCGAAGTCGCCATGCACCCACATGCCGGGTATCTTCGACCAGTAGCTTTCGATGTATCGGGCAGGATCGCGCCACAGGCCCCGCGTCAGGCCGATCGACGGCACGGCGAGCGCCAGTTCGCCCACCGCCCCGCGCGGCAGCGGCCTGCCGTCCGCATCGACCACCCTCGCCCCCATGCCGGGAATGGGGCCGGCGAAGGCGCAGGGCTTCAGGTCCGGGTGGAGAACCGTGCCCGCGACGATGCCGCCGCCGATTTCGGTGCCACCGGAATAGTTGAGGATCGGCGCCCGGTTGCGGCACACCTTGTCGCGGAACCAGTTCCACGCTTCCGGCGTCCACGGCTCGCCGGTCGAAGCGGTGACGCGCAGCGCCGACAGGTCGTATTGCTCGACCGTGCCCTCTGGCTGCTGCATGAAGGCGCGCACCATGGTCGGCGCCACCCCGAGGAAGCTGATCGCGTGATCCTGCGCCAGCCGCCACAGCCGGCCGGGCTCGGGATAGTCGGGCACGCCCTCGGCAAGCAGCATGGTCGCGCCGACCATCGGCGCGGCGACCGCGAGGATGGGGCCCGTCAGCCAGCCCATGTCGCTCATCCACAGCAAGCGATCGTCCGGCCGCAGGTCGAGGATCAGGCCGAAGTCGAGCGCCACCTTGGTCATGAAGCCGCAATGGGAATGGACGGTTCCCTTGGCCTTGCCGGTCGTTCCCGAGGTGTAGACCAGCATGACCGGCGTCTCGGCCGGCAGTTCCGCCGGCGATACGGGTTCGCCCATCGCCAGCAGCTCGGCCCAGCCCGTCCAGCGCGGATCTGACACCGCCTCGTCCCTCGGCACGACGACGACGTGCCGCAGCGCCGGCAGTGTCGCGCGAACGGCCTCGATCACCTGCGCCATCTCGACCGGCTTGCCGCGGCGGAAGGTGCGGTCGACGGTGATCACGGCCACCGCGCCGGAATCGGCGAGACGCTCGGCCACCGCCTGAGTGCCGAAGCCGGAGAACATTGGCAGCGCGATGGCGCCGATGCTGGCGACGGCCAGGAAGGCGGCGATGGTTTCGGGCACCGACGGCATGAACAGGCCGACCACGTCGCCGCGGCCTATTCCAAGCGCCCTGAGCCCGCCGGCGCACTTCATCACCGTGTCGCGCAACAGGGCAAAGCTCATCTCGCGCCTCGCGCCGTCCTCGCCCTCCCACAGGATCGCCGGCTTGCCGGCATGGCCGTTGGCGATTGTGCGGTCGAGGCAGTTATAGGCGATGTTGGTCGTCCCGCCGACGCACCATTCGGCCCATTCCGGCCCCTTCGACACATCGAGCAGGCGGTCGAACGGCTTGAAGAAATGCAGGCCGTGATAGTGCATCACCGCCGACCAGAACCATTCGGGATCGCGGGCGGCGCGCTCGACCAATTGCTCGTAGTCGGCAAGGCCGTGCTGCGCGATGAACAGCGCCAGCGGCGCTTCGTTGGCGGTCCGCGCGGTCATGCCGGCACCTCGCCGTCGAGCACCACGATGCGAGCGATGAACGGCGACATGTAGGCTTTCATCTCCACATGGGCAGCCGAGACCTGGTAGTCGTCATGCGCCAGCGAGGAGGCGAACGTGCCGACCAGCGCATGGGTCAGGCCGTCGCCACGCGAGGCGACGTTCCTGACCAGCGCATAAGTAAGCGCACCGGAGCATTCGGCGAGCACGCGCTGCCGGTAATGCTCCACCCTGTCGAGGAACCCTCCGTCGGCCTCGGGTATGAAGGTCATCATGACGATGTGATAGAACATGTTTCGTGGTCCCCTGCCTTGTTCCGTGAGGCCGCTCAGGCCGTCCATCCGCCATCCAGCATCATCGACGAGCCGGTCATCAGCGCGGACGCGTCGGAGGCGAGGAAAACGGCCGC
The DNA here is from genome assembly GCA_047637695.1 of Aquamicrobium sp. Taxonomy (GTDB): domain Bacteria; phylum Pseudomonadota; class Alphaproteobacteria; order Rhizobiales; family Rhizobiaceae; genus Aerobium. The sequence continues at coordinate 13,246 of JBLJBS010000169.1, read as the reverse complement.
GCCCATCAGGTCCTCCACCTTGCCCAAACGGCCGAGCCTGATCCGCGACAGGACGGCGTCGCGGAAGCCGGGGTCGGCAAGAGAGGACTGCGTCATCTCGGTCTCGATGAATGTCGGGCACAGGCTGTTGACCCTGATGCGATGCGGGGCGAGTTCGACCGCCAGCGCCCGGGTCATGCCTTCGACGGCGAATTTGGAGATGGTGTAGACCGACCGCCCGTTGGCGGCGACGCGGCCGGCCTGGGACGACAGGTTGATGATCGAGCCGCCGGCGCCGGTCGCCACCATGCGCCGCGCTGCGGCCTGCGCCACGAAATAGGCGGCGCGCACGTTGAGGTCCATCACCGTGTCGTATTCGTCCTCCGTCGCCTCGACGAAAGGGCGGGGCCGATTGGTGCCGGCATTGTTGACGAGGATGTCGCAAGGGTCGACCGCGGCCATCGCCGCCTGCACCGCGCCGGGGTCGCGCACGTCGACGGCATCGCCATGCGCCGTTCCGCCAACGGCGCGGATGGACGACGCGGCCTCCTCGACGGCCTCGCGCGATCGCGCCCACAGCGTAAGACGCGCACCGGCGCCGGCAAGCGCCAGCGCCAGCGCGAAGCCGATGCCACGGCTGCCGCCGGTAACGAGGGCGTGGCGACCGTCAAGCCGGAAGCTCGGTGTGGTTGGCATGTGCGGTCGCATGTTCATGTTCCTCGGCGCATGTGGCCTTGCTCAGTGGATGTGGATGCCGCCATTCACGTCGATCGCAGCGCCGGTGACGTAGGCGGACAGATCGGAACCGAGAAAGAGGCAGACGCCGGCGACATCCTCGGGTCGTCCGAGGCGGCCGAGCGGGATGGTGTCGAGGATCCGACGCTTCCTCGGTTCATCGAAGGCGTCATGATTCATGTCGGTGAGGGTGACGCCGGGATTGACCGCATTGACGCGGATGCCCTTCGGCCCCAGTTCGCGGGCCATGGCCTTGACGAGGCCCAGCACGCCGCCCTTCGAAGCGACATAATGGGCGCCGCCGACGAAGCCGCCGCCCCGCTGCGCCGCCACCGAGGCCATGCAGACGATCGACCCGGCGCCGCGGGCCGCCATCGCCGGGATCACCGCCTGCGACATATTCAGCGTGCCGCGCAGGTTGGCGCCCATGATCAGGTCGTAATCGTCCGCCGAAATCTCCATCACCGCCCGCGACTGGGTGATGCCGGCATTGTTGACGAGCACATCGATGCGCCCCCAGGTTTCGAGCACATCCGTCGCGAACGCATCGCAAGCGGCACGATCGGTGACGTCGCAGGTGTATCCCCTCGCCCCGCCGCCGATCAGGGCCGCGAGACGCCCCGCGCTGCCTTCACCGACATCCATCATCGCGACCCGCGCGCCCGCGGCCGCAAATGCTTTTGCCGTTGCGAAGCCGATGCCGGCCGGCGAGCCGGCACCCGTGATCATGACGACCTTGTCCAGCAGAAGATGCTGCACGCCTGCCTCCCATTCCATCCCCGCGAGCGAAGCGGGACTGACCCGCTCGGGGATCGCCATGCCGCGCCCGCTTTCTGCAACGAAGAGCCGCCGCCGGCCCGCCCCCTCGCGGTCACGGCCATCCCTCTTTCCCGACGCGGGCCAATGCCATCTTCTTGTAAAATGCCACCAATAAGAGAATTGTCAATAATCTCAAAAAAAGAGATTTACAATAATTTTGGAATGCGCTCAGATTGCCTGGCTGTCGGGAAAGACGCGGCAAGGGCGGCAAGGCTTTCCAGGTTTGCCCGGCGGCAGCCTCGTCGGTCGCGGTCGGTCTTCGGGCTTCGCCTCCGGGGAACCATGAGGACCGGCAACCGTGATAAAAGGACGATCCCGACAGGCAGCCCCCGGAGCGAGGTTATGAAGGCAGGAAAAGACGGCGAAACCCGCATGACCAGCATGGACAAGATGCTCGGCATCCTCGATCTGTTCGACGACGGCAAGGCGGGCGTGCAGCTTGAGGACGTCACGAGACTGACGCGATTGTCGCGCGCGACGGCCTATCGCTACCTGCAATCGCTCTCGAATGCCGGCCTTCTGGCGCCGGCCGCCGGTGGCGCCTATGTGCTGGGTTCGCGGGTGATCGAGCTCGACCGGCTGATGCGATTGACCGATCCGCTCCTGACCAATGCCAGCCCCGTCATGCACGAGGCGGCGGCTGCGCTTCAGGTCAATTTCATGCTGTGCAGCTATTACGGCGACAAGGTGATGTGCGCCGATCTGGCATGGCCTGACGAGAGCCTCAAGCGCTTCTACGAGCGCGGCCGTCCGATGCCGATGTTCCGGGGCGCGATGGCGCAGGTGATCCTGTCCAACCTCACCCCCTACCAGTTGCGCAGCATCATGCTCTGGCACGGCGAAGAGATCGACGCCGCCGGCCTCGGCGCGAACTGGGACGAGTTCCGCGCGACGATGTCGCGCATGCGCAAGGCGGGCTGCGTCGTTACTCATGGGGAAGTCATCCCCGATCTGGTCGGCATCGGCGCGCCGATCTTCGATCCCGACAAGCGGGTTCTCGGCAGCCTGGTGATGATCCTCACGGAAGCGGCTTTCGCGCGTGCCGATGCGGCAGCGATGCGCCAGCAGGTGATCGATGCGGCCGCGCGGATAAATGAAAGGCTGGCGAGCGCTGCAAGGCGGACAGGCATGCCTGCCCTTGCCGCAAGGCCGAGGCGCAGCAGCCAGCGTGGAATAGGCAACGCCTGATGGGAAGGAACGAGACGCAATGACCAATGCAATGCAGGCCAGGAGGCGCCCCTTCAGGGGCCGCAAGGCGACGCATTTTCGCTTCGAGACCGACGAGGACGGTCGCGTCGCGACCATCACGCTCGACCGGCCGGAAAAGAAGAACCCGCTGACCTTCGAGAGCTACGACGAGCTGGGCGAGTTGTTCCGCCTGCTGCACAAGGCCAGCGACGTTCGCGCCGTGATTGTCACCGGCGCGGACGGCAACTTCTCCTCCGGCGGCGACGTGTTCGACATCATCGAGCCGCTGACGCACATGAGAATGCCGGAACTTCTCGCCTTCACGCGCATGACCGGCGACCTGGTGCGGCAGATCCGCGCCTGCCCGCAGCCGGTGATCGCCGCGGTCGACGGCATCTGTGCCGGCGCCGGCGCGATCCTTGCCATGGCGGCCGACTATCGCCTGGCGACTCCTGAGGCCAAGACCGCCTTCCTGTTCACCCGCGTCGGGCTGGCCGGCGCCGACATGGGTGCCTGCGGTATCCTCCCGCGCATCATCGGACAGGGGCGCGCAGCCGAGCTTCTGTTCACCGGCCGCGCCATGTCGGCGGAGGAAGGTCTGGCATGGGGCTTCTTCAACCGCCTCGTCGAGCGCAACACCCTGCTCCACGAGGCGGGGCGCTTCGCGCGCAGCCTCGTGGACGGCCCGTGGTTCGCCCATTCGATGACCAAGAAGATGCTCGATCAGGAATGGTCGATGGGCATCGAGGAGATCATCGAATCGGAGGCGCAGGCGCAGGCGATCTGCATGGCGACCGGCGATTTCCGCCGTGCCTTCGAGGCGTTTGCTGCCAAGGCGAAACCGGCTTTCGAGGGAAACTGATCCATGGCCACCCATTCCGCCGGCGCACGCCACGTCCTATCCCGTGAACATCTTGACTGGCCGTTCTTCGCGCCGGAGCACCGCGAGCTCGCCGCCGGCCTCGACACCTTCCTCGCCGATGGCGGCCTCGGCGCCATCGACCACCACGATGCCGACGAAGCCTGCAAAAGGCTGGTGAAACGGCTTGGAGACGCGGGCTTCCTGCGCCATTGCGTGCCCGCCGCCCATGGCGGCGCCTCCGAGGCGATCGACAGCCGCGCGCTGTGCGTGGTGCGCGAGACACTGGCCTGGCACGACGGGCTGGCCGATTTCGCCTTCGCCATGCAGGGGCTGGGCACCGGGGCGATCAGCCTTGCCGGCTCCGACGCGGTGAAGGCCAGGATATTGCCGGAGATCGCCCGCGGTAACCTGATCTCCGCCTTCGCCCTGACCGAACCGGAGGCCGGCTCCGACGTCGCCGCCATGTCGACCGCAGCGCGGCGCGACGGCGACGCCTATGTTCTCGACGGCGAGAAGGTCTTCATCTCCAATGGCGGCATCGCCGACGTCTACACGGTTTTTGCCCGCACCGGCGAGGCGCCGGGCACGCGCGGCATCTCGGCCTTCGCCGTCTTCGCCGACACGCCGGGCCTCGTCGTCGCGGAGCGGATCGAGACCATTGCGCCGCATCCGCTGGCGCGCATCCGCTTCGAGGGCATGCGCGTGCCCGCCGCGCAGATGCTGGGCGCGCCCGGCGAGGGTTTCAAGATCGCCATGCGCACGCTCGACATCTTCCGTCCCTCGGTGGCCGCCGCCGCGCTCGGCTTCGCGCGGCGCGCGCTCGACGAGGCCGTCGCCTTTGCGCGATCGCGAAGGATGTTCGGTGCGACGCTCGCCGACCTGCCGACGGCGCAGAGCACGCTGGGCGAGATGGCGACGGCCATCGACGCGGCAGCACTTCTGACGTTGCGCACCGCCTGGCGCCGCGACGTGCAGCGACTGCCGATCACCAGCCAGGCGGCAATGGCGAAGATGACGGCGACCGAGAATGCCCAGTGGGTGATCGACCAGGCGCTGCAACTGTTCGGCGGGCGTGGCGTGTGCGTCGGCCAGATTACCGAGCGGCTCTATCGCGAGATCCGGGCCCTGCGCATCTACGAGGGCGCGACCGAGGTCCAGAAACTCATCATCGGCCGCGAACTGATGAAGGCCGCCGCAAAATAGAGGCGAAACCGAATGGGCGGCGTCCTCGACGCTGCCCGCCGCCGGCCGATGGGTCGGGGCTAGCCTTCCAAGATGCGGAAGAGCGGTTAGACGCCCTTGAAGTCAGGCTTCCGCTTCTGCTCGAAGGCGGCGATACCCTCCTTGATGTCATCCGTCAGGAGAACCCGGCGGAATGCGGCCCGCTCAAGCTCCAGGGCCGCCAGAACCCCCATGTCCGACCCGCGCCGTATGACTGACTTCGACAGCCGCACGGCGATTGGCCCGTTGTCGGCAATCGTCCGGGCAATGGCGAGCGCACGCTCGACAACCGCGCCGGGAGCCGTGAGTTCGCTGACCAGGCCAACCGCCAGCGCGCGCTCGGCGTCGATGCTGCGCCCTGAGAGAACCATGTCCATCGCGATGGCTTCCGGCACCACACGCGCCAGCCGGACCAGCCCCCCGGCCCCCGCGACGGCGCCCAGCTTCACCTCCGGCAGACCGAATATCGCGTTTGTCGATGCGATCCGCAGATCGCAGGCGAGTGCGAGTTCGAGGCCCCCGCCCAGGGCGGCGCCGTTGATCGCCGCGATCAGCGGCTTGGCGGTCGGCGGTTCGCGGGTGAGCCCGCAGAAATGGCCCGGGTCTGTTTCGGTACGCGCCTTTTCGGCGATGAATGGAAGGAAGTCAGGGATGTCGGCGCCGGTGCAGAAGGCGCGGTCGCCCGCGCCGGTGAGGACGATTGCGCGAACCTTGTCATCCTGATCAAGCTGCGGCCAGGCGGCCGCCAGGGCATGGTGCGTCGCCGGATCGATGGCGTTGCGCACATGCTGGCGCTCGACCGTCACGATGGCGACCGCGTCGTGCATGGTTACTGAAATTGACAATGCCGGTCTCCTGATACCGTTATAAAGAGCAAATCCTGCCGCCCGCGGCCGGGGCGGATGCGCCATACGCTATTCGAGCCACGTCACCGCCTCGTCCACCTCGGCTCTGGTCGTCCGGAACGTATTGACCGGGTGGGCGTCGTCGGCAAAACCGAAGGCGATCCCGCAGACCACGATCCGGTCCGCCTCCAATCCGAGATGATCGCGCACGAAATCGGCATGTGTCGCAAGCGCCGCCTGCGGACATGTGGCAACGCCAAGGCTGTGGGCAGCGAGCGTGAAGGTCGTGACATAGCCGCCGCAATCGATAGCGCCATAAGCTCCCAGATCGCGATCGGACGTTATCATCGCCAGATGCGGCGCCCCGAAAAAACGATAGTTCTCGAGGGCCTGACGCGCCGAAGCCTCACGGTCTCCACGTTCGATCCCGACGCTTTGATAGAGCTGCCATCCACATTCGCGGCGTCGCTGCTGGTATTTGCCGTAATACCCGGCAGGGAACGGTAAATCCGATGCGCCGGGATGCGCCTTCGCCTCCTGATGGTAGCGTTCGGCAAAACGGTCCGTCGCGGCGCCCGACAGGATCACCACCTGCCAGGGTTGGCAATTGCACCAAGACGGCGTGCGTTGAGCCGCCGCCACTATCTTGCGGATCGTCGCCTCGGGGACCCGGTCTGGCAGAAACGCGCGGCAACTGGACCGCGCGGCGATGACATCAGCCAGGCCACGGAACACTTCTTCTCCGGATTCGAAGTCCAGCTGGTCAGCCATCGCCGTCAATCTCGTTCATCGTGAATCTGTCCGGCTGCCCGTCCCCGGCCCTCAAAAGTCCTGGCCTGCCGGGTCCCGGAAGTCCTGGCCTGCCGGTAGCGGTAGGGGGGTCGAAACCGCCACTGGACAATAAACAAACTGGCGTTAGTATATTTTCGAGTTCCAGACTGTCAAGCGATGCCGGTTCCTCCCCTGAGGTTAACCGACGATGCAGTTCTACCCGAGGAGAAATATGGATGGAAACCCGAGACGAAACAACCATTTGGGGGGATACGGATGAGGTTGTTCGCGCCCGGCTTCTGCAACCTTACCATGGCGGCGGGCTGACGCTGGCAAACCGGGTGGTTATGGCGCCGATGACCCGGAACATGGCGCCGAACGGCGTTATCACGGAAGACAGCGCCCGCTACTATGCGCGACGCGCAGCCGGAGGCGTCGGGCTGATCATCTCCGAAGGAACCTGGATATCGCACGAGGCGGCCAGCCACCGTGACGACGTTCCCAGGTTCTACGGCGGGGACGCACTCGACGGATGGGCACGCGTGATCGAATCGGTGCATCGCGCCGGGGCCAAGATGTTCCCGCAATTGTGGCATGTCGGAATGGTCCGCAGGCCATCCGACCGGGCGTTCTCGCCCGCATCGCGGCCTGTCGGACCCTCGGGCGTGAGCTATGACGCGCAGACGCAGCGCTATGTCCAGACCGAAGCGGAAATGAGCCTCCGCCAGATCGATTCCGTCATCGACTCCTACGCGGAAGCTGCCGTCCGCGCGAAGGAGCTCGGCTTCGACGGCGTGGAACTGCACGCGGCGCATGGCTATCTGATCGACCAGTTCCTCTGGAAGGTCACGAACCGGCGCACCGACGGATATGGCGGCGAGATGTCGAACCGGGTGCGCTTCGCGGTCGAAGTCGTGGCCGAGTGCCGGCGGCGCGTCGGTCCGGAATTCCCGATCTCTTTCCGATTTTCGGATTGGAAGGTCGACGACTACGAAGCGCGCCTGGCGGAAACGCCGGCTGAATTCGCCGCAATGATCGAGCCGCTGGCCGCAGCCGGGGTCGACATATTCCACTGTTCGACCAGACGCTGCTGGGAGCCGCGGTTTGCCGGCAGCGATCTGACGCTCGCCGGCTGGACCAAGACTATCTCGGGCAAAACAACGATCTGCGTCGGGTCGATCGGTCTTTCCAAGAAATTCGACAGCAAGGCGGAACGCAGGGACGGTGCGCTGGAATTTCCGCCGGCTTCGCTGCAGCAGATGGCACGGATGACCGAGCGCGATGAATACGATCTCGCAGCAATCGGCCGCATGCTGATCGCCAACCCGGACTGGGTTTCGCTCCTCGCGCAACGCGCGCAGGACAGGCTCAGGACTTACACGCCCAGCATGCGAAGCACCTTGGACTAACCCACCGCTACGCACGCGCACGGCACCTGCGGGGAGGCATTGAAATGAGACCGTTGAAAGACATCAGGATCCTGGACTTCAGCGCCCAGTTGCCGGGGCCTCTGGCATCTCTGATCCTCACCGAGGCGGGCGCCGAGGTCATACGCATCGAGCCGCCGGTCACCGGCGACATGCTGCGCAGCTATCCGCCGCTCGTCGACGGCGAAAGCGTGAACTTTGCCATGCTCAACGCGGGAAAGCGCAGCATAGCCATCGACCTCAAGCTCCCGGGGGCAGCGGAGAAGCTTTTTCCCCTCGTCCGCCAGGCCGACGTGGTAATCGAGCAGTTCCGCCCGGGCGTCATGGAGCGGCTGGGCGTGGGATATGAAACCCTTCGCGCGGTCAAGCCGGACCTGATTTTCTGCTCCATCTCCGGCTACGGCCAGAACGGCCCGAAATCGGCGCTTGCGGGCCACGACCTCAATTATTGCGCGGATACCGGACTTCTGGCCATGGCCGGAGGGAGCGACGGCGCGCCCTTCGTTCCCGCCGCCCTTGTCGCCGACATTGCCGGCGGTGCCTATCCCGCGGTCATGAACATCCTTCTGGCGTTGCGCCATCGCGACGCGACCGGACAGGGCAGCAGGATCGACGTTTCGATGTCGGACAATCTGTTCGTCTTCATGTATTGGGCGAGCGCCCGCGGCTTCGCGACGGGGGCCTGGCCGAAGCCTTCGGAAGATATCCTGACCGGCGGGTCGCCCCGGTATGCGATCTATCCTACACGCGACGGGCGTCATCTTGCAGTCGCCGCGCTGGAGGAGAAGTTCTGGACCAATTTCTGCCAACTCATCGGGCTCGGTCCCATCTACAGGAACGACGTGGGTCGAGAAGACCAAACCCGGGCGGAAGTCGCGCGGATAATCGCTTCCGATGACTCGTCGCATTGGCGAAATCTGTTTGAGGGGACCGACACATGCTGCACGGTTGTCGCAAGGCTCGATGAGGCCGTCCGGGATCTGCATTATGTTTCCCGCGGGCTCCTCGACGGCAGGCTGCAGCTCCACGGAACGACTGTCCCGGCATTGCCCGTACCCATCTCGCGCAATTGGGCGGGCGACCGGGTTCTGCGCAGCTATCCCGCGCTTGGTGAAGCCAATGACGAGTTCCTCGGCCCGAATGGTTCCCGCTGATCGTCCCACAGGATCGGACGGCCGAAAACTCCCATCGCTGGCTCTATAGATCACGCCGCGCGGCACCGACAGGTGACTGGAGACGGCGCTGCCGAAGGCGCAATGGCGGGCGGGAAATCGTTTCGCATTTTCCCGGAATCGTGGTCGATCTCGATATTATCGCATTTCGAACAGCTCCTGATGGAAGCGGCTGGCCACCGGCAGGCCCTGCCTGGCGAAATCCTTGCGCAGCGCCTCGCCGAAACCCGCCGGGCCGCAGAACCAGAAGCTGGCCTCGCGCCATTCGGGCACGGCGGCGCGGATGCGCCCGCCGGTCAGCAGGCCGTCGCGCGCATCGACCAGCACATGCAGGCTTATGCCGGCGGCTTTCGCATCCGCTTCCAGCCGTTCGAGCGCGGCGGCGTCATAGTCGGCGGTGGCGTGGAACAGGTCGACCGGCGGCAGCGGCCGTTCGGGACGCTTCTGCCGCTCCAGCACACGGTGCTTCATGGCGGCGATGAACGGGGTGATGCCGATGCCGCCGCCGATCCAGATCTGCCGCGGCAGGTCGTTGGCGAAGTCGAAGCAGCCATACGGCCCTTCGATCCGGACCGGCTGCCCCTCATGCAGCGTCTCGCGCAGCCGGCCGGTATGGTCGCCGAGCTCCTTGGTGATGAAGGTGATGCGGCGGTCGCGCTCGTCCCATCCCGAGGCGATCGTGTAGGGGTGTGCGCCCTCCGACGCATCCGAGACCGCGAAGGCGAACTGCCCCGGCCTGTGGCCGGGCCAGCCTTGCGGCACCTCGATCTCGGTTTCCAGCGCTCGCACGCCGGGATAATAGCGAAGCGAGGCGATCGTGCCCTGAACCTGACGGCCGGCGCCGACCCGGCGCAGCAGGACCGCCATTGCCGCATAGCTGCCGGTGGCGAGGAGCAACGCCAGCGCGACGCCGAGCGGCGACGTCCTGTAGCTGAAATCGGCCAGCACGACAGCATGGAACACCAGCACCAGATAGGCGACGGCGAGCAGGCGGTGCGTCATGTAAAAGAGATGGTAGGGAAAGCGTTTGACGAGCGCCAGGACGATCAGCAGCACGACGGCGTAGAAAGCCCACTCGCCCATGCCTTCCGCCGTGCCCCGCAGGCTCATAAGAAACGCCTCGACAGGATTCTCGATCGGCGGTCGCCCGCCGCGCGACGGCGGTTCGAGCCATCCCCAGCCGACCGCCCATTTCGGCCCCTTGCTCCAGAGCCAGTGCCAGACCGCGACGGCGAGGGCCGCGATACCCAGCCATTTGTGCAGACGGTACATCTTGTCGAGGCCGCCCAGCCAGCGCTCCGGCCAGCGCGGGCGCAACGCCAGCAGCATGGCGACGCTCATCGCGCCCATTGCGAGAATGCCGGCGTACTGCACCATGACGCCCCGCAGGGCCATGAAGCCTTCCAACCGGAACGCTGCCGGCTCGGCCAAAAGCCACAGCCCGCTCAGCGACAGCGGCAGGATCAGGAAGGCGCGTTTGATGTTCTGCATGATTTATCCCGCTATCGTTGCGTATTGCGGTGCGGCGCGCCACGAGCATGGACCGGCATCAGGCGGTGCGCGCCGTTTTGCCAGGGAGCGATGATTGTTCCTGATCGATTAACCTGCCGCAGCCGCTTGACCGCTTTTGTCCGCTGAATTAAGTATGCGATTACTCACTTACTAAGGTGCTTTATGCGAAAATCTGGACAATTGCGCAAGGCCGAGATCGTCGCTGCCGTCCTGGGTCTCGCCGACCGGATCGGACCGGATCGGGTGACGACGGGCGCCGCGGCCGCGGCAGTCGGCGTAAGTCAGGCGGCCCTGTTCCGGCATTTCCCGACCAAGGACGCGATGTGGCTCGCCGTAGCCGATCATGTGGCCGGGGAACTGACGATAGGCTGGGAACAGGCCCTCGCGGGGACCGACGATCCGGTCGACCGGCTCAAAGCGCTGATGGCCGCGCAGCTTAAGCAGATCGTCGCGACCCCCGCGCTGCCGATGCTGCTGTTCTCGCGGGAGTTGAATGTCGGCAACGACGATCTGCGCATGGCCTTTCGCGACGTGCTCATGCGGTTTCAGGCCCTGATCGTGATCGAGCTGGCGCGAGGGCAGGACATCGGCAGCCTGCGCCGTGACGTGACCCCGGCCGATGCCGCCGTGCTCCTGACCTCGCTGGTGCAGGGCATGGCGATCCGGTGGTCGCTCGGCTCGCGCAGCTTTTCCCTGATCGACGAAGGCATGCGGCTGTTCGAGGCGCAATTGCGGCTTCTGGCCGGGAACGGAGAATAGGCCATGCGGCGTCTGTGGCTTTATGGCGCTGTCGCTGCGCTGGCGGTCGGGGCTGCGGCCCTGTTCGTGACCGAACGCCCGCTTGCCGTCACCGTCGTGCAGCCAGAACGCGACGTGGCCCTTCGCATTTATGGGCTCGGCACCGTCGAGGCGCGGATCTTGAGCCGCGTCGGCTTCGAGGTCGGCGCCGCCTTGACCGCGCTGGCCGCCGACGCCGGCGACAGCGTGGCCAGGGGACAGGAGCTGGCGGTGCTTCACTCGGACGAGCAGGAAGCGCGCGTGGCGCGCGCCCGCGCCGTGGTGGCCGCGAACGGGGCCAATACGGCCAAGGCCGACGCGGCAATCGTGCGCGCCCACACCATGCTGGCGCAGCGCGGGGCGGCGAACCGTCGCCAGCAGGGACTGGCGCAGCGCGACATCGCTTCGGCGCAGCGCGCCGAGGAAGCCCAGCGCGACGAGGACATGGCGCGCGCCGATCTGGCGGTCGCGGAAGCGGACCTGGCGGTGATCCGGGCGCAAGGTGCCGATGCCGCCGCGGCCCTGCGGCAGGAAGAAGCCATCCTCGCCCGCCATCGTCTGGTCGCGCCCTACGATGCGGTCATCGTCGCCCGCCATGCCGAGCTGGGCATGGTGGTGAAGGCCGGCGATGCGGCGTTCACCCTGATCGACCCCGCCACCTTCTGGATCCAGGCCTATGTCGACGAGGAGCGCGCCGGCCAGCTTGCATTGGGCCAACCCGGCACGATCCGGCTGCGGTCGCAGCCAGCGGCGGCATTCCACGGTTCCATCGCCCGCATCGGCCTCGAAAGCGACCGGGTGAACGAGGAGCGCCGCGTCTGGCTGACCTGCGACGACTGCCCGACCGAGTTGTTTCTCGGCGAGCAGGCCGAGGTGCGCATCCTGACCGGCACGCGCGCGAGCGCGCTGATGGTGCCCGAGGTGGCGATCGCCGGCTTCGACGGCCATCGCGGCACGGTCTGGACGGTGCGGGACGGACGTCTCGGCCGGGCCGAGCTGACCTTCGGCGCCCGCGACGACCGCGGCCGCGTCGAGGTTTCCGGCGGACTGCCCGAGGGAGCCGCCATCGTCGCCCATCCGCCCAAGGGCGCGGCGGAAGGCCGGCGCGCCCGCATCGGCGAGGTGCCATGAACCTCGCGCTCAAGGACATCCGCCACGGGCTGTTCCGCTTCGTCCTCACCTGCTTCGGGCTGGGACTGCTGATGACGGTCGTGCTGGCGATGATCGGCATCTATAACGGCCTCGTCTCGGACGCGCTGGCCGTGGTGAAGGCGCCAGCCGCCGATGTCTGGGTGGTCGAGGCCGGAACCAAGGGCCCGTTCGCGGAAGCGTCCAGCATTCCCGCCGATACGCGCCACGCGGTCGCGCGGATGCCGGGCGTCACAGAGGCAGGCGCGGTCAACTACCAGAACGTCGAGGCAACCCATGCCGGGCGCACGCTCAGGCTCTACGTCGTCGGCTATGAGCCCGGCCGTCCGGGCGGGCCGCAGGCAATCGCCGAGGGGCGCGGCATCGGCGCCGGCCATTTCGAGCTGGTCGCCGACCGCAAGACCGGCCTCGCCCCCGGCGAGACGATCCGGCTCGGACGCGACCGCTTCACCGTGGTCGGACTGGTCGAAGGCGCGATGAATTCGGGCGGCGACCCGGCGGTCTATGTGACGCTTGCCGACGCGATGTCGCTCCAGACCGAGCTCGACCCGGCCGCCCAACGGGTGCAGGCGGCGCGCGGGGCGGTTTCCGTCAAGTCCGCATCGGTCGCCGCAATCATCGCCCGCATGACACCGGGGGCGGATGTCGATCTGTTGACCGCCACCGTGCGCCAGTGGAAGCACCTCGCCGCGACGACCCAGGCCGAGCAGGAGGAACTGCTGCTCGCCTCCGTGGTGGACAAGGCGCGCCGCCAGATCGGGCTGTTCCTCGGCATCCTCTTATCCGTCA
>JBLJBS010000168.1:0-5477 GCA_047637695.1 Aquamicrobium sp. | reverse complement strand
ACAGCGCCACCATCAGGATCAGCACCGAAACCGCGATCGACAGCGCCAGGCCGAAGTCGATCAGGAATGCCGGGATCGGCAGGAACAGGATCGACAGGATCATGATGACGCCGAGCGCAAGCGCGACGTCGCGGCCCCAGTTGCGGGGAAGCGCGGGAGATGCTGTTTCGATGAGCGCCATGAATGAGCGGCCGTCCTGATATCGGGTCGGGACAGGCTAGGGGATCAAGCTTGCGCGAGGGTGGGGAACGGGGGCGCGGGCGAAGGGAAGCGTCGGTTCTCGCTCTTGCGCATGCCTTTATCCCGGAAGCGGAGCCCGCTTTCGGGGGACATGCTTCAGAATCCGCTTTCGATCCGCTGGAACATCACATTGGTGAAGCTGGCGATCTGGGCGCCGATGAACGGGGCCGAGATGGCGACCGTCAGCAGGATGGCGACGATCTTGGGCACGAAGGTCAGGGTGATTTCCTGGATCTGCGTCAGCGCCTGCATGAAGGCGATGCCGACGCCGACGAACATCGCCACCGCCACTGCCGGGCCCGATGCCGTCAGCACGGTCCAGATGGCGAACTGGGCGATGTCGAGCGCGTCGGCCTCGTTCATGACACACTATCTCTTGCGCGATCCCGAACGGAAAGCCGCTGCGCGCGTTTCCCGCAACCGCTATCGGATGATGACGCCCGCCGTCACCGGCAGTTCCTGGCCGTCGGTCAGCCTGGCCATGATGCCGTCGCTGTAGAGGCGCACGCTTTCCACCGTTCCCTTGATCTTGCCGTCGACGGATTCGATCTCGCGGCCGATCAGATCGCCGGCCTGGGCGAAGGTCGAGGCTTGCAGGATGCTGTCGAGCTTGTTGTTGATCTGCACCGACTGCTCGACCTGGCTGAAGGTGGCGAGCTGGGCGACGTAGTCGGTGGAGTCCATCGGCGCGGTCGGGTCCTGGTTCTGCATCTGCGCCACGAGCAGGCGCAGGAAGGCCTGGTAGTCCACCGTCTGCGGATTGCTGGCCGCGGTCTGTGCGGTGCTGGTCGCGTTGCCAAGGGCAAGAACGTTCATGTCATCTACTCCGCTGCGGTCAGGACGAGGTTGGAAGGGCGGGCATTGCCGCTGGCGATGATGCCGGCTTCGCGCGGGTAGAGGCTGCGCAGCGCCTTGAGCGCCTCGAACACGCGCCCTTCGCTGACCTGCCGGTCGATGTTCTTCAGCTCGCACAGGATGTGCTCGTCGCTGAAGGTGGCAAGCAGCAGCGGCATCGACCGGCGCAGCATCTCGCGCGCTTCCGGCGCGCCTTGCGGGTTCATCAGGATGACCTGGACGATGAAATAAAGCTGCTTCAGCGGCGTGTTGGCTTCCTCCGGCTGGAGGACGTGGGCCTCGAGCAGGAACTGGACGTCGTTCAGCAGCTCCAGCGACACTTTGCGGTCGGCCTTGATGACGGCGCCGTTTATGTAGATCTTCTCGTTGGCCTTGAGGGTCAGCTTCAGGGTGTTTTTCATTGAATGCCATCGCGGATGATCTGGGAGACCTCGATCAGGCCCTCGAAATTGTCCGAGCGTCCCTGATTGACCTCCTCGGCCTCGCGCAGCAGCCACAGCCCGATCGAGATCAGGTTGGCGCGCAGCTCCTGCGGCAGTTCGTTCTCCTCGCTGCCGAGATCCTCGATGAAGACGGTCCACACCCGGTTGAGGAAGTGGATGGCCTGGGCCGCCTCGACCGAGGGCACGCCCTTCTCCCTGGCCGCAACCAGAAGATCGATCGAGCGCGTCAGAATCTGCCTCTCGCGATCCTTGGCGTCGGCCACGGAGTCGGACTGAACTTCGGCATATGAGAATTGGTACATTGTATCCCCGTGAGGTCTTTCCGCTTTCGCGACTTACGAGAGGTAGTTGAGCAGGCTCAGCTTCTGCATGCTTGCGGTGAGCGAATAGGACACTTCGAGCTGCGTCTTCAGGCCGTTGACCTTTGCCGCGGCCTCGAACTCATCGATGCCTTCCAGGCTCTGGATGCTGCCCTTGAACAGGTCGACCTGCATCGAGATGCGTTCGTTGGCCTGGGTAAGCCGCTGCTGCGTGACGCCGGTGTAGCCCTGCTGGTTGGCGAGGTCGGTGACGGCCTCGCCGAGAAACTTGAGGCTGTGCTCGAGCACGACCTTGCGCGCGCCCTCGCCGATGTCGCCGGTGAAGATGGCGGCGACCGTCGCCGCGGCCATGGCGAGCTTGCGGAAGCCGGCGATGTTTGCGGTCACCGAGGTCTGCGCCGTCTCGGTGAGCGTGATCCGCGACGAGATCGTCTGGCCGGTGGCGCTGGACCAGTTCTGCCAGCCGGCATCGCCGAGAATGTCCGGCTCGACGATGGTGGTGAGGAAGGTGTCCATGTCCGCGGCGGCGATGCCGGCCGCTGCCGGATCGGTGGGCGCGAAGCCGAAATAGCTGACGAAGGCGGTGTCGAAGGCAACCCGGGCCGGCGATGCCGGGTCGAGGAAATCGTTGAACGGCCTGACGTCGGTGTTGATGCCGGCGAAGATGTTCTCGCCGTTGACGTTGGTGTTCAGCACCGACGACATCAGGGCAAGGGCTTTCTCGGCCTGCTGCTGGGCGATGCTGGCGTCGCCCGCGCCCGAAAGCGTGCTCGAGAAGTTGGACAGAAGGTCGCTGGCGGCGTCGGTCAGCTGCTGCAGGCCGAGCTGCGTCGACTTGAGCCGCGCCTGGGCGAGCTCGTTCGAATCGGTGATGCCGTCGAGGCGCTCGATCTCGCGATAGAGCGAGACAGAAATGCTGCTGCGGGCGCCCAGCGCCAGGCCGGCGTCGGCGACGCGCAGGGTGCTCATCTCCTTGGTGGCGTTGGTGAGGTCGGCTTGCAGGCGCGCCGTCTGGTAGCGCAGCGCGCTGGAGATCGCCTGTGAGGAAACGAAGGAGACTTTCATCGCACTAGTTCACCGCGGCCAGGAGAGTACGGATCATTTCGTCGACGACCTGGAGCATCTTCGCAGAGGCCGAATAGGAATGCTCGAGCTCGAGCATCAGCGCCAGTTCCTCGTCGACATTGACGCCGGTGAGGTTCGACAGCGCCTCCGCGCTGCGGATGGCGAGCGCGCTCTTGTTCTCGGCCGCGCTGGCCGCGGTCTTGCGCGCGTCCTCGAGCCAGCCGATGGCGGCGGCGGAATAGCTGCTCAGGCTCTGGCTGACGACCACGCCGGCGCTGTTGACGAAGCTGGACGGGGCGTCGGTCCGGTCGGCATGGGCAAGCAGCAGCTCGTTGAAACTGGCGAGGCCGGAGGCGTTGAAGGCGAAGTTGACGCCGTCGCGCAGCCGCATGGAATCGCCGCCCTGATCGGGATCGACCAGGGCGTTGAGCCGGATCCTGCCGGCAAGGCCGGTCGAGACGGTGCCGTCCGCCGGCACGGCCGCGGTGCCGGCTTCCATGAACAGGCCGGCCAGCACGTTGGCGGGATCGGACGGGTCGGTCTCGGAGAAGGCCGAGATCAGGCCGCGGGCGATTTCGTCGAGCTGGATCTGGAACTCGGCGGCGTAGCCGTCGCGCAGCTGCAGCATCGCCGCCAGCGTCCCCGAGGCGGTGGTGTTGGCGCCGGTGGCCGGGAACAGCGGCACGCCGTCGACATAGACCTTGTTGCCCTGCGTCGCGGCGGAATAGGTCGAGGTCGGTTCGAAATGGACGTGCCGCGGGATCGTGTCGAACAGGGTGGTGCCGTCGGCGGTGACGATCATGGTGTCGCCGTCGGCGCGCGAGATGGTCGAGATCGGGATGATCTCGGAAATCTTCTTGAGCAGCGCGTCGCGCCGGTCCTGGGCGTCGAGCGTGTCGCGGTTGCCGCCCGCGCCCCGGACGATCTCCTCGTTCACCGCCTTGAAGTCGGCGAGCAGTTGGTTCAGCTCGGCGACCGAGGCCGAGATCTGGCTGTCGAGATCGCTGCGGAACGTCTGCAGCGCGCGCGTGCCCTGATTGAGGCTGAGCACCAGCTGGCGCCCCATCTCGACGGTGTTTTCGGCCAGCGTGCGGTTGGAGGGCGTGGTCGAATAGAGCTGGAGCGCGTTCTGCAGCTTGCCGAGCAGCATCGCCGGCGAGGCGGCGTTGTCGACGCCGTTGACCGCGGTCTGCAACTGGTCCAGCCCCTCGACGATCGTGCTCTGCGCCATCCAGCCGGACAGCGCAGAGAGGTTCTGCTTGAACAGGGCGGAGCTGGTCGCCCGGGTGATCGTGGCGATCTGCGAGCCGGGAGCCAGGCTCGAGACCACCGCGCTGCGCCGCGAATAGTCGGCGTTGTTGGCATTGGCGATGTTTTTCGACACCACACCGGTCTGGCGCTGGGTGTTGAGAAGCGAATTCTGCGCAATGCTCAGTGCGGTGGAAAGAGACATGGTTCTCCTGTCGCGTCGCCCATCCCCCTTTTGGGGGGGAGGCGGGCGCTTACCTCTTGAGGTTGACCAGGACGTCCATCAGGTCGGAACCCGTCTGGAAGACCTTGGAATTGGCGGTGTAGTTGCGCTGGGACTCGATCATGTTCGTCAGTTCCGACGCGATGTCGACGTTGGAGTTCTCGACCGCGCCCGAGATGATGTCGCCGAGGCCGCTGGTGCCGGCGAAGCCGAGCTGGACGTTGCCGGATTCCAGCCCCGGCGAGAACACGTTGCCGGGAAGCACCTGAAGCTGGTCCGGGCTCTGAACCGACGCCAGCGGAATGCGGTAGAGCGCGGCCGTGGTGCCCTTCTCGTATTTGGCGTAGACGATGCCGTCAGTGCCGATGATGACGCTCTCGATGGCTTCGGGACCATTGCCGTTGATGTCGACGGTGCCGCGCTCGTAGGGCGCGGCAAGGTTGGTCATCTTCGACAGGTCGAGGTCGATCATCTTGCCGTTGAGGGCGGTCAGGTCGATGTTGAGGTTCTTGGGGCTGGCGGTGGTCAGCTTGCCGCCCGTCGCGGGGTCGAACGTCAGCGCCACGGTGGTCAGCACCGGGCTCGAATAGGGGAACGAGCTCGTCGCCGTCGCGTCCGGCTGGTAGTAGACCGACGTCTGCCAGGTGTCGGCGCCCGTCTTTTCGAAATAGACGTCGAGCAGAACTTCCTGGCCGACATTGTCGTAGACCACCAGCGATGTCTTGACCACGGAACCGGCCTCGATGGCCTCGTCGAGGCCGGCCGGCTTGGCCGTGGGGCTGGTGTGAAGGTTGAGCGGCGGGCTGCTGACCGGAGCCGTGTAGGGCAGGTTGGCGGAGAACAGGCCGGCGGTGGTCGGCGTGACCTTCAGCTCCATGCCCGAGATCTTGACCTTTTCCAGTCCGGCATAGCCGTTGGCGACGGCGCTGGGGATGCCGCTCTCGTAGCTGTAGCCCATCAGGTAGAAGCCGGCGGCGTTGATCAGGTGGCCTTCGCCGTCCGGCACGAACGAGCCGGCGCGCGTCAGGAAGGGCTGGTTGTTGGAGTTCTGCACCACGAAGAAGCCGTCGCCCTTGATGGCGA
>JBLJBS010000167.1:0-19845 GCA_047637695.1 Aquamicrobium sp. | reverse complement strand
CTTCAGGCGCATCGTCGAAAACCCGCTGTCGATGCTGGTGTGACGCCAGGGCGGGCAGGAGCGATGCTTGCCGGCCGCGATGGCCGGGCGCAATATGGAGCACAAATGTCGTCATGACAGGAGGTTGCCATGACTGAATTCTCGCCCCCCGACATCCGCTCGCTGATCGGCAAGGTCGTCAAGGCGTCGCCGTCCGACATCCGTTTCATGGCGCAACGCCTGCACGACCATGCCTTCGAGCAGCGCATGTCGGCGGCGACCATGCGCACGCTCCTTCGCGAACTTGGCCATGACGATATCGCCGCCTTCTGCAACGCGGTCGGACTGCCGCCGCATATCGCCAAACGTTGGGATCGTTTCGGCCTGTCGGGCGAGATGCAGCAGCTGCTCGTTTTCATGGTGGCCGAGCGGCGGCGGCTGGCGGAAGCCGTCGATGAATTCGAATCGGCCACCCATGTCGGGATCGACGATTTCCTGCGCGAGCGCGACCTGATCTGATTGAAGGCGATCTACTTCCCGGCAAGGAGCGCGCGGGCCGTCTCGCTGTCGGTGATCAGCACTTCGGCGCGGACCGCCCTGAGCGCCGCCCGGATTGGCTGCACCTTTTGCCGTCCTCCAGCGGCAAGCACGACGTTCGGCACCGCCGCCACCGTATCGAGGTCGATGGCAACCACGCGGTCGTTGACTTCGTGATCCACGACGTTGCCCTGCACATCGATGAAATGGCACAGCAGATTGGCGACCGCACCCTTTTCCCGCAGCGGATCGAGCAGCGATGGCGGCACGATGCGGTGACGAAAGATCGTTGCCGCCGCGGACATCGAACCGACCGTCAGAAGCGCGATGTCAGCCTCGGCAGCGCGACGGCGCACATCCATCAGGTCCGGTTGCTGCCACAGCAACGTCCGCAGCATCGGCTCGCTGACCATCACCGGCGCAGTCAGCTGATAGCTTCCGGCTTCCAGCATCTCGGCGACCTTGATCGCGACAATCGACGGATTGACCCATTGCGAATGCGGCAGGCTGCCGACGAGGCTGACGACCGAAGCTTTCCGTAGTCGCCGCCGAGCGAGAAAGCCGAGGCTGGCATGCAGCGTCGCGCCGCCGCCGATCGCCAGCGTCATACCGTCGCGCATCGCCTCGCCGAGATAGGCCGCAACCGCATGGCCGATGGCCTTTTCAAGATGCTCCTCACCGGAAGGAGTCGGCACGACCACCGCGCCGTCGAGGCCGAAGCGCTGCTCGAGATCGCGCTCCAGCGCGATGCAATCACTGGACGCGGCATTGATCGTGGTAACGACCAGGCCTTCCGCGACGCAAGCCGCCAGCGTTCGCATCACCTTGACGCGGCTAACATGCAGCTTTTCGGCGATCTGCTCCTGGGTGAGACCCTCGACATGGTAAAGCCAGGCAGTCTTGACGTTGATGTCCGAGGACACCATTCCCATTCTGCGTTTCGATCTCGACATGCGTCTCGCTCCCTCGCTTCATTCATTCGGCGGGCGAATGGCTCACTGTCAACGGCAAAGGGAACGGCGATGAAAAATTATGTTCATCTGTATTTGACAATGAACAATTGAACATGACTTACTGTAACCGACGCATATCATCCAGCGGTCACATGCGTCGTGCAGGGAGGAGCTGGAGAGCCGTTGCGGATGACGGCCCGGCCAGCGGCAAATGCAACAGGAGGTTTCCATGAAAGCGGTATCCTTGCGGCTGGCGGCCAGCCAGTTCGCGCTCGCATTGACGCTTGCGGCCGGCATTGCCCATGCCGACACGCTGACGCTCTACACCTCGCAGCCGGAGGCCGACGCGACGAAGACCGTCGACGCCTTCAAGGCCGCCAATCCGGGCATCGACGTGCAGATCTTCCGCTCCGGCACCAGCGATCTGGTGACCAAGCTGGCGGCCGAGTTCGCCGCCGGCGCGCCGCAGCCCGACGTGCTGCTGATCGCCGATGCGGTAACGATGGAGCTTTTCAAGAAGGACGGCCATCTGCTTGCCTATCCGGAAGCCAATGTCGAGGGCATCGACGCCGAGGCCTACGACGCCGACCGTACCTATTTCGGCTCCAAGCTGATCACCACAGGCATCGCCTACAACACGGCGGCGGCGGAAAAGCCGGCTCACTGGAACGATCTGCTCAAGGCCGAATACAAGGGCGGCGTGGTCATGCCGAGCCCGCTCTATTCCGGCGCGGCGGCGTTCATGATGTCCGGCTTCTCGGAAAATGGCGACATCGGCTGGCAATTCTACGAGGGGCTGAAGGCGAATGAAGCCGTCACCGTGCGCGGCAACGGCGCGGTGCTGAAATCCGTCGCCGAAGGCGAAAAGCCCTACGGCATCCTCGTCGACTTCATGGCCATGAATGCCAAGGCGCAGGGCTCGCCGATCGAGTTCGTGTTCCCGCCCGAAGGCGTGCCCGCCGTGACCGAGCCGGTCGCGATCATGGCCTCGGCCAAGAATGTGGACGGCGCGAAGCGCTTCGTCGACTTCATCCTGTCGGATGATGGTCAGAAGCTCGCGCGCGACATGGGATACCTGCCCGCCAAGGCGTCCGCCGGCCGGCCGGACTGGCTGCCCGAGGGCGTCGAGGTCAAGGTGATGCCGATCGACATCAAGGCCGTCGCCGGACGCATCGAGGCCGACAAGGAGAAATTCTCCGGCCTGTTCGGCGGCTGAGGACAGGACGCCGGCAAACCAGACGCAGCGAAGCGAGAGGCGGGAGCGACGACGATGGCCGAGGCGCCGGCACAGCGGCGAAATCAGGAGTATATCCTGACGGCGGCCGTCGTCGCCATCATCGTCGTCCTTTCGGTGATGCCGATGCTGCGGCTGATTCAGGAAATCGTGCTGCCGGGCGGCACGCTTTCCATGGCGGCGATCAATCGCGGCCTGGCCAACCCGGCGACGCTGACCGCCACCATCAACACGCTCGTCGTCGGTATTGGCGGCACCGTGCTGGCTGTCGTGGCAGGCACCCTCGTCGCGCTGCTCGTCGCCCTGACGGACATGCGCGCGCGCAACGCCTTCATCCTGTGCTTCGTCATGCCGCTGATGATCGCACCGCAGGTCACGGCGCTGGCCTGGCTGCAATTGTTCGGTCCGGCCAGCCCGTTTCTGCGTCTGCTCGGCCTCGCCCCGCCGATCGGCACCCGCAACCCGCTCTATTCGCCGGAAGGCATCGTGCTGCTGCTCGGCATCCAGTACGCGCCGCTTGTCTTCCTGCTGGTCAGGGCGGGCCTGCGCAAGCTGCCGCGCGAACTGGTCGAGGCGGCACGCGCCGGCGGGGCCGGCTGGGGCCGGGTGCTGGTGTCGATCGTGCTGCCTTTGATGACGCCGTCGATCGTCGCCGCCGCCGCGCTCGCCTTCGTCTCCTGCGTCGGCAATTTCGGCATTCCCGCCTTCCTCGGCATCCCGGCCAACTATCTCGTGCTGCCGACGCTGATCTACCAGCGCCTCGCCGGCGGCGGGCCGGCCGCGCTCGGCGAAGTCGCGTTCCTTTCGGTGCTGATCGGCGTCATCGCCATGGCCGGCATCGCCGCGCAGGAGGTGATGAGCCGCCGCCGCGACTATCGCATCAGCTCGACATCGCTGACCGTCGCGCCCTACCGGCTCGGTCAGTGGCAGCTGCCGGTCGAGGCGGTGATGTGGGTGATCATCCTCGGCGTGCTGGTGCTGCCGCTGTTCGGGCTGATGCTGACGTCGCTCGCTCCCGGCTACGGCATTCCGCTGTCGGCCGCCACCGTCACGCTGGCCAGCTATCGCTTCGTGCTGTTCGAGCACGCCGCGTCGAGCCGCGCCTTCGTCAACAGCCTCGCGCTCTCGGCCGGGGCCGCCGCCTTCGCGGTGCTGGCGGCGCTGCCCGTCGCCTATGTCGTCGCCTGGGGCCGGCAGAAATGGGTGCGCTACCTCAACATGCTGGTCGAGCTGCCCTATGCGCTGCCTGGCGTGGTGCTGGCGATCGCTTCGCTGCTCATGTTCCTGCGGCCGATGCCGATCACCGGGCTGCATATCTACAACACCGTCTGGATCATCCTCTATGCCTATCTCGCCCGCTTTCTCGTGCTGGCGCTGAGGCCGACGGTCAGCGGCTACCATCAGGTCGACCGCGCGCTCGAGGAAGCGGCGCAGGTGACGGGCGCGGGGCTGTTCACGCGCATGCGCGCCATCATCTTTCCGCTGGTCGCGCCGGCGGCGATGGCCGGCGGGCTGCTGATCTTCATGACCGCGCTGAGCGAACTGACGGTGTCGGCGCTTTTGTGGTCTTCGGGGTCGGAAACCATCGGCGTCGTCATGTTCTCGTTCGAACAGGGCGGCGATTCGAAATATGCGGCGGCGCTGTCGCTGGTCACGGTCGCAATCACCTTCGCGCTGATGCTCGGCACCAACCTGTTCGCGCGCCACCTTCCAAGCGGGGTTCTTCCATGGCGGGACTGAAGATGCGGGGCGTCTCCAAGGCATTCGGCGATTTCCATGCGCTGAGGGACGTGACGCTCGACGTCGCCGACGGCGAGTTCCTCGCCGTGCTCGGGCCGTCCGGCTGCGGCAAGACCACGCTGTTGCGCATGGTCGCCGGCTTCGAGACCGGCTCGGCCGGCACCATCTCGATCGGCGAGCGGCAGGTGTTCGGTCCGGGCGAAAACGTACCGCCGGAAAAGCGACGCGTCGGCATCGTGTTCCAGAATTATGCGCTGTGGCCGCACATGACGGTGGCGCAGAATGTCGGCTTCGCGCTGAAAGTAGCCAAGGTCGAGAAGAGCGAGGCACGGCGGCGGATCGACGACGCGCTGGCGCTGGTCGACCTCCAGGGCTTCGGCGAACGCTACCCGGCCAATCTGTCCGGCGGCCAGCGCCAGCGTGTCGCGCTGGCCCGCTGCCTCGTCGCGGCACCGTCGCTGGTGCTGTTCGACGAGCCGCTGGCCAATCTCGACGTGCATCTGCGCGCCTCGATGGAGGACGAGTTCGCCGCTTTCCACAAGCGCACCGGCACCACCATTATCTACATCACCCACGATCAGGCCGAGGCGATGGCGCTGGCCGACCGCATCGCGGTCATGGATCATGGCCGCGTCGTTCAGGTCGACGCGCCGCGCACGCTCTATCGCGAACCGGCCAGCGAGATGGTCGCCTCGTTCATCGCGCAAGGCATCGTCCTGCCGGCCACGGTGCTGAGCGCGGAAGCCGGTGGCCATTGCCGCGTCGACATCTTCGGGCAGGAAACGGTGGTGCGCTGCCGCCGGGGCGAGGCGCCGCGCCCCGGCGCCAGGATCTGCTGTCGCGCCCCCGACATCGAACCGGCGGCGGCTGGCGAGCCCGGTCTCGACGGCATCGTCAAGCGCGCCGTCTACAAGGGCGGGGTGACGCGCGTCGAATTCACGCCGGCGGCCGATCCGGCCGCGCATATCCATTTCGAGCAACCGGACCCGAACCCCTATATCGAGGGCACCGAGACCCGTATCCGCATTCGCTCCGGCTGGCTGATCCCGGCCGAACCGGCGAACTGAGCAGGCAAAACGCGATGGAAATCGGGCTGTTCGGCGGATTTGGCGAAAAGGGGCGCACCAGCATCGGCGCGCGGACCGCGAAAACCGCGCTGCTGATGGATATCGGCATCAAGGTGGGAGCGGCGGGCAAGGACTATTACCCCGTTCTCGTCTGGCCGGCGGCGCAGATCGACGCGTTGCTCGTCACCCATGCCCACGAGGACCATGTCGGGGCGCTGGCATGGTTCCTGGGTCAGGGCTTTCGCGGGCCGATCTACATGACGGCCGAGACACTGGCGGAAACCCCGGCAACGCTGAAGGCTTATTCAGGTGCCGGCGCTTCTCCCGACGATCCGCTGCCGCTTGGACGGGTTGTCATCTTCGAACCCGGAGAGACGCTGAAAATCGGCGATTTCGCGGTCGCGACCGGCCGATCCGGTCATGTCGTCGGCGGCGTCTGGTTCGCGGCCGACGACGGCAGCCGCCGCGTCGTCCATTGCGGCGACGTGGTGCCGGACAGCCGGGTCTTCGTCATGGACCCGATCCCGCAATGCGACCTCGTCGCGCTCGACGCCTCCTATGGCGCCGATCCGGTTTCGGGCGCAGAACGCGCCGCCGCCATCGCCCGCTGGGTAGAGACGCATCCCGGCGGCTGCCTGCTACCGACGCCGCTCTCCGGCCGCTCGCTGGAGCTGCTGGCGATCCTGCCGGGCGACGTCGCCATTCCTGCCGGCATGCGCCCGGCGCTGGAAGCCCAGATCAACGCCGGCGGAGCCATATCGGCGGCTGCCGCGGCGCTGCTGGCAAGGCGGCTTGCCGCCGCACATGACTGGAACGAGGCCGATCCCCTGCCCGCCATGCCTTTGCTCGCCGATGACGGCATGGCCAAGGCGGGACCGTCGTCGCGGATTCTTCCGAAGGCGCTGGAGACGGGCTACCCGGTCCTTCTTTCCGGCCATCTGCCCGCCGGCTCGCCGGGGCAACATGCGCATGCGCAAGGCCGCGCCGACTGGATACGGATGCCGACGCATCCGACGCTGAAGGGCAATGTCGACATCTGGAAGGCGGCCGGGCGGCCGCAGGCGCTCGGCCATTCCTGCCCGGCGGCTGACCTCGCCGCCTTGAAGACGGCCATTCCCGCCCTGCGCACCGAGTGCCGCAGCGGCCAGACGCTCGAACTGTGAACGGACGCCCGACGATGAAAATACTGGTCAGCAACGACGACGGCATCGAAGCGCCGGGGATCGCAAGATTGGCCGAGGCCGCCCGCCGCGTCAGCGACGATGTCTGGATCGTCGCGCCCGAAATCAAGCACACAGCCGCCGGGGCATCGATCACAGTCGGCAAACCGTTGACGATGCGCAAGCTGGGCGAGAAGCGCTATTCATGCTCGGGTCGGCCGGCCGATTGCGTCATTGCCGCCATGACGTGGCTGTTCGAGGGGGAGAAAAGGCCAGACCTTGTTCTCTCCGGCATCAATGATGGCCGCAATGTCGGCGAGGACATCGCCTATTCCGGCACCCTCGGCATCGCGCGTGAGGCAGCGTTCTGGGGCTTGCCTTCGGTCGGTTTCTCGCGGGTCAAGACCGCACGGGAGGAGGCTGGTGACGCCGCGTGGCTTGCCGCCCTGATCGCCGCGCTGTGGCAGCGGCGGCACGACTGGGCGCGGGAAGGCCACTATCTCGGCGTCAATCTGCCGGAAACGCTGCCGGCGGCGATATGCCAGCCGAGGATCGGCCGTGACAAGATCGCCGGCCGCGCCGAGATCGTCGAAACCGACGGCGAGCGCACGGTGATCGTGGTGCCGCGCGGCCGGCCGCATTCAGCCACGCCTGGCGACGACAACAGCGCCATCGACGCCGGCATGGTCACGATCAACCGGCTCAACTGGTTCAGCGGCACGCCGCTCGACGCGGAGTTGCTGGCGGATCTGGACGCCGCCGCGCGGTCTTAGAGACCGCGCTTTTCCAGCTCGCGGGCCACTTCCTGCCAGTCCGCACAGACGACATGCGCGCCATTGGCGCGCAGCATCTCGCCGTGACCTGGCCCCGTATGGCTGCCACCGGTATAGCCGATTGCAACCATTCCAGCCGCGACCGCGCCCTGAATGCCGAACGGCGAATCCTCGATCACCACACAGCGCGACGGCGTCACGCCGGCGCGCTCGGCCGCGAACAGGAAGATGTCGGGCGCCGGCTTGCCGCGCGCCACCATGGAGGTGCTGTAGACCGCTTCGCCGAAATACCCGGCGAGACCGGCCGTCCCGAGGCTGAGATGGATGCGCTCCAGCGACGAGGACGAGGCGACGCAGCGCGGAGCGGTCAGCGCATCGAGGAATGGCAGGATTCCGCTTGTCGGCCGCAGCTCTTCCTCGATCATCTCCCTCGTCACCGCCCAGATGTCGCCATGGCGATCCGGCGGCAGCAGGTGGCCGGTCAGGACATGGATCTTCTCGATGATGTCGGGCTGCTTCATGCCGATGCACTGGGCGATGATGTCGGGCCCGACGCCCGCCATGCCCAGCCGGTCATAGACGAGCTGATAGGCCCGTGCCGCAAGCGGCTCGCTGTCGACCAGCACGCCGTCGCAATCGAAGATGACAAGGGATATGGCGTCCACGCAAAAGCTCCGGTCTGCAAGGGAAAGGAAGGGATCAGCGTACCAGCGCCGCAGCGGGCTGCGGATCGGCGAGCGCGCGGCGCATCGCGGTGCGCGAACGGGCGCTGTCGGGAAGCACCCAGTTCGGCTCCGTTCCGAGAAACCGGTCGAGGAACGCCACGGCATAGGCCGGCATTTCCGTCGCGTTCTCGCGATAGGACCACCACGTCCGCAGATCGTCGGTGCAGGCATCCAGCGTCGGCGCCTGGCCGAACTCCTGCTCATAGATCGCCGCGATCGCCGATACACAGTAATTGGTGTAGAGGAAGCCTTCCGGCCAGAAGCGCACGATCTCGCCGAGCGGATCGCCTTCTCCGTCCACGGACGGCGTCGGGCCGGCGACGGCGCGGGCCGGATTGCGCCGGACGAGCTCGCGCAGCACCAGGCCGGCGGCAAAGATGATAAAATCGGCGCGGTCGACGCGGGCGAAGCCCTTCTGCGGCTCCACCAGTTCGACCCAGTCTAGGAAGGCGCGCGTCAGCTGCGCCTCGTCGATCTCGAAAGCGACGCCGTAACGTTCGCCGACGGCCCGGGCGCTGGCGCGGAACGTCGTCCGGAACCAGCGCAGCCGCCGCAGACGGTGACGCAGGTCCGGCATCAGCTTCAGCTCGTTCTTGAACGTCAGATCCATTCTTCCCTGCCCTTGGCCGACGACTGACCGACGACGCCGTTTCCGCGTCGTGCTAGCATGCCGTGGAGCGTCGGACGATGCAATCATAATACATATTGACACTTCAAGAAACAAATGTTCTCTAAATGCCAAGCGCCGGCTACGATCATGACCAGGCGCGCCAACGGGAGGAAGGAGCCGGATGGCAATCTGGCAATGGGGCTTGCTGCTTCTGGCCGGCGTGTGGGCGCTGCAGGCGCTCGGCGTCTGGCTGCAGATGCGGCATTATTCGGACGTCTTCAAGGGCATCACCGGCAAATATGGCGACGGTTTCGTCGGCGCGGGCAATTACCGCGGCCGCTTCAAGAGAGGGACGATCGCGCTCGTCGTGGTCACGCCCGATCTGGTGGTCCGCCGGCTTCTGCTGATGAGCGGACGCACCGTCTTCACGAGATTCAAGCGGCATGAGGAGTTCGAGGGCATGCCGCTCGAAAAGATCCGTTCCAACCCGGCAATTATGGGGGAGGAGGAAACCGGCGTCGCGGAAGCCGTGAAACGGGCGATCGAGCAGATCGACCGGGCACGGACGGAGCCGGATCGGCAGCCCGGCCTTGCGGGTATCGGCGCCACTGGCGCCTAACGTGCGATTGCCGGGCAGCGGAGAGCCGGGCAGCACATGAGAGGGAGGAAGAATGTCGGTAGTTTCTATGTTGGCCCAGCATGCCGACATGGCCGTGCAGAACCTGCATCTTGCCGGTTCCATGGTCTCGGATGCTGCATTGCACGGCAGACTCGCGCTCGATAGCGCAAGCAACGATCTGGTCGTCCTCGCCCAGGCCACAACCGATGGCGGGGGGATAACCGTGGACGAGTTCAAGGACCGTCTGGAAAACGTCGTCCAGGAGGAACAGCTCGGCTGGCTGACGGCCGCCGGCAAGTACTTCATCGGCATCTTCCAGGAAGGCGGCAAGGTGTTCGCCGGCTTCGTCACCGGCATCATCCCCACCCTCGTCGTGCTGATGACGGCGTTCTATGCCGTCACCGAACTGGTCGGCGAGGAGCGCGTCCACGGGCTGGCACGCGGCGCCGGCCGCATCGCCCTGACCCGCTACACCGTGTTGCCGGTCCTGGCGGTGTTCTTCCTGACCAACCCGATGGCCTACACCTTCGGCTCGTTCCTGGAAGAAAAGCACAAGCCGGCATTCTACGACGCCGCCGTGTCCTACGTGCACCCGCCGCTCGGGCTGTTCCCGCACGTCAATCCCGGCGAGTATTTCGTCTGGGGCGGCATCCTGGTCGCGCTTCTCGAACTCGAGCGCAAGGGCTCCGTGGCCGAGGGCTACCACATTCAGGTGGCGGTCTGGTACGCGCTCGTCGGCCTCGTCGTCATCCTGCTGAAGGGCATCCTGACCGAGCGGATCACCGCCATGATGGCGCGCCGCCAGGGCGTCGAGCTCTGAGCCGGGAGGGAGGAAAGATCATGGCGAAGACATACAAGGCTGTAAAGATTTCCAGAGGCACGGGCGGCTGGGGCGGCCCGCTGGTCATCGAGCCGACGGAACAGCGCAACAAGGTGGTTTCGGTCACCGGCGGCGGCATCCATCCGCTTGCCCAGCACATCGCCGACCTGACCGGGGCCGAGGCGGTGGACGGCTTCCGTGCGCCGCCCGTCGAGGGCGAGATGGCGGTCGTGGTCGTCGATTGCGGCGGCACCGCCCGTTGCGGCGTCTATCCGCGCAAGCGCATTCCGACCGTCAACCTGACGTCGGTCGGCCAGGCCGGGCCGCTGGCCCAGTTCATCACCGAGGATATCTACGTATCGGGCGTCAAGACCGAGAACGTCACACTGGCGGACGGCAGCGAGCCTGTCACCGCCGCCGGGGGAGCGGCAAGCATGGCTTCAGGCAGCAGCAACCAGTCTTCCGCGCCGGCGCCCGTCGCCAATGAAGGCGGGGTGATCGGTCTCATCAGTTCGGTCGGCCGCGTCATGGGCCGGGTCGTCAACGTGTTCTTCAACGCCGGCCGCCGCACCATCGACCAGGTGGTGCGCAACGTGCTGCCGTTCATGGCATTCGTGACGATGCTGATCGGCCTCATCCTCTATACGGGCATCGGCGACGTGCTTGCCCAGCCGATGGGACCGCTGGCCAACAACATCGTCGGTCTGCTGGTGATTTCCGCGATCTGCGGCCTGCCGTTCCTGTCGCCGATCCTCGGCCCGGGCGCGGTCATCGCCCAGGTCATCGGTGTCGCCATCATCGGTCCGCAGATCGCCAACGGCACCATCTCTCCGGCGATGGCTCTGCCGGCGCTGTTCGCCTACAACACGCAGGTCGGCTGCGACTTCGTCCCCGTCGGCCTCGCGCTCGGCGAAGCCAAGCCGAAGACGATCGAAATCGGCGTTCCGGCGGTGCTCATCAGCCGCCAGATCATGGGTCCGGTCTCGGTCCTGATCGCCTGGGCGGTCAGCCTGGTCGTCCTGTAAAGGCAACAAGGAGGTTCACCATCATGACGGTTCTGCTGAAAACGCGCGTCACCGCCGTCGGACCGGAAGTGGTGGACCTCGCCGAGGGCGGCGTGGTCATCCTGTTCGCGGATGGTTCGCCGCCCGAACTCGCCGAGGTTTCGGTCCTGCACCGGAGCGACGCTCCGCCAAGCGACGAGGCGCCGGCCGCCGGCGCCTCCATCGCCATCGGCCCGGTTTCCGCCACCATCACCGCCGTCGGAAACAGCGCCTGGAGCAAGGTGCGCGAAATCGGCCATGTCGTGATCTCGTTCAACGGCGCGGCGCAAGCCGAGCGCCCCGGCGAAATCTGCGCCTCCGAGGTTGACACCGGCGCACTCGTCGCAGCACTCGCGGCCGGAACGGTCATCACCATCGCCGCCTGACGGCAAAACGACGGCAGCGGCCGGAACGTGGAAGCCGGCTTTTCGGGATCAGGGACACCGCCATGGAACGCTCCACGATCGTGAGGGTGCAGGAGGGGCTGCACGCCCGCCCTGCCGCCCGGTTCGTCAAGCTGGCCAGGAAATTCGAGGCCGATATCGAGATTGCCAGCGGCGGCAGGAGCGCCAGCGCCAAGAGCACGGTCAAGCTGATGCTGCTCGGCGTGAAGGAGAACCAGGAAGTGACCGTTCGCGCCGAGGGCGCCGACGCGATCGAGGCGCTGGAAGCGCTGATCTCCTATCTTGAGAACCCGCGCGCCGGACTGGACGAGGACGGGCCGGAACCCATCGCCGCGCCAGCCGCAACCGGCGCAACGTCGAACACCCCCGATGGCGCTATCGGCAATGACGGCGGCCTCGCCGGCATCCCTGCCAGCGAAGGCGTGGCGATCGGACCGGCCTTTGCCTATTTCCCGCCACAGATAAACGCCGAGGCACGCCGTCTCGACGAAAACGAGATCGATGCCGAGACGGAGCGTCTGCGCCGTGCGGCTGGCCTCGTTCAGGCGCGCATGGACGCGACGCTTGCCGATCCCGGCCTTGCCGAGAGCGATCGCGGCATCGTCGCCGCATTGCGCGACATCAGCGCCGACGAAAGCCTGATCGGCGAGGTGGAGGCGACGGTGCGCCGCGGCATCGATGCGGTGTCGGCGACGCTCGCCGCATCGGCCCAGCTGGCCGAGCAGTTCCTTGCTCTCGACGATCCCTACCTCAATGCCCGCGCAGACGACATCCGCGCCGTCGGCCGCCAGCTTTGCCTGGCGCTGCTCGGCGAGGAGGAAGCGGGGCTCGATGCGATGCCGTCCGGGGCGATCCTGATTGCGGAGGACATCGGCGCATGGGACCTCGCCCGCGCGCCGCTTCACCGCATCGGCGGCATCGTCTGCGGCCATGGCGGCGCCACCTCGCATGTCGCCATCATTGCCCGTTCGCACGGCATTCCCGCCGTGCTCGGCCTCGGCGACCAGGTGGAGAGCCTGCGCGCGATCACGGGGATCGCCATCGACGGCACCACCGGACGCGTCTATCCCGACCCCGACGAGGCGAGGCAGGCCTCCTTCGGCGCCATGCTCGACGCTGCCGCGCGCGAACGCGAGGCGCTTTCGGCTTTCCGCGACGTCGTGCCGCGACGCGGCGACGGCACGATCATCGAGATCGCCGCCAATATCGGCTCGCTCGAGGAGATCGACGCAGCCCGCGAAGCCGGCGCGATGGGTGTCGGCCTGTTCCGCACCGAGCTTCTGTTCATGCGTCACATGCATCTGCCGTCCGAGGACATGCAGGCCGAAACCTATGCGACGCTGGCGCAGGCTTTCGCCCCGCATCCGGTTATCATCCGCACGCTCGACATCGGCGGGGACAAGCCGATCGCCGGCGTCGAATTTCCCCCCGAGGAAAACCCCTTTCTCGGCTGGCGCGGCATCCGCATGTGCCTCGACCGGCCCGATATCTTCCGCACCCAGCTGCGCGCGCTGTTGCGGGCCGCCATACACGGCAATGTCAGGGTCATGCTGCCGATGGTGTCCGAAATCAACGAGGTGCGCCGCACCCGCGCACTCGTCGACGATTGCATCCGCGAGCTGCACGCGGAGGGCAAGGCGCATGCCGCCTTCCCGCTCGGTGTGATGATCGAAACGCCGGCCGCCGTGCTGATCGCGCGCGCATTGGCAAGCGAGGTCGACTTCTTCTCGATCGGCACCAACGATCTGACGCAGTACATTATGGCCGCCGACCGGCTCAATCCGGTGGTAGCCGGCCTGAACCGGGTCGAGAACCCGGCGGTGATGGCGGCGATCGAGATGACGGCGCGCGCCGGCGTCGAAGCAGGCATCATGGTCGGCATGTGCGGCGAGGCCGCCGGCCGCCCGAAGCTTATCCCGGCATTCATCCGCATGGGCCTGACCGAGCTCAGCATGAGCCCGGCCTCGATCCCGCGTGCCAAGAAGTGCGTCGTCGAGACCGCTGCTGCCGGCTGACAACGCCCGCCGTGCCGCTTCCCGGCGAATAAAACCCGCAATGCGGGCCTGTGCGGCCGGCAGAGGTTGACAAACCGCCGTCGGAACAGTTCGTAGCCTGCGCGCGATCATGCAGGCAGCGCATCGAACGCTGAACTATCGTCTCCGCCGAAGCAGGACCAACGGAGGGGCGGCGCCAGGGGAGACAGCGCCACCAACCCCCCGGACAATCAGGAGGACCCCCCAATGAAGAACAGGACGTTCCTTGTCGCCACAACGGCGCTTCTGGCCTCGCTCGGGCTGGCACAGGCGCAGGATCCGGTGAAGATCGGCATCGTGGTCGAACTTTCGGGCGCGGGCGCGCCGGCCGGCACCAACTGGCGCGACGGCATCAGGATCGCGGTCGAGGAAATCAACGCCGATGGCGGCATTCTCGGCAGGCCGGTGGCGACCACCGAATATGACACCCAGACCGACCCGCAGACCTCGCGCGCGCTGGTGCAGAAGGCCATCGACGAGGGCGCCTACGCGATCTGGGGCACGATCTATTCCGGTTCGACGCTGGTCAACATGCTGGTCGCCCAGCAGAGCGAAATCCCGCAGTTCGTCGGCTCGGAAGCTCCGACCATCGTCCAGAAGGGCAATCCTTTCGTGTTCCGCACCTCCTCCGGCGCGCAAAAGGGCGTCCCCGCGCTCGTTCCCTATTTCACCGACACGCTGAAGGCGAAGAAGGTCGGCATCGCCTGGGTCAACAACGAGTTCGGCAAGGGCGGCCGCGACGTCTTCGCCGCCGAGATGCAGAAGGCCGGCATCGAGGTCATCGCCGACGTACCCTCCGAGCAGGCCCAGACCGACTATGCCGCCGACGTGGCCCGGCTGAAGGATTCCGGCGCGGACGCCGTTTTCGTCTACATGAACCAGGAAGAATCGGCTCGTTTCCTGATCGAAGCCAGGAAGCAGGGGCTCTCGATGCCGCTGGTCGGCGAGGTGACGCTGACCGAGGCCAAGGTGATCGAGCTCGCCGGCGCGGCGGCTGAAGGCGCCATCGCCCATGTCGGCGTCACCGCGACGGCGACGCAGATCGAGGGCATCGCGGAATTCTCGACCAAGTTCGAGGAGACGTTCAAGCGCAAGCCCACCCATGACGCCATCAAGGGCTATGTCGGCGCCTGGGCGACGAAATACGTCACCGAAATGGTCGGCGAGTTCGATGGCGCGGCCTTCGCCGACAAGATGAAGAACCTCTGCCTCGACGTCGCATCGCATCCGCGCATGCTGCTCGACACCTGCTGGGACGACACCGGCGAGATGTCACGCCCGAGCTTCATGGTCCAGGTCAAGGACGGCGCGCCCGTCGTCATCGGCACCGTTCCGGCCAACTGATCCCGGCCCGCATCTCAAATACGCCGCGGCGGCCTGTCCGCCGCGGCATTCATCGGGAACGACCATGTCACAGTTCATGCAGGTTTTCTTGTCCGGCCTGGCCACCGGGTCGATCTACGCGCTCGTCGCCATCGGCTTCACGCTGGTGTGGCAGGCAGCCCAGACGGTGAACTTCGCTCAGGGCGAATTCGTCATGGTGCCGGCCTTCTTCGTGCTGGTCGGGCTGCATGTCCTGCATCTGCCGCTGTGGATGGCGCTGGCGATGGGTCTCGTCCTGTCGATCCTCGTGCTCGGGCTGCTGTTCAAGAAGCTGGTGGTCGAGCCGATCCTGCCATCCGGCGGCATATCGCTGATCATCGCCACCATGGCCCTCGGCATCCTGCTTCGGGAAAGCGTCAAGGAATTCTACGGCGCCGAGGCGCAGCCCTTCCCGGCACTGGTGCCGCACGACCCGATCAACCTGTTCGGCGCCGTGGTGTCGATGCAGGACCTCATGAACCTCTTCCTCTCGCTCGGCATCGTCATTCTGCTGACGCTGTTCCTCAACCGCACGCGCACGGGCCGCTCGATGCAGGCAACGGCGCAGAACCCGGCGGTGGCCGAGATCCTCGGCGTCAACGTCAAGCGCATGATCCTTTACGCCTTCCTCATCAACGCGGCGCTGGCGGCGCTGGCCTCGTTCCTCATCACCCCGGTCTACCTTGCCAAGTTCTCCAACGGCGAGACGCTCGGTCTGATCGCCTTCATCGCGGCGATCGTCGGCGGCTTCAACCAGATCCGCGGCGCGCTGGCCGGCGGCCTGCTGATCGGCGTTCTCGACAACCTGACCGCGACCTACGTCACCGCCGAGTATCGCGCGGCCCTGCCGCTGGTTCTGCTCATCGCCATCATAATGCTGCGGCCCCAGGGCCTTCTCGGCACCTCCGAGGGGAGGAGCGTGTGATGGCGCGGAGCTGGTTGCGCTATGCCCTTATCGGCCTGTTGCTTGTCGCCGCGATCCTCGCGCCGGTCGGGCAAGGCAATTACATCACCTATGTCCTCACCTCGTGGCTGATCTTCTCCATCGCCGCGATGGGCCTGAACCTGACGCTGGGTTATGCGGGACAGATTTCGCTCGCGCAGGCCTCGTTCATGGCGATCGGCGCCTACACCACGGCGCTGCTGACGTTGGCCGGCTGGCACTGGATGCTGGCGATGCCGATCGGCCTGTTCCTCTGCTTCATCGTCGGCCTGCTGCTCGGCTATCCGGCGCTGCGGGTGAAGGGGCATTTTCTTGCCTTCGTCACCCTCGCCTTCAACACGCTGGTCTTTCTGGTGCTGCGCAACGAGGACTGGCTGACCGGCGGCAATTATGGCCTGATCGGCATGCCGCGCCCGGATTTCGGCCTCTTCGCCACGATGCGGCAGATCAATTTCTACTATTTCACCCTCGGCGTGACGGTGATCGCGGCATTGGCGATGTGGGGCATCGTGCGTTCGCCTTGGGGCCGCGCCTTCAAGGCGCTGCGTGAAAACCCGATCCGTGCCGAGAGCCTCGGCGTCGACACCCGCCGCATCACCCTGCTCGCCTTCGCCATCGGCTCGGCCTATGGCGGGCTCGCCGGCGCGCTGGTGACGCCGCTGGTGCAGTTCATCGAGCCGGGCTCGTTCGGGGTCGTGCACTCGCTGCGCATCCTGCTGATGGTCGTGGTCGGCGGCGCCGGCTTCTTCTTCGGTCCTTTCGTCGGCGCAGGCGTGGTCATCCTGCTGCCGGAGTTCCTGCGCTTCACCGAAGGCTATTATCTCATCATCTACTCTGCACTGGTCATCGCGATGCTGGCCTTCGTCCCCAATGGCCTGCTTGGCATCGGCGCCAGACTGCGCGACCGTTTCTGGCCGGGCCGCCAGCGTGGCGACCTCGCCGAGGGAGCGAAGCTCAAATGACCAGCCCGGTTCTTTCGGTCCGCAACATCTCCAAGAGCTTCAACGCCATCAAGGCCGTCGACGGCGTTTCGTTCGACGTCGAGCGGGGTGAAATCCTCGGCCTGATCGGGCCCAACGGCTCCGGCAAGTCGACGCTGTTCAACTGCATCCTCGGCCAGCTCCGGCCGGACAGCGGCCATGTCGAGGTCAACGGCCGCGACGTGTCGGGCATGCGCGCCTCGCAGCTGAACCGCCTCGGCGTCGGCCGTACCTTCCAGCAGCTTTCGGTGTTCCCGAAAATGTCGGTCATCGACAACATCATCCTGGCGGGGCAGGAACACCACGGCACCATGGCCTCGCGGCTGTTCGGCCCGTCCGATGCCGGGCTGACCGAGGAAGCCGACCGGCTGATCGGCTTCTTCCGGCTGACACATCTGCGCGACACGCCGGCGGGCGCGCTGTCCTATGGCCAGCAGAAGCTGGTCGACGCTGCGATGGCGTTCATGGCCGGCCCCAGCCTCGTGCTGCTCGACGAGCCGGCCGGCGGCGTCAATCTGACCATGCTCGCCGACCTGAAGGACCGGCTCACCGCCTACAATGCCGAGCATGGCACCACTTTCGTGGTCATCGAACACAACATGGAATTCGTCATGAGCCTGTGCACCCGCATCATCGTGCTGGCGCAGGGCGCGGTGATCGCCGAAGGAACGCCGGATGAAATCCGCGCCGACCAGAGCGTGATCGACGCCTATCTCGGAGGCTGACAGATGCTTGAGCTCAGGAACCTTCACGGCGGTTATGGCCGTATCACCATCCTGAACGGCGTCTCGTTCAGCATTCCGAAGGGGACGATCACCACCATCATCGGCCCGAACGGGGCCGGCAAGTCGACCGTGTTCAAGGCAGTGTTCGGTCTTCTCGACATCGCCTCCGGCGAGGTGCTGCTCGAAGGCAGGGACGTGACGCGGCAGACGCCGCGGCAGATGCTGGCGCATGGCGTCACCTATGTCCCGCAGGGGCGCAACATCGTGCCGCAGCTTTCGGTCTACCACAACCTCGAGCTGGGCGGCATCACCGCGCCCGATCAGGCTGCGGTGCGCGACCGCATCGAGGCGGTGATGGACCAGTTCCCGATGCTGCGCGAATTCCGCAACCGCAAGGCGATCGAATTGTCCGGCGGCCAGCAGAAGCAGCTGGAGGTGGCGCGCGCCCTCCTCCTCGACCCCAGGCTGATCCTGATCGACGAGCCGTCGATCGGGCTGTCGCCCAATCTGGTGCAGGAAGTGTTCGCGACGCTGAAGCGCCTGCGCGACCGGGGAGTCACCGTGCTGATGGTCGAACAGAATGCGAAAGCCGCCCTCGCCATGTCCGATTACGGGCTGGTGCTCGAACTCGGGCAGGCGCGCATGCATGACGAGGCGGGTAAGCTGCTCGCCGATCCGCGCGTCGGCCAGCTCTTCCTCGGCGGCCACGTTGATATGGCGCCGACGACCCGGCCGGGTTGAACCCTTTGTGCCGGGCGGGCTATCGCCCGAAACGGTAGTTGGTGCGCGCGCGCCATTCCTGCCCCGAACGCAGGATGCAGTCGGGGAAAGCCGGGTGATTTGGCGCGTCGGGCCAGCCCTGTGTTTCCAGCGCCACGCCGGCATAGGCACCGTAGATGCGCCCGTCGAGGCCGGGGATGCCGGCAAAGTGCCGGCCATCATAAAGCTGCAGCCCAGGTTCCGTTGTTTCAACCGTCATGGCAAGCCCGCTCCGCCCGGAAAGCCATGCCACCGGCCGCAGCCTGCGACGCGCAGCCGCGAGGCAGAAATTGTGATCGTAGCCGCTGCCACCGATCTGGCGCGGCTTGCGAAAATCGAAGGCCGTCCCCGCCACCGCGGCAATCGCGCCGGTCGGGATCAGTTCCGCATCGACCGGGAGATAGCTCTCGGCGTCGATGCGAAGGGCATGCCCGCGGATATCCCCGTCGCCATCGAGGTTGAAATAGCTGTGATGGGCAAGATTAACCGGCGTCGGCGCATCCGCCTCGGCCGCGAGCCCGATGGAAAGCGCGTCGGCGGCGACCGAGAAGCTGGCCGAGATGCGCAATGTGCCTGGAAAACCCATATGGCCGTCCGGCAGCGTCAGCGTCAGCGTCGCCCTGTCGGCGCCGAGCTCGGCGATCTGCCAAAGCTGGCGGTGAGTGCCGTCCACGCCGCCGTGAAGAAGGTGGCGGCTCAGATGATTGCGGTCGACCCGATGGTCGCGGCCGTCCAGCCTGAAACGGCCATGCGCGATGCGGTTGGCATAGCGCCCGACAATCGCGCCGGCATAGATGCCGGCATCGAGATAGGCGGCGGCGTCGGCAAAACCCAACACCAGCGATCTCCCCGCGCCCGCAAGCCTGAGATCCTGCACCGTTGCTCCAAGCGTCAGAAGACGGGCGGCAATCGTCGGCCCGGCAATGCGGACGCATTCGACAGCGCGCCCGTCCGGGAGATGATCGAAGATTTCGACGCGAGCGTTCAGATTTTCGGCTTCCCTAGGCTAAAAACCGGAGCGGCAGCGAGAAGATGTGCTCTCGACCGGGTTCATTGTTAACCGTCTTTATGCGACGCGGCACGAACCACTTGGTCACGAACCGCGAAATTTGCCGCCGCGTCTCGCTCAGCGCCGTCACAAGGCAACGGCCCTGCAAGAAAACAGGCCTCGGCCGCGACAGCCTGCAAGGATCGCATCGTTGATTGCAAGACGGACAACAGACGACGACGCCGGAATACGCCCGGTAATGCAAAAAACCTCCGCGACAAGGTCGACGGAGGTTTTGAAATGATCGTTGGTTGCGGGGACAGGATTTGAACCTGTGACCTTCAGGTTATGAGCCTGACGAGCTACCGGGCTGCTCCACCCCGCGTCACCA
>JBLJBS010000166.1:0-20050 GCA_047637695.1 Aquamicrobium sp. | reverse complement strand
CCTATCCCGGCATCGGCGCCGAGGAGCGCGGCCAGGCCGAGGCCATCGCCCGCTCTACCGAGGCCTGCCTCGGCCTGAAGGTGCCCAACATCTCCGTCGTCATCGGAGAAGGCGGCTCGGGCGGCGCCATCGCCATCGCGGTGGCCAATCAGGTCTACATGCTCGAACACTCGATCTATTCGGTGATCTCGCCCGAAGGCGCCGCCTCGATCCTGTGGCGCGACACCACGCGCTCGAAGGATGCGGCGACCTCGATGAAGATCACCGCGCAGGACCTGCTCGGGCTGAAGATCATCGACGGGGTGATCGCCGAGCCGCTCGGCGGCGCCCATCGCAACCGCCAGGCCGTCATCGAGGCTACGGGCGATCAGATCGCCGCGGGCTTCGCCCAGCTTCGCGCCACGCCGATGGACTATCGCGAGCATCGCCGCGAGAAATTCCTCGCCATGGGCCGCAACCTTTAAGGCAGGGCGAGGAAAAGCCGGAAACGGATTTCCAGCCGTGCCCGCGCCATCTCGCCGCAATCCGGCACCCGCCGCGCTTGCGCACGATTTCGCCACAAAATCGCCGTGCCCATCCGTTCAATGAGGGATTGCCGAGGGGCGTCTGCCGACGGCCTGTCGCGATGAACTTCGCGTGAGGGACGATTGGTAAAGATTGCGGTAAGGGAATTTCAAGGTTAACCCGCCATGGTCGGGTTCTGGGGCAATATCGGCTCGGGGATGGACGGTCTCCCGCCATGGTGAAAGCACGATCCGCAACGCAGATGACCACGAGTTCCGCCACGACCGGCCTTGCCCGCGCAGGCCTCCTCGCCATCACCGTCGCCCTGGGCGGCGCCCTTGCCGGCTGCACCGAAGCGACGCTGACCGACGTCTCGCCCAAGGCGCACAAGCAGCTGCCGGCCGAACTGGTGCAGTCGATGCGCGCCAAGGGCATGACCACGACCTCGCCGATCATGGTCCGCATCTTCAAGGAAGAGAGCAAGCTCGAGGTCTGGAAGCAGAAGGACAACGGCCGCTACGACCTTGCCGCTTCCTACGACATCTGCAAATGGTCGGGCCGGCTCGGCCCCAAATTCACCGAAGGCGACCGACAGGCTCCGGAAGGCTTCTATATGGTGCGCCCGCACCAGATGAACCCGAAGTCGAGCTATCATCTCTCTTTCAACATGGGCTTCCCCAACGCCTATGACCGCGCCCACGGCCGTACCGGCCAGCACCTGATGGTGCATGGCGCGTGCTCGTCGGCCGGCTGCTACTCGATGACCGACGACCAGGTCGAGCAGATCTATGCCTTCGCCCGCGACGCGTTCCGGGGCGGCCAGACCGAGTTCCAGATCCAGGCGTTTCCGTTCCGCATGACCGCCGCCAACATGGCGCGTTATAAGGACGATCCGAATTACGGCTTCTGGAAGATGCTGAAGGAAGGCTACGACCACTTCGAGATCACCAAGGTGCCGCCGAAGGTCGACGTTTGCGAGAAGCGCTATGTCTTCAACCGCATGTCCGAACCGGGCAAGGCCTTCCAGGCCAATGCGTCCTGCCCGGTGACGACCCAGCCGGAAAACCTGACCGTCGCCTATCGCAGCTATCAGTCGAATTACGACAGCGCCTTTTCCGCCGCGCTGGCCGGGCAGGGCAAGGCGATCGCCCCGTCGCCGTCGATTGCCGGCATCAAGGAAGCAAGCCTCGTCGCCGACTGGTCGCGCCGCCGCGCCCGCGGCGAGAAGGTGACGCGCGAACCGCCGACGCTCGCCCGCCCGCATATCCTCGCCTCCGAGCAGGCTGCCCCAGCGGCTACCTCTGTGGCCACCTCTGTCGCCGCGCCTGCGGCCACATCGGCAGCCGTCGCGCCGGCGATGCCGGCCACCACG
Organism: Aquamicrobium sp.; assembly: GCA_047637695.1. Lineage (GTDB taxonomy): Bacteria > Pseudomonadota > Alphaproteobacteria > Rhizobiales > Rhizobiaceae > Aerobium. The sequence continues at coordinate 18,174 of JBLJBS010000166.1, read as the reverse complement.
GCCAGCGTTCCCACGCCCTCGCCCGCCGCCCCGACGTCGCAGGAGACGCAGCAGGCCGATGCCGTACCCGCGCCCGCCGCTGCGCCGCAGACCAGCATGCGCAAGCGGCTGCTCGGCATGTTCGGCGGTTAGAACCTTGCCGGGCAAGCCTGCGGACGAGGCGGTCGAGGTCTACGATCTGAAGGGGCTGAACTGTCCGCTGCCCGTGCTGCGCACGCGCAAGCGGCTTGCGGCGATGAAGACGGGCGCGCGTCTGTGGGTCGAGACCACCGATCCGCTCGCCGTCATCGACATTCCCGCCTTCTGCACCGAGGACGGCCACGCGCTGGTGGCCAACGACGCGATGGCCGGCGGCGGCAACCGTTTCCTGATCGAACGCAAATAGGCCGACACGCACGGCGGTCGGTATTCCCGCATTGCCGCCATCACTTTACCTGCCCCTTCAGAGCGACGTTCTCCCTGTTCACCGGGAACGATGCCGGCACAGGGATGCGGCGACGGCATGAAGGCTACGGGATGTCAGCTACGCCCTGAAGCCGGCGATCGCCAGCGGGTTGTTCTCGAGCGCCGCGCGGTCGGGTGCGTCGACCGCCGGCTGGCCGAGGAAGGCGGCGAACAGCCGCTGCGCGTAATCCTGCGGCATGTCGCAGGTGATCAGCACGATCCGGGTCCGGCGCGGGTCGCGCGCCGGATCGCCCGGCCATGCCGGCAGCCGCACCGGCGGGTGCATCAGCTTCTGGACACCATGGATGACGAGAGGCCGCTCGGGGTCTTCCGCCAGTTCGATGATGCCCTTCATCCGCAGCAGCTTTTCGCCCTGGGTGGCGCGCAGGAGGTCGAGGAACGCCTCCACTGCAGCGAAGGGAAGCGGCCGGTCGTGGGTCAGGGATACGGTCGCGATGCGGCTGTCATGATGGTGATGGTTGTGGTCATGGTCGTGCCCATGATGGTGATGATGGCCGTCGTCGTGGTGCGCCTGCCGGTCCTCGCCCAGCCAACGGCGGACATCGGCCGTCCGGGTCGCAGGATCGTAGAGGCCGCAATCGAGCAGCGCCGACGCGGTTGCGCCTTTGCTGGCGTCAATGACGGGGGCGGTCTCGTTCAGCCGCCTCAGGCGCTCGCGCAGTCGGGCGAGATCGTCCGGTGCGGCAAGTTCGGTCTTGGTCACGACGATGCGGTCGGCGACCGCGACCTGGCGCATGGCCTCGGTGTGGGCATCGAGCGTGGCGATCGCGTTGACGGCATCGACGACGCAGACGACGCCGTCGAGCCTGAGCGCCTGCATCAGCACCGGGTGCCCCATTACCGATTGCAGCACCGGCACCGGATCGGCGAGCCCGGTGGTCTCGATGACGATCCGCGTGAGCGGCGCGATCCGGCCGAGCTGCGATTGCTCGATCAGGTCCGACAACGTATCGACCAATTCGCCGCGCACCGTGCAGCACAGGCAGCCGTCGGACAGCTCGATCACGCCGTCGCTCGCCTGCTCGACCAGCAGATGGTCGATGGAAATCTCGCCGAACTCGTTGATGATGACGGCGGCGTTGCTGAGCGCCGGATCCTTGAGCAGCCGGTTGAGCAGCGTCGTCTTGCCGGCGCCGAGAAAGCCGGTGATGATCGTGACGGCGATCGGCTGCGGCATCGTCATTGCCTCAGCCGCCCTGGGCGATGGGAGCCCTGCCATCGGGCGTATAATCCGGGCGCGGCGTCGGTATCGGCACATCGGCATATTCCGGCACCTCCGGCTTCGGGCCGGTTGCGCCGCCGAGCGCAACCGCGATCGCCTGCGGCTGGCGCAGAGGCTCCTTCGACAAATGCGGGGAGGTGTAGAGCGGCTTGCCGCCCGGCCCCCGCGCCTCGGTGACCGCCTTCCAGTGCTCGGGCGTGCAGATGACCGGACGCAGATTTGGCGGCGCGGCGGTTTCCTTGCCCGTGGGATGGATCTGGCCGAGATAGGGCGCGTTGTCGCCGGGCGTCGCAAAGCCACGCGCCAGCATGTTGGCGGCCTTGTCGGCGCGCGCTTCGACCGTCGATTCGCCCAGCACGACGGCAAGCAGGCTGCGGCCGCCGCGCGTTGCCGACGCGATCAGGTTGAAGCCCGAAGGACAGGTGTAGCCGGTCTTCATCCCGTCCGCGCCCTGGAAACGCATGATCAGGTCGTTGTGGTTCTCGATCAGCTTGTTGTCGGCCGTCAGCGCCTCGATCGAATAGTAATGCGCATATTCGGGAAACTCGTTGCGCATCGCCATCGCCAGCACGGCGAGATCGCGCGCATTCGTCATCTGATCGTCGGCATGCCAGCCATGCGGGTTGAGGAAGCGGGTGCCGGTCATGCCGAGGCGCGCGGCTTCCGCATTCATCCGTTTCGCGAAAGCGGCGCGCGAGCCGGTCAGGCTCTCTGCAACCGCGGTCGCGACGTCGTTGGCCGATTTGACCATCAGGATCTTGATGGCGTTGTCGACGGTCAGCACCGAGCCCGGCTTGTAGCCCATCTTGCTCGGCGGCTCCTTGGCCGCGCGCTCGGAAATGCGCACCGGCGAGGCAAGCGTGATCTCGCCCGCCTTGATGGCGCGGAACAGCACCAGCGTCGTCATCAGCTTGGTCAGCGACGCCGGATACCACGGTGCGAAAGCATCCTCCTGCTCCAGCACCTTGCCGGTTCCGAGGTCGACCAGCACCGCGGGGCCGGCCTGCGCCGGGGCCGCCGCGGCCAGCATCAGCGCGATGCCTGCGGGAAAGATGCGTGCGGAAAACTGTCTGCGCATGAATTGGCCCGTATTCGCCTCTTGCCGTCGTCGTGCCGGGGTCATTATGGTCGGGGTCAATTCGCCGGACCCGGCCCAGGGCCGCAGCTTGCGGCCATCCGGGCAGCTATCTAACCTATGTGTCGCCAGAATGGCAAAGCCCCATGCCCTCTGAAAACACGGCCGATCTCGAGGAATTCCCGCTATGCCGATCCTGAACCGCGCCGCAGAGCTTCACGATGAGGTGACCGGCTGGCGTCGCCATCTCCACGCCATCCCCGAGATTCTCTACGACGTGCACCGGACGGCCGGCTTCGTCGAGGAGAAGCTGAAGGAATTCGGCTGCGACGAAGTCGTGGCCGGCATCGGCCGCACCGGCGTCGTCGGCATCATCCGCGGCAATCTCGGCAATGGCGCGGCGATCGGCCTGCGCGCCGACATGGATGCGCTGCCGCTGACCGAGATCACCGGCAAGCCCTGGGCCTCGCAGACGCCGGGAAAGATGCACGCCTGCGGCCATGACGGCCACACCGCCATGCTGCTGGGCGCCGCGAAATACCTCGCCGAGACCCGTAATTATGCCGGCTCGGTGGCTGTCATCTTTCAGCCGGCCGAGGAAGGCGGCGCCGGCGGCAAGGCGATGGTCGACGATGGCATGATGGAACGCTTCGGCATTTCCCGCGTCTTCGGCATGCACAACATGCCCGGCCTGGCGGTCGGCCGTTTTGCCATCCGCCCCGGCGCGATCATGGCGGCGACCTCCGAATTCACCATCGCCGTCGAAGGCAAGGGCGGCCACGCCGCGATGCCGCACACCACGCTCGACCCTCTGGTCGCGGCAACCCAGCTGGTGCAGGCATTCCAGACCATCGTGTCCCGCACCGTCGACCCGATCGATTCCGCCGTGGTCTCGGTCACCAAGTTCCATGCCGGCGACGCCTACAACGTCATTCCGCAGAAGGCCGAACTGGCAGGCACCATCCGCACGCTGCGCAACGAGGTGGCGGAGGCGATCTTCGCCCGCATGCGCGCCATCTGCGACGGCATCGCGACCGCAGGCGGCGTCGGGATCGACGTCAGGATCGACGTCAACTACCCCGTCACCATGAACGACCCGGACGAGGCCGCCTTCGCAGCCGGCGTCGCGCAGGAAGTCGCCGGCTCGGACAATGTCGATCCCGCCGTGCTGCCGGTGATGGGCGGCGAGGATTTTTCCTACATGCTCAATGCGCGCCCCGGCGCCTTCATCTTTGCCGGCAACGGCGATACTGCCGGCCTTCACAACCCCGCCTACGACTTCAACGACGAACTGATCCCCCATGGCGTTTCCTATTGGGTGAAGCTCGCCGAGACCGCGCTCGGGCGCTGAAAGCGCGGGCGCGGCACCGCTAATCCTTTCCCGGAACTGTCGGCGCCGGCCCCGTGAAACGGGCCGGCCGATCCCCTGCTGTCGTCAGCGACGGGCCGGCGGTGGGCTGCCGCGCCCTCCGCATGCTGCGAGTGCCCATGCGGCGCATGGCCGCAACCCCGCTTCGCCTCTGGCGGTTTACCGCTGCGACACCCATGTTTGTTGCGTTGCACAATATGAAAGGCGACAATCATGTCCTCGAGAACGATCGTCAGCGGTTTTACGGAATTCCTCGGCGTGATCGGCAGCGCTCTGGCCGTATCCGCGGCGACGCGCCAGTACAGGCAGCCCGGCGACGCCGACCTCAAGCGCCTCGGCATCGACCCGAACCAGTTCCACCACATCCGCCGCTACTAGAGCATTTTGCAGTCAGACGGTTATGTCTGACGTCGCACGGCTCATCGCCGGACTAAAAGCCGGCTAAAGCATATCGCCCGAAAGTGGGAACCGGTTTCAGGACAACGACATGCGTCGAAACAAGAGCTGAAAGCGTACGGAGCGAATCTGAAGAATCGCAACACGCTTTAAGTGAGATTGCCGCGCAGCGACGAAACCCCGAAGTCCGTCCGGTGAGACCGTCGGTGCACCGTGTGACGTGAGCCGAGACAATGGCTCTCGCCTTCGCCCGAGAGGAATCTCGGGGCAAGAGCCTCGCAACGACCACCAAAACGAAAGGCCCGGCGCTGACGCGCCGGGCCTTTCCTGTTTGACGGAAGAAACCAAGCCGGGGGCTTGGAGCGGCACGCGTCCTAATCGACGCGGCACCCGCCGCTCCGGCTTCTTTCCCAGCAGCATCATGCCGCGCCGGACGTCTCCGCCCGGCTGCAGAGTGCCCTAGTTCTCGAGGTAGTCGTAGGTGCCGCCCTTCCACTCGTAGAAGACGTAACCCGGCAGCTTGACGTCGCCCTTGTCGTCGAAGGTCGAATCGCCGAGCACGGTCTTGAAGGTACCTTCGTTGAGCGCCTTGACCACGGCGTCGAAGTCGGTCGAGCCGGCCGCCTTGACCGCATCGGCCCAGGCCTGCACCGAAGCGTAGGTGTAGAGCACGTAGCCTTCCGGCTCGACGCCCTTGGCGCGGAACTTCTCGACCAGCGGCATCGCATCCGGGTTCTTGCGCGGGTCGGGCGAGAAGGTCATCAGCGTGCCTTCGCCGGCGTCGCCGGTGATCGCCCAGTACTCGTCGGTGACGAGCGCATCGCCCGAAACCAGCACGGTGTCCATGCCCTGCTCGCGCATCTGGCGCACGATCAGGCCGGCTTCCGTGTGGTAGCCGCCGACATAGAGAACGCCGACGCCCTCGGCCTTCAGCTTGGAGACCAGCGCGGTATAGTCCTTCTCACCGGCGGTGTAGGCCTCGTAGAGCGCCGGCTTGCCGCCAGCCTTCTCGTAAGCCGCCATGGTGGCGTCGGCCAGGCCCTGGCCGTAGGCGGTCTTGTCGTGGATGAACGCCACCTTCTTGTCGCCGAACTTGTCGATCAGGAACTGGCCCGCAACGTCGCCCTGCTGGTCGTCGCGGCCGCACATGCGGAACACGCCGGGGCCGGGGCGATCATCGGTATAGACCGGGTTGGTCGAGGCCGGCGAAATCTGGATGATGCCTTCCTCGGCATAGACGGCCGAAGCCGGGATCGACGAGCCCGAGCAGAAGTGGCCGGCCACGAGGACGACGCCCTGACCGGCGAACTGGTTGGCGACCGCGACCGCCTGCTTCGGATCGCAGGCGTCGTCGCCGATCTCGAGCTTGAGCTGCTCGCCGAGCACGCCGCCGGCGGCGTTGATGTCCGCGACGGCCATTTCGGCGCCGGCCTTCATCTGCGCGCCGAACGAGGCATACTGCCCCGTCATCGGGCCGGCGGTGGCGATGACGATGTCCGCAAGAGCGGGGCTCGAGAAAACCAGGCCGAGCGCCGCGCCTGCCAAAAGTGCCTTCTTCATGATGACTCCCATAAACACCTGACGGTTTCCTGTGCCGGGCCAGACGGTGTTATTGCTCCCGTCCCGGCGACCTGCGGGCGTTCCCTACCCGCTTGTTCGACATAAAAGCCCAATTCCCCAATGAAAGAAAGGCTTTCTTGCCGATCCTGTCTCACGGCCCGAAAGCCGCGGAAAGTCTGCCTCAGCGCGCCGCTCAGGCCGCTTCCGTTCGCTTCAGGAAGCCGTATTGCCGTTCCATCTGCCGCCGCCGCGTCAGCGTGAAGCCGATCGCCGCGGCGATCAGCAACACGATCAGATCGACGACGTAGTAGTGCAGCGACAACAGCGTTCCCTTGAACAGCGCAAAGTGGATGAAGCGCGTCGCCGCCGCCAGCAGCACCATGTAGATGACGATCTCGCGGGTTCCCTGCCAGACCCCGGCCAGCGCCCGGCCGGTCATGTAGGCCGCCCCGCCGGCAAGCACCACGGTGACGAGCAAGAACTCGGAGAAGGTGACTTCCCAGATCAGCGTGTTCTGATGTTCCATGACTGGCCTCCTAGATCGCGATGAATTCAGGTCGAAACGACTTGAATTCATAAACGCGATCGATTCCAAAGAGATAGAGCGGGATGCGGGCGGAAAACCGCTGCACATTTTTCCTCATCCCGCTCTAGTGCCTTCCGCCTTCGAGATAGGCGGCGCGCACTTCCTCGCGTTTCAACAGTTCCGCACCCGTCCCGCTCATGGTGATGTTGCCATTGACCATGACGTAGCCGCGATGGGCGAGCTTGAGCGCATGGAACGCATTCTGCTCGACGAGGAACACGGTCAGCCCCTCGTTGCGGTTCAGTTCCCGGATGACCTCGAAGATCTGCTTGACGATCAGCGGCGCGAGGCCGAGCGACGGCTCGTCGAGAAGAAGCAGCTTCGGCCGGCTCATCAGCGCCCGCGCGATGGCCAGCATCTGCTGCTCCCCGCCCGACAATGTGCCGCCGCGCTGGGCGGCGCGCTCCTTCAGGCGCGGGAACAGCTCGAAGACGCGCTTCAGATCGTCGTCGAAATACTGCGGCGGCACCAGCAGCGCGCCCATCTGGAGGTTTTCCATCACCGTCATGCGCGGGAAGATGCGCCGACCCTCCGGCGACTGGGCGATGCCCAGCTTCATGATCTCATGGGTCGGCATGCGGCTGATGTCGGTGCCGTCATAGACGATCGAGCCGGCCCGCGCGCGCGGATCGCCGCAGATCGTCATCATCAGCGTCGACTTGCCGGCGCCGTTGGCCCCGATCAGCGTGACGATTTCGCCCTTGTTGACGTCCATGTCGACGCCGCGCAGCGCGACGATCTTGCCGTAATAGGTCTCGACGCCGCGCACGGTGAGCAGCGGGCTCTGCGAAGCATTGCTCATTTGCCGTCTCCCGCCTTGCCCTTGCCCGCCGTGCCTCTCCCCGTCCGGCTTTTGCCGACCTTGCGTGGCGTGCCCGATCTGGCCAGTTCTTTCGCCTGGCCGACCCAGTCCTCGCGCTCGATCCGGCCGGGGAAGGAAAGATAGGAACCGACCCATTCGACCTCGACGCCGCTCCAGGCGGCGACCTGCTCGAAATGCCAGATGCCGAGGCTGTTGAGCTTACCGGCATTGACGGGCCCGATGCCCTTGATGACGGTGAGGTCGTCGGCTCCGCCTTCGCGCGGAGCGTCCAGCCCGGCCGGCCGCGCGCCGGGATGGCTGTGCGGCTGTGCCGTCGCAGCCATCGCTTCGCCGGGATCGACATCGGGCACGTCGATGCCCGCCTCGATCGCTGCCGCCTCGCCTAGTGCCTCGACAACGAGCGAGGCGACTTCCGGCACCTCCTCGATCTCCTCGTCCTCGACGCCGAGATAGGCGGCGATGACGCTCGGATCGTTGCGGACGAAACCGGCGTCGCCGTCAGAAATCTTGACGCCGTAGTCGAGCACGACGATGTGGTCGGAAATCTCCATCACCACGCCCATGTCGTGCTCGATCAGCAGCACCGAGGTTTCGTGCGCCTTGCGGATATATTCGAGCAGCGCGTTCAGCTCGGCCGATTCGCGCGGGTTCAGGCCCGCCGCCGGCTCGTCGAGGCACAGCAGATGCGGCTCGGTGCACATGGCGCGGGCGATTTCGAGCCGCCGCTGGTCGCCATAGGGCAGGTCGGCGGCGGGATCGTCGGCGCGGTCGATCAGCTTGACCCGCTCCAGCCAATGCACGGCCTTGTCGATGGCCTCCTGCTCGGCCCGCCGGAAGCCGGGCAGGTGCAGGATGCCGCCGATCGTGAAGTTCGAGGCCACCATCAACGGGTTGTGCTGGGCGACGAGCAGGTTCTCCAGCACCGTCATGCCGCCGAACAGGCGGATGTTCTGGAAGGTGCGCGCCACCCTGGCATGCCGCGCGATCTCGAAATCGGGCATGCGCTCGAGCAGGAAGACGGAACCTTTGTCACCATGCTCCCATTTTTTGCCGGACAGCGTCAGCCGGTCGACGGCCTCCTGCTGGCGGCCGGGGCCGTGGCGCATGACGATGCGGCCTTCCGTCGGCTTGTAGAAGCCGGTGACGCAGTTGAAGACCGTGGTCTTGCCGGCGCCGTTGGGACCGATCAGGGCGGTGATCTCGCCGCGACCGACGCTGAACGACAGGTCGTTGATGGCGACGAGGCCACCGAAGCGCATCGTCAGATGCTCGACGGAAAGGATGGGGTCTGCGTCCCACGCAGCGGCAGCGTTGGCTACGGTTTCAGCTTTCATGACAGCGGCAGACATCAGTGACCCTCGCCCTGTGCGACCATGTCGGCGCCGATTTTCTTTTTCTGCTTGTAGACGACGGACGGCTCGCGCGAGGCGATCAGGCCGCGCGGCTTCCACACCATGATCAGCACCATGGCGAGGCCGAAGATCAGCATGCGGTATTGCACGGGGTCGAAATCCGGCCCGAAGATCTGGCTCAGGAAGCCGAGATTGCGCAGCATCTCCATGCCGCCGATCATGATGACCGAGGCGATGACGACGCCGATCTGCGAGCCGAGGCCGCCGAGCACGACGATGGCCAGGATGATCGCCGATTCGATGAAGGTGAAGCTCTCCGGCGACACGAAGCCCTGCCGCGTGGCGAAGAACGAGCCGGCGAAGCCGCCGAACATCGCGCCGATGGCGAAGGCCGTCAGCTTGGTGTTGGTGGTGTTGATGCCGAGCGAGCGGCAGGCGATCTCGTCCTCGCGCAGCGCTTCCCACGCCCGGCCGATCGGCAAGCGGCGCAGACGCATCGTCACCAGATGGGTGATGACGGCAAGCACGAGGATGATGAAGTAAAGATAGACGAAGCGGTGGATGGTCGAGAACGGGATGCCGAAATAATCGGCGAAACCGCCCTCACCGCGGGTGAATTCCAGCCCGAACAAGGTCGGCTTCGGGATGCCGGAAATGCCGTTCGGGCCGCCGGTGAAATCGTACCAGTTGAGCAGCACGACGCGGATGATCTCGCCGAAGGCGAGCGTGACGATGGCAAGGTAGTCGCCGCGCAGGCGCAGCACCGGGAAGCCGAGGATGACGCCCCAGAACATCGCCAGGATACCGGCGAGCGGCAGCGCCGTCCAGAAGCCGATGAACTCGAAATTGGTCGACAGCAGCGCGAAGGAATAGGCGCCGAGCGCATAGAAGGCGACGTAGCCGAGATCGAGCAGGCCGGCTAGGCCGACGACGATGTTCAGTCCCCAGCCGAGCATGACATAAGTAAGGATCAGGATCGACAGGTCGATATACTGCCGCTGCTGGCCGGGAAAGAACGTCATGACGATGAACGGCAGCGCGATGGCGAAGCCGAGGAAGGCCCAACTTGTCCAGCCGCTCATGTCGGGCAGGCGCCCGGCAAGCTTCGCCACGCCACCGCTCTTTGCCGAGGCTGACGGTGCGCGGTCAAAGACGAAGAGGTTCAGCGCCAGCCGCACGCCGAAGACCAGCGCGATCGACACGAACCACAGACCCCAGCGGGTGGAGAGCGCCAGCCCGCCCGGAGCGATGTCGGTCTTGAGCGCGAGGAAGAAGAAGCCGAGCACCGCGACCAGCAGCGCCGCGATGAAGGCGTCGCGGACGGCGTCTGCGATACGGGAGTTTGCAGCGTTCGCCATGGGTCAGACCTTTTCGACTTCGGGCTTGCCGAGCAGGCCGGAGGGCAGGAAGATGAGTACGATGGCCAGGATCGAGAACGCAGCGACGTCCTTGTATTCGACGGTGAAGTAGCCCGACCAGAACACCTCGATCAGGCCGATCAGCAGGCCGCCGAGCATCGCCCCGGGCAGCGAGCCGATGCCGCCGAGCACCGCCGCCGTGAACGCCTTGATGCCGGCGAGGAAACCGATGTAGAAATCGATCACGCCGTAGAGCAGCAGGAACATGAAGCCGGCGACTGCGGCGAGCGCCGCGCCCATCACGAAGGTCAGCGAGATGGTGCGGTCGACGTTGACGCCGAGCAGCGCCGCCATCCTGCGGTCCTGCTCGCACGCCCTCTGCGCGCGGCCGAGCGCGGTCTTGTTGATCAGCAGGGTGAAGGCCGCCATCAGCACGATGGTGGTGACGATGATGATCAGCTGCATGTAGGAAAGCTGGACCACGATGGCGCCGGTCTCGGCATTGCCTTCCATCAGCGTGATGCCGCCCTGGATCTGCGGCGGCAGCGGCTTGACGCGGGCGCCCTGGCTGACGCGCACGAAGTTCTGCAGCAGGATCGACATGCCGATGGCGGTGATCAGCGGCGCCAGCCGGAACGAGCCGCGCAGCGGCCGGTAGGCCAGCCGCTCGACCGTCCAGCCCCAGGCCGACGTGAAGATCATCGCCACGATGAGCACGATCAGCAGCACCAGCGGCAGGAAGGTGAAGCCGAGGACCGAGGTCAGGATCAGGAACATCGTCAGCGCGATGAACGATCCGATCATGAAGATGTCGCCATGGGCGAAGTTGATCATGCCGATGATGCCGTACACCATCGTGTAGCCGATCGCGATCAGCCCATAAATCGAGCCGAGCGTCAGCCCGTTGATAAGCTGCTGGACGAAATATTCCATTCCCGTGCCGCTCCCCTGGGGCGTCGCCGGGATGCGCGCCCCTTTCTGTTATTCTTCTAGTCCTATTACGTCGAAGCCGGATTGCAACGGCAAAATTCGGCCGCCGTCTTCCCCTCGACATCTCGCAACGGCATGTCTTCGCACGCCTGAAGCTCTTCCGGACCTCTGCGGAAGCTAGCATCCGCCGGATGCAATGTCCTTGCGCGAACGCACGATGATTGCATATTTTCCGCAAGGACTTGCGCTGGATTGCCGTTTTGTCGCGATTCTTTGCTCAGTCTGGCCTGATGATAAAACCGTTCAGCCCCAATTGTCAGTCACGAATCCGACAATTTCGGCCTCGCTGGAACCGCGCGGAGCGCGTGGCGGAAAGGGTTGAAAAACTCACGACAAGCTCACCCCTCCACCCCGCTGCCCGGCCACAGAACCCAGGCCGGCGGCGGCGAGGCAAGGGATAAAACAGGAACGGGCGCCCTCGCGGACGCCCGTCATGTGCTTCGCAAATGCGAGGCCGACCCTACTTCATCGTCGGGATGACGAATTCAGCGCCGTCCTTGATGCCGCTCGGCCAGCGCGAGGTCACCGTCTTGGTCTTGGTGTAGAAGCGGAAGGCGTCGGAGCCATGCTGGTTCAGGTCGCCGAAGCCGGAGGCCTTCCAGCCGCCGAAGGTGTAGTAGGCGATCGGCACCGGGATCGGCACATTGACGCCGACCATGCCGACCTGCACGCGGCTGGCGAAATCGCGGGCGGCGTCGCCGTCGCGGGTGAAGATGGAAACGCCGTTGCCATATTCATGCTCGTTCGGCAGGCGGATCGCATCCTCATAGGTCGCCGCGCGCACCACGGACAGCACCGGACCGAAGATCTCCTCCTTGTAGATGCGCATGTCCGGCGTCACCTCGTCGAACAGGCAGCCGCCCATATAGTAGCCGTTCTCATAGCCCTGCATGGTGAAGTTGCGCCCGTCGACCAGAAGCTTCGCGCCTTCGTTGACGCCGGCATCGACATAGGACTTGACGCGTGCCAGCGCCTCCTTCGTCACCAGCGGGCCGAAATCGGCCGAGGCGTCGGTGGAAGGGCCGACCTTCAGGCTCTCGACGCGCGGGATCAGCTTCTCGACCAGCCGGTCCGCCGTCTCCTTGCCGACCGGGACCGCGACGGAGATCGCCATGCAGCGCTCGCCGGCCGAGCCGTAGCCGGCGCCGATCAGCGCGTCGACGGTCTGGTCCATGTCGGCGTCGGGCATGATGATCATGTGGTTCTTGGCGCCGCCGAAGCACTGCACGCGCTTGCCGTTGGCGCAGCCGCGCGAATAGATGTAGTGGGCGATCGGCGTCGAGCCGACGAAGCCGATGGCCTTGACGTCCGCGTCGTCGAGGATGGCGTCGACCACCTCCTTGTCGCCGTTGACGACGTTGAGGATGCCGGCCGGCAGCCCCGCCTCGAAGAACAGCTCGGCAAGGCGCATCGGCACCGACGGGTCGCGCTCGGACGGCTTCAGGATGAAGGCGTTGCCGGCGGCGATGGCCGGCGCGATCTTCCACAGCGGGATCATCGCCGGGAAGTTGAACGGCGTGATGCCGGCGACGACGCCGAGCGGCTGGCGCATCGAGTAGACGTCGATGCCGGGGCCGGCGCCATCGGTGAACTCGCCCTTCATCATGTGCGGCGCGCCGATGCAGACCTCGACGACCTCGAGGCCGCGCTGGATGTCGCCCTTGGCGTCGGGAATGGTCTTGCCGTGCTCGCGCGCCAGCGCCTCGGCCAGATCGTCGAACTCGTTCTGCACCAGTTCGAGGAACTTCATCAGCACGCGGACGCGGCGCTGCGGGTTGGTCGCCGCCCAGGCAGGCTGCGCCGCCCTGGCGTTCTCGACCGCCTCGCGCAGCTCGGCGACGCTGGCCAGCGCCACCTTGCCGCGCACCGAGCCGTCCAGCGGCTGCATGATGTCCTGGCTGCGTCCGCTCTTGCCGGCGACGCGCTTGCCGCCGATGAAATGCCCGACTTCGATCATCGTCTGTCTCCCTTGAAGGTTTGAGCAGCATTGTTCCGGTTTGCCGTGCCGAATGCAACGCCAGCAAATCCGCATCCGTTGTGCGGAAAATAAAGTTCTTGCGCTTCCGCTCATCATTTGTTGCAATGCAAATCGAGGGGCGGAGGGGGAGAACGGCCATGAACTGGGACGATGTCCGCATCTTCCTCGCCGTGGCGCGGGCCGGGCAGATTCTCGGCGCGGCGCGGCGGCTTGAGCTGAACCACGCCACCGTGTCGCGGCGGATCGCGGCGCTGGAGAAGTCGCTCGGCGCCAAGCTGTTCCGGCGGCTGACCACCGGTTCAGAACTGACGGCCGAGGGCCAGCGCTTCCTGATCGTCGCCGAGCGCATCGAGGCAGACATGATCGCCGCGCGCGCCGACATTGCCGGCGAGAGCGACGAGGTCGCGGGCACGGTGCGCATCGGCGCGCCGGACGGCTTCGGCGTCGCCTTTCTCGCCCCCAGGCTGGGACAGCTGACCGAGCGGCATCCGCAGCTCTCGATCCAGCTCGTGCCGGTGCCGCGCTCGTTCTCGCTGTCGCGGCGCGAGGCCGACATCGCCATCACCGTCGAACGGCCGACCGAGGGACGGCTGGTGGCGGCCAAGCTCGTCGACTATACGCTCGGCCTCTACGCCTCGCGCGCCTATGCAGAGCGGCACGGGCTGCCGGCGACGCTTGCCGAGCTGAAACGGCATCGCCTGATCGGCTACGTCGCCGACCTCCTGATCAGCCTGTCGCTCGACTACGGCCCCGAGATCATGCCCGACTGGCACGCCAGCTTCGGCGTCTCCTCGGCGCTCGGCCAGATGGAAGCCGTGCGCTCGGGCGCCGGCATCGGCATCCTGCACACCTTCATCGCCCGCAGCTATCCCGACCTGGTGCCAGTCGAGGTCTCAGCCCCGATCCGCCGCGCCTACTGGCTGGTCTATCACGAGACGGTCAGGCCGCTGCGCCGCGTACAGACGGTGTCGTCCTTCATCGCCTCGATCGTCGAGGCCGAGCGATCGAGCTTTATGTGATCCGCAGCCGCCCCCAGCGGGGCTCTGTCGGGGCTCTGTCTGTTGCCGATTGGCCGGCGCGCCGGTAGAAGCCTCGTCATCGAAACCGGAAGGAGCTTCCATGACCATCATCCGTCACGAGACCGGCGCGCGCATGAGCGGGGCCAACATCTTCAACGGCGTCATCTATCTTGCCGGCCAGGTCGCCGAGGGCGCCACGGTCAGGGAGCAGACCGAAGGCGTGCTCGCCGAGATCGACCGGCTGCTGGCGCTGTGCAATTCCTCGAAGGAACGCATTCTGTCGGCGCAGATCTGGCTCGCCGACATCAACGATTTCGCCGAGATGAACGCCGCATGGGACGCCTGGGTCGCCCCCGGCAACACGCCCGGCCGCGCCACCGGCGAGGCCAGGCTCGCCGCCCCTAAATATCGCGTCGAGATCATCATCACCGCCGCGCAGAACATCTGACGCAACGTCATCTATACTTGTTGCGTCTCGCATCGCCCCGCCCTCGCGGCGGGGTTTTTTCTCTTTTTCGCGTTCTGACCGTCTTCATCGCGCCTCCGGAGGCGCCCGTTAATATTGGCGAAACCAGTCATCGCTTATGCATTGGAGCGGGGCTTGGAGGGGATACGCCAAAGGCATGATGCCGCGCTCCTGATCCGGCAAGACCGGAATGTCGAACATTTCCAGCGCATTCGTCGCCGCGCCGCGCCTTTTCGGGTCGCGCGAGGCCAGCGAAGCCGCGTTAACGGCACCGAACGACGGCCGCCCCGGCGGCTTCAGGGGAGAAGGAAATGGCCAAGGCCGCAGGCGGGAGCATGACGCTTCCAAGCGAACTCGACATCAAGGCGGCCGCGCCTCTGGCGGCCGAACTCATCGCGGCGCGCGGCGCGGACATCGCGCTCAACGCATCGCAGGTCGAGCGCGTGGGCGCACAGTGCCTGCAGGTGCTCCTGTCGGCCGCGGCGACCTGGAGCGCCGACGGGATGGAATTCTCGATCGACGAACCTTCGCCGGCCTTCGTCGACGCCATCGGCATCGCCGGCATCGACCTGTCCGGCTTCACTGCTCCCGGCCGCTTCGCCACCCCCTTCACGTCAAGGAACAGCTGACCATGGCCAAGACCATCCTGACCGTCGACGATTCGCGCACCATCCGCGAGATGCTCAAGGCCGCGCTCATCGACGCCGGCATGGAGGTCGTCCAGGCAGAGGACGGCGTTCACGGGCTGGAGGTCCTCGAAACCTGCGAGCCCGACGTCATCATCACCGACATCAACATGCCGCGCATGGACGGCTTCGGCTTTATCGAGGCCGTGCGCGGCTCCGGCCGCCACCGCGCCATTCCCATTCTGGTGCTGACCACCGAAAGCGTCGACGAAAAGAAGGACCGCGCCCGCCGTGCCGGCGCCAGCGGCTGGATCATCAAGCCGTTCGATCCCGTCAAGCTCGTCACCGCGATCAACCGCGTCGCAGCCTGAGGAGGGGGAACGATGTCCACCGACACGATGGCGGCGATCAGGCAGACCTTTTTCCAGGAATGCGACGAGCAGCTGACCGAGCTGGAAGACGGCCTGCTGGCGATCGAGCGCGAGGAAGGCGATCTCGAGACGATCAACGCGGTGTTCCGCGCCGTCCATTCGATCAAGGGCGGCGCCGGCGCCTTCGGCCTCGACGACCTGGTGCGCTTCGCCCACACGTTCGAGACCACGCTCGACGGCATGCGCTCGGGCAAGCTCGGCATCACGCCGCAGGTCGTCAAGCTGATGCTGCGCTCGGCCGACATCCTGTCCGATCTCGTCCACATCGCCCGCGACGGCGGCGACATGGACGGCGCCCGCGTCGCCCAGATGGCGGAAGAGCTGGCCCGCACCAGCGCCGCGGTCCCCGCGACCGCTGTGGAGGTCGCGCCCCCTCCCATCCCCGCCTTCGAGCCGCTGGCGATGGACGAGGACGGCGGCCACATGCAGGTCGACGAGTTCGGCTTCGCGCCGGTCCAGATCTCGTTCGACACGCTGATTGCCGATGACGAGGCCGCGGGCATCCACCCGTCGCTCAGGGTCCATTTCGCACCCAAGCCGGAACTCTACGCCAAAGCCAACGATGCGCTGCGCCTGCTGCGCGAACTTGGCCGGCTGGCTGAGATGGAGGTCGTTTGCGACACCTCGACGGTGCCGCTCCTGAGCGAGCTCGATCCCGAAGGCGCCTACCTGTCGTGGGACATCGCCTTCACCGGCGACGTCGAGGAAAGCGCCGTCCGCGAAATCTTCGAATTCGTCGAGTTCGACTGCGACCTGACGATCGAGACCGCCATCGCCGACCCGGTGATGGACGAGACCAACGCCGCCGAGACAATTCAGGCGATCCTGGCGCAGGTCGCCGCCGAAGAGGCGGCGCGCGAAACCAGCAAGCCGGCCCCGGCGGCTCCTGCCGCTGTCGTTCCGGCGCAGCCGGCGGCGATCGCCGCCGCATCTCAGTCCGCGGCGGCGGGCGCGCCCTCCGGCCAACAGCCGGCCAACACCCAGCAGGGCGCGACGATCCGCGTCGACCTCGACCGCGTCGACCGTCTGATCGACCTCGTCGGCGAGCTGGTCATCAACCAGTCGATGCTGGCCCAGCGCGTGATGGAGGCCGGCATCGCCCGCCTGTCCGACGTCGCCGTCGGCCTCGACGATCTCGAGCACCTGACGCGCGAGATCCAGGATTCGGTGATGGCGATCCGCGCCCAGCCGGTGCGCCCGATCTTCCAGCGCATGTCGCGCGTGGTGCGCGAGGTCGCCGACATGACCGGCAAGTCGGCCCGCCTCGTTACCGAGGGCGAGAATTGCGAGGTCGACAAGACCGTGATCGAACGGCTGGCCGACCCGCTGACCCACATGATCCGCAACGCCATCGACCACGGCCTCGAAAAGCCGGAGGACCGCCTTGCGGCCGGCAAGCCGGAACAGGGCACGGTGCGGATGATCGCCGCCCATCGCTCGGGCCGTGTCGTCATCGAGGTCTCCGACGACGGCGCCGGCATCAACCGCAGCCGCGTGCGCCAGATCGCCGTCGAGCGCGGCATCATTTCCGAGGATGCCCAGCTTTCCGAATCGGAGATCGACGACCTGATCTTCGCGCCCGGCTTCTCCACCGCAGCCACCGTCTCGGACGTTTCCGGGCGCGGGGTCGGCATGGATGTCGTGCGCCGCTCCATCCAGGCGCTCGGGGGCCGCATCACCATCGCCTCGCGACCCGGCCTCGGCACCACCTTCACCCTGTCGCTGCCGCTGACGCTCGCCGTCCTCGACGGCATGGTGGTCACCGTCGCCGGCCAGACGCTGGTGGTGCCGCTGTCGGCCATTGTCGAGACGCTGCAGCCCAAGGCGGCGGACGTCCACGGGCTGGGCGAGAACGCCCGGGTCATCGGCATCCGCGGCTCGTTCATCCCGCTGATCGACGTCGGCGCGGTGCTCGGCTATCGCGAGGAGGAGGCCGACCCTATCTCCAGCGTGGCGATGATGGTCGAGACCGAGAACCAGTCGCAATGCGCGCTGATGGTCGACGGCATCATCGGCCAGCAGCAGGTGGTCATCAAAAGCCTCGAAACCAATTACGGCCGCGTCTTCGGCGTGGCCGGGGCGACGATCCTCGGCGACGGCCGCGTCGCCGTCATCCTCGACGTCGACGCGATCGTCGCCGGTTCGCGCCCCGACGCAAACCGCAAAAGGAGCGCAGCATGATCCGCATCGGCGAACAGGACGCCGCGGCCAACAGCGAGCTGATCGCCTTTCGCCTCGGCGCCCAGGAATTCTGCCTCGACATCATGTCGGTGCGCGACATCCGCGGCTGGACACCGACGACGCCGCTGCCACATTCGTCGCACTATGTGAAGGGCGTCATCAATCTGCGCGGCGCGGTGCTGCCGGTCGTCGATCTGGCCGCACGCCTCGGCTTCACGCCGACCGAGCCCAGCGCCCGCCACGTCATCATCATCACCCAGGTCGGCAACCAGACCAT
>JBLJBS010000165.1:0-2984 GCA_047637695.1 Aquamicrobium sp. | reverse complement strand
ACAGGACGCCGGCGGCGACGACGAGGAACAGCACGATGGCCGAATAGAGCCCGGCACGGATCATGATGTCGGGGATCTGCGAGAACGAGAGCTGTTTGGTCCAGTAGCGGCCGATCACCAGCGCGATGACGGCGCCGACGGCTGCGGCCTCGGTGGCGCTGGCCAGGCCGCTGAAGATAGAGCCGATGATGACAAGCGGAATTGTCAACGTCGGCAGCGCACCCCAGATCGTGGCGGCTCGCTGACGAAGCGTCTGCTTCTCGCTCTTCGGGAACTGGTGGATGTAGCCGAGCACGGCGATGACGCCGCAGAACAATGCGGTGAGCGCGAGGCCCGGCAGGATGCCGGCAAGCAGCATGTCGCTGACCGAAAGCTGTGCCAGAACGCTGTAGACGACGAACATCACCGAAGGCGGCATGATCGGACCGAGCATGCCGCCATAGGCAGTCAGGCCGGCGGCGAAGTTCTTGTCGTAGCCCTTGCGCTCCATCTCCGGCACCATGATCTGCGACATGATCGCGACCTGCGCCGTGGCCGAGCCGAGGATCGAGGCGACGAACATGTTGGCGATGACGTTAACGTAGGCGAGGCCGGCGCGCAGCGAGCCGATGAACGACATCGCCATGTCGACGATGCGCCTGGTGATGCCGCCGACATTCATGATTTCGCCGATCAGGATGAACAGCGGGATGGCGATCAGACCATAGCTGTCGACAGCGTTGAACATCTGCAGAGGATAGCTCTGGAACAGGATCGGGTTGCCGGAAGCGAGCACGAAGACGATGGCCGCGATGCAAAGGCACAGCCCGATCGGCACGCCGACCAGCATCACGACAACGAAAGCGCCGGTTGTCAGCATCAGTTCACCGCCCCCTCGGCGTTGATGGTCAGGTCGCGGGTGACAGGCTGGACGCGGCCAGCGTCCTCCATCAGGTTGGCGAGGCCATGGATGGTGATTGAGACGGCGAAGACCGGCAGGATCATGTAGAGCACCCAGGTCGGCCAGTTCAGCGTCTGGGTGCGCTCGGTGTAGACAAAGTTGAAGGTGCCGGCGGCATATTCCTTGGCGTTGAAGCCGGCCTTCATGATGCCGACCGGATCGAGCCAGATCCAGCACATCGCAGCAATCGAGACACCGAACAGCACCACCATCAGTGTTGCGGCGACGCGGGTAACGGCCGCCGCCCGCTCCGACAGCCGCTCGGTCAGCATCGTCACGGCGAAGTCGAGCCGCAGCCGCGTCATCACCGAGGCGCCGAAGAAGGTCAGCCACACCATGCAATAGACGGCGAATTCGTCGATCCAGTAGATCGGTCGGCCGGTGTAGCGCGTCGCGACATTGAGCAGGATCGCCCCGGTCAGGAGAAACATCAGAAAGGCGACGAGGCGTCGCTCGATCCTGAGCAGGTTTTCCGAAAGCCAGACGATCCCGCGCCACAGGGCAAACGGTTTCTGCTCCGCGGTTGCGGCGTGCTGCATGGCCAGTTCCCCCCTGTCCTCTCCGCACCTTGCCGGTGACGTCGGTATCACTGTCCCTTTCAAGGGAAGCCTGTTGGCCGGCTGTTGATCTTGAGTGTGTTGTATAAAATCTACGATGTCAATCGGATTGACCAGGCTATTGGTGTGGAATTGCGCTGTTGCTGTCGTTCGGAGAGCATCGGACGTGGCGAAAGCCGCGCCCGAAGCATCCTTTTCTCGGGCGGACGGCGCGACGGCCAAAGCGGGAAACTGAATTTCTTCAGTCGCTTGGCATCCGTCGCTTTTCCGGGTGGTTGATCTGCTCAAGGGGGCAAGTCGGGCTGCGTCGGCTCGTCCGGTTTTGCCGCGGCCTTACCCATTCAGAGGCGGAAATTGCCATTCGCGCCCAACGCAGGCCTCAGCGGCCGGTTCGGGCGAATGCGGCGGCGAGCAGGTCGAACACGGCGCGCACCCTCGGAACGTGCCTCAGATCTTCATGGGTGACGATCCACGTATCGAGTGTGTCGATGACGAGATCCGGCAGGACGGGACGCAAGCCAGGGTCGCGCCTGCCGACGGGGATGTGGATGACGGCGATGCCGAGGCCGGCCCGCGCCGCCGCGATCTGGGCGGGGTGGCTGTCGGTGCGCAGCACCAGCCTGTCACGGCGGAACATGTCGCCGAACTTCTCCGCCAGTGCGAGATCGCTGCGGTTGCGATCCGGCCCGATCAGGTCATGCCGGGCGAGGTCGTCCGGCGATTGCGGCATTCCCCGCCGGTCGAGATAGGCGGGCGCCGCGAACAGGCCGAGCGGGATCGCCGCCACCTTCTTTGCCACCAGCGCCCCCTGCGCCGGCGGGATCATCCTGACCGCGATGTCCACCTCCTGCGACAACAGGTCGGCCGGCATGTTGCTGAGGACGAGTTCGATGCGGATCGCGGGATAGGTCGCACGCAATTCGGCCAGCATCGGCGGAATGACCTCGATGCCCATGAATTCGGCAACGCTGAGACGCACGATCCCGGCGGCTTCTCCCGGTGCGGCCGCTGCCTGCCGCACGAACTGCTCGGAAGCCAGCGCCATCCTGCGCACCGGATCGTAAAGCGCCCGCGCGCCGTCGGTCGGGGTCAGTCCGTTGACGGACCGGGTGAACAGCGGCGTGCCGAGCGCTGCCTCCAGCGCCTCGACGCGGCCGCGCACCGTGGCGTGAGACAGGCCGAGACGCCGCGCCGCGCCGGAAAGGCTGCCCTCCTCCAGCACAGCGAGGAACGCGCGCTGGTCGTCCCACGAGATTCTTCCGCTCATATATAATCTACTAGCAGATGGTGAATTTGTTGCAATTATCTTTCAGGCGGGCCGGGTGCATGATGCGGTCGTCGAAAGAAGACAGGATCGAAGGAGTACCCCCTATGGACACCCGCAGGACCGCCATTGTCCTCGGCGCGAGCGGCGGCGTCGGCGGCGCCATCGCCGATGCCCTGCTGCGCCACGGCTGGACGGTGCGCGCCATGGCGCGCGACGTCGA
>JBLJBS010000164.1:0-7456 GCA_047637695.1 Aquamicrobium sp. | reverse complement strand
CGCGCGGTCTCGAACACCTGGCCGATATGGGGCAGCATTTGGGACAGGTTTCGCCCGAGCGCGGTGTCGGTGCGAATTGACAGCATGCGCTCGGCCGAACGGTTGACGATGGAAATAGCGCCATCGCGCTCCACGCCGATGACGCCGGCGGTGACGCCTGACAGCACCGCCTCCGAGAAGCGCCGACGCTCGTCGATCACATCCTTGGCATTGATGAGTTCGTTGCGCTGCGACTTCAACTGAAGGATCATCTTGTTGAAGGTGTCGCCCAGCGAGCCGACGTCGCCATCGGACGTGCGGACAGGCACCGACACGTCGAGATTTCCGGTCGCCACTTCGTCGGCGGCCCCGATCAGCTGGCGGATCGGCCGCACCAGCCGATCGGCGAAGGCGATACCCGTCCAGATCGCCGACAGGACGATAATCAGCGTCACCCCGAGATAGGCGAGCGCGAATGCCACCTGCGTCGTCAGGCGATTGCTCTCGAGGTCGCGGTACTCGTCGGTGTTGGCGCGAACGATCTGCCGCGCCTTGACGACCTCCGGATCGACGGAGCGGATGGTGAAGAGATAGGCATCCTCGATTTCACGCAGCTTGACGATGGCGCCGATGATGCTGCGCACGCGCGGCTCGATCAGCACCGGCAAGCCGTCGCCGGCGGTCTGCACGGCTTCAGGCGGGGCCGGCGGCATCGGAAAAGCGGCCTGGGTCTCGGCCTGAATGATGAAGGAGCCGTCAGCACGGATCAGCGCCGCATGGTCGAGGCCGCGCCCGGTCACATGCTGGCTCATCCGGGCACGAAACCCGGTGCGGTCGAGACCATAGAGGGTGCGGTTGGCGTCGAGGTCGTAGGCCATCGACAAGGTGGTGTCCTGAAGATTGCGCGCGTTCTCGTTGACATAGGCCTCGGCGATGGACAGCGACGAGTTGATGATGACCTTGGTCCGGATCTCGAACCATCGGTCGAGCCCGATGTCGAGCGTGACCGAGGCGATCACCGCCACCATCAGCGCCGGAAGCGCCGCCGCCAGCGAAAACAGCGCGACGATGCGCACATGCAACCGCGAAGCCGCCTTGCCGCGCCGCCGCGCCATGACGATGCGATGGACCTCGCGGCTGATCAGCGCCACAAGCAACAGGATGAAAGCGAGGTTGAGCCCGATCAGGGTCAGCGTCGTCGCATAGTCGGGATCGATGGGGGTGACCCCCATCAGCACGGCGAAGGACAGGCCGGCGGTGATCAGCGCGCCGACGATCGCGGCGATGCCGGGCAAGGCGAGCAGCCGCCGCCCCTCGCCCGCCGCCTGCGCCTCTTCCGCCACCGTCTGTTCCGTCATTGCAGGTGCCTGCAACGTCATAGGATTATCGCCCGTCCGTCATGCGTGGCATCTATGCAACGCATTGTGGCGAATTTGCAACAAGCTCCCGGCGCGAAACAGCCGGCGCCGGAACCGCTCCAAAGCTATTTCGCAGCCCTGTAGACGTTGACGCCGAGCTCACGGATTTTCTTGCGCAAAGTGTTGCGATTGAGGCCGAGAAGCTCGGCCGCCTTGATCTGGTTGCCACGGGTGGCGGTCATGGCGGCGAGCACCAGCGGATACTCGACCTCCTCCAGCACGCGCTGGTAGAGGCCCGGCGGCGGAAGCTCGCCGGCGAAGCTGGCGAAATAACGCTGCAGGTGGCGCTCGACCGCTTGGCTGATCGTCAGCTCCTCGACGAGGCCGCCGCCGGACGGCGCGGGCGGCATCGCGCCGGAACCGCGCAGTTCCTGCTCGATCAACTCGGCGGAAATCTCGTCCTGCGGATAGAGCGCGGCCAGGCGGCGAACGAGGTTTTCCAGTTCGCGGACGTTGCCCGGCCATGGATAGCGCTTGAGAAGCTCCATTCCCGCCGGGGAAATGCGTTTCGTCGCAAGGCCTTCATGCTTCTCGCCGTGGCGGAAGAAGTGACGCACGAGATCCGGCACATCCTCGGCACGCTCGCGCAGCGGCGGCAGGCGCAGAGGCACGACGTTCAGCCGGTAGAACAGGTCCTCGCGAAACAGACCCTGATTGATCAGCGTGCGCAGATCCTTGTTGGTGGCGGCGACGATGCGGACGTCGGTGCGGATCGGCGTGCGGCCGCCGACGGTGGTGTATTCGCCCTGCTGGAGCACGCGCAGCAGCCGGGTCTGCGCCTCCATCGGCATGTCGCCGATCTCGTCGAGGAACAGCGTGCCGCCCTCGGCCTGCTCGAAGCGGCCGGTCGAGCGGCTCTGTGCGCCGGTGAACGCGCCCTTCTCGTGGCCGAACAGCTCGGATTCGATCAGATCGCGCGGGATCGCCGCCATGTTGATCGCGACGAACGGGCCACTGCGCCGCCGGCCATATTCGTGCAGCGCCCGCGCCACCAGCTCCTTGCCTGTGCCTGATTCGCCGGTGATCATCACCGTCAGATCGGTCTGCATCAGCCGGGCCAGCAGGCGGTAGATGTCCTGCATGGCGGCGGAGCGCCCGACAAGCGGCATCTGCTCGGAACCATCCTCGCCCCGCGCCTCGGCGCCATGATGGCGGCTCGGTTCGGCCAGCGCACGATTGACGATGCCGGTCAGCTCGGTCAGGTCGAACGGCTTGGGCAGATATTCGTAGGCTCCGGCCTCGGAGGCCCGGATCGCGGTCATGAAAGTGTTCTGCGCGCTCATCACGACCACGGGCAGGTCCGGCCGGGCCCGCCGGATGCGCGGCAGCAGGTCGAACGCGTTGCCGTCGGGCATGACGACGTCGGTGATGACCAGATCGCCCTCGCCGGCGGCGGCCCAGCGCCACAGCGTTGCGGCGCTGGAGGTGACGCGCACATCATGGCCGGCCCGCGACAACGCCTGGCTCAGCACCGTGCGGATCGCCGCATCGTCATCCGCCACGAGAATATTGCCGCGCACCGTCATGCGTCTTCTCCCTCGCGGCCTGCCCGCCGCCTGTCCACGGCCTTGTCGGTCTTCGGCTCTTTCCATGCCGGCATCAGCACGCGAAAGGTGGTGCCGCGCTGTGTCGAATCGCACTCGATGACGCCGCCATGCTCGCCGACGATCTTGGCGACCAGCGCCAGCCCGAGACCGGAGCCGTTCTGCTTGGTGGTGACGAAGGGATCGAACAGGATCGGCAGCAGGTCCTCCGGCACGCCCGGCCCGTTGTCGTGAACGCAGAATTCGAGCGGCAGCGACACACGGTCATGCGAGCCCGGAACGGAAAGCCGCATGCCGGGGCGAAACGCCGTCGACAGCACGATCTCGCCATCGGGGCGGCCCATAACCGCCTCCGCGGCATTCTTCACCAGATTGAGGAACACCTGGACGAGCTGGTCGCGATTGGCGAGGACCGGGGGCAGCGAAGGGTCGTAATCCTCGACGATGCGGATGTCGCTGGCGAAGCCGTTGCGGGCGATGGCCTTCACATGGTCGAGCACGACATGGATATTGACCGGCAGCCTGTCGATCGGGCGATCGTCGGAAAAAACCTCCATCCGGTCGACCAGCGCCACGATCCGGTCGGTCTCGTCGGTGATGAGACGCGCCAGCGCGCGGTCATCGTCGGAGACAACGGATTCAAGCAGTTGCGCCGCACCCCTGATGCCCGACAGCGGGTTCTTGATCTCATGGGCGAGCATGGAAGCAAGGCCCGAAACGGAGCGCGCAGCGCCGCGATGCGTCATCTGTCGGTCGATCTTGTCGGCCATCGAGCGCTCCTGCAGCAGGACGACGACATGGCCCGGCAGTTCCGACACCGGCGCCACGTAGAGATCGACCAGCTTTTCCCCACCCAGAAGCGGCGAGGAGATGTCAACGCGGTATTCGTTGAAAGGCGCGCGCCGCTCGCGCACCTGCTCGATCAGCGTCAGCAGCGGGCTGCCGAAGGGCACGAAGCGTTCGAGGCCGCTGCGGGACAGAACGGAGGCGCTCGAGCGGAAGAAGTCCTCCGCCTCGGCATTGGCGAAGACGATGCGTCCATCCGGCGCGACCATGATGACCGGATGACGGATCGTGTCGAGGACGATGGTTGCCGGGTCGATGCCGAAGGGCAGAGGCGCGCTCATGCCGCGCTCCTGATGCCGTGAGGCGAAAATGTCATCCGCAAGGAGGCGATTACCACGGCGGGGTCGGTTGCGGTCATGATCGTCCGCCGCGTTTCCACGGGCGTTCCGGGCGCGTGGCGATCGAGATACCACCCGAGATGCTTGCGCGCGTGGCGCAGGCCCTGCTCGATCCCATAAAACATCAGCATATCCTGATAATGCTCTGTTACATATGAAAGAAGATCATCCGGTGAAACCGGAATCCCGGCCGCCGCCCGGCCACCCGCATCGGCGGCGAGCCGGCCGGCGAGCCAGGGTGCGCCATAGTGGCCGCGTCCGACCATGACCGCGTCGGCGCCCGACTGCGCCAGCATACCGGCCGCGTCGTGGAGCGTGCCGACATCGCCATTGGCGACGACAGGAATCCGCACCGCTTCCTTGACGGCGTGGATGGCCCGCCAGTCGGCGCGGCCATTGTAGAGCTGGCAGCGGGTGCGGCCGTGAACCGTGACCATGGCGACACCGGCGGCCTCGGCGCGACTGGCGATGTCCGGTGCGTTGAGGCAATCATCGTCCCATCCCAACCGCATCTTGACCGTGACCGGCACCGAAACCGCCGCAACCACCGCCTCGATCAGCGACAGTGCGTGGTCGGGCTCGCGCATCAGCGCCGAACCGCAATAGCCGCCCGTCACCTTCTTGGCCGGGCAGCCCATATTGATGTCAATGACGTCCGCGCCCTCGCCGGCCGCGATCCGCGCGCCCTCGGCCATCCATTGGGCTTCGCGGCCGGCGAGCTGGACGACATGGACCGGCACCTCGGGCCGACGGATGCGCAGGGTGGAATTGCGCCTCCCCTTCGCGAGCTCGCCGCTCGCCACCATCTCGGAAACGACGAGACCGGCGCCATGCCGGACCGCCCGGGCCCGGAATGGCTCGTCGGTGACACCCGACATCGGCGCAAGGAAAACGCGGTTGGCGATTTCAACGCGCCCGATGTGCAACGGCGTGGCCAGATCGGAGACGGCAATCATGCATAAAAACCATGCAAAAACATCATATGCCTATTTTGTAGCCTTATTTCCCACCATTGTGCAACTGCGAAATATCGCCATTCGCAGCCACGGGCCGAAATGGGCTGGTCAATCGCCGTGCCGCTGACTAAGCGTTGGGCGAACCGGAAAGGGAGCGGCGCTTCAGGCGATGACGGCGGCAGGCAGGATCGGGGCTGTGATCGTGGCGGCCGGGCGCGGCGAGCGCGCCGGGCAATCGGTCGAGGGCCCGAAACAATATCGCCGCATCGGCGGCAAGCCGGTCCTGCGCCACACGCTGGAGACGTTCCTCGCCCATCCGCGTATCGAAGCGATTGCCGTCGCCATCCACCCGGACGATGGCGAATTGTTCCGCGAGGCGGCCGGCGAGTTGGGCGAGCGCGTGAACGTGGTCCCCGGTGGCGCGACGCGGCAGGCGTCGACGCGGCTGGCGCTGCTGGCGCTGCGCACCGCGGCCATCGACGCCGTTCTGATCCATGATGGCGTGCGCCCCTTCGCGGATGCGGGACTGATCGAGCGCGTGATCGAGGGACTGGAGGGGGGCGGCGGCAGCCTGCCCTCTCTGCCGGTTTCCGACACGCTGAAGCAGGCGGGTTTCGACGGACAGGTGGCGAAAACCGTGCCACGCGCCGGGCTCTTCGCCGCGCAGACGCCGCAGGGCTTTGCCTACGCGCGGATCCTTGCCGCCCATGAGCAGGCCTTCCTTGCCGGGCGCGAGGATTTCACCGACGATGCTGCGATCGCCGAATGGGCCGGCATCGCCGTGCAGATCGTCGAGGGCTCGCCTGACAATGTGAAGCTGACATGGGCAAGGGATATCGAGATGGCCAACACCCGTCTTTCAGCCGGCATGCTGCCGGATGTGCGCACCGGAAACGGCTATGACGTGCATTCCTTCGGTCCCGGCGATCACGTGACGCTGTGCGGCGTCGCCATTCCGTTCTCGAAAAAGCTCTCCGGCCATTCCGACGCCGATGTCGGCCTGCACGCGCTGACCGACGCGCTGCTCGCCACCTGCGGCGCCGGCGACATCGGCACCCATTTTCCGCCCTCCGACATGAAGTGGAAGGGTGCGGCCTCGCGCATCTTCGTCGAGGAAGCAGTTCGTATCGTGCGGGCGCGCGGCGGCCGCATCGCCAATGCCGACATCACCCTGATCGCCGAAGCGCCGAAGATCGGTCCGCATCGCGAGGCGATGACCGCCGCGCTTTCGGATATGCTCGGCATTTCGGCCGACCGGGTCTCGGTCAAGGCGACGACCAACGAACGCCTCGGTTTCGTCGGCCGCGAGGAAGGCATCGCGGCGATCGCCACGGCGAGCGTGGTCTATCCCGGGGGGCTGCCGGAATGAGCGATGGCCGGAGAACCGAGACTGGCGCGCTGGCGGTGCGCTTCATCGCCGAATGCCGCGCGGCGGGCATCATGGCGGCGACGGCGGAATCCTGCACCGGCGGCATGATCGCCGCCGCCATCACCGACATTTCCGGCTCGTCGGCGGTGCTCGACCGTGGCTTCGTCACCTATTCCAACGACGCGAAGATGGAAATGCTCGGCGTTTCTGCGAAGACGCTCGAAGCGCATGGCGCGGTTTCCGGGGAGACCGCGCGCGAGATGGCCGCCGGCGCGCTGGCGCGCAGCCGTGCAGGCATTGCGCTCGCCGTCACCGGCATCGCCGGCCCCGGCGGCGGAACGGCGCAGAAGCCGGTCGGGCTGGTCTGGTTCGGCATCGCCGTCGAGGGACAACCCGTACGAACCGAGCAGCGCCTCTTCGCCGACAACGGCCGCGGCTTCATCCGCACCGAGACCGTGCGCACCGCGCTCGAGCTTGCGATTGCCTCTCTGGGGGCTCAGGCGACGCCGTAAATCTGGTCTGCGCGCTTCTCGAAGGCTTCGGCGAACATGCGGAAGGCGCGATCGAACATCGCGCCCATCAGCACGCCGAGAATGCGGCTCTTGAACTCGTAATCGATGAAGAAGTGGATTTCGGTTCCGCCCTGCGCCGCCGCCACGAACTTCCAGCGATTCGACAGATACTTGAAAGGCCCGTCGATATATTTCACGTCGATCGCGTTGTCGTCGGGCTTCAGCACCACCTGGCTGGTGAACGTCTCGCGAATCGCCTTGTAGCCGACCGTCATGTCGGCGAGCAGCAACGCGGTTCCGTCACGCTCGCGCCGGGAGCGAACGATCAATGCCTCGCACATCGGCAGGAACTCGGGATAACGCTCGATATCCGCGACCAGCGCGAACATCTTCTCCGGCGAATGGCGAACGACGCGAACGGTCTCGTATTGCGGCATATCGGGGGCGTCAGCCGTGCGCCGCCGCGACCTTGGCCTCGCGCGCGGCGCGCAGCC
>JBLJBS010000163.1:0-2416 GCA_047637695.1 Aquamicrobium sp. | reverse complement strand
GGGACTTCAGTCCCCAGTTCTCCACCCGGCCGACGGAGCCGCCATTCGCCTCGATGACACCCTTGTACTGCTCGACAAGGGCTTCAACCTGCTGCGACGAGAGGTCCTGCCGGGCAAGGAATACATGTTCGTACAGAGCCATGTCTGATCTTGCCTTTCTTCGTTTCACTCACTGTCGGTCCCGGCGGCTAAGCCTCTGCAACTTCTCTGACCCGCGCTGCGGGCGAAGAAAGGAGCATGTCGAGACGGTCGAGAGCGGAGACACGGGAGGCGGAAGCACATTTGCCTTCGCAAACGACACTTTTCCGGTGAAAAGCGCCGCGCCCTCCGTTCAGCCCCCAGCTGGGACCGGCAGATGGCGGCGTCTAATCACGCTTCGGCCCGTTTGGCAATGGCCCGAAGCCGCGAAAACGCCGGCCGCAGCCGCGCCGATAGCGTCGGATGGCTTGTTTTTACGGCTTTATGGGCAATGCCGCCATCTTGCCATCGCCATCCTGTCGCCCGATTGGCAAGGGAAGTCGACCCTTGACCTCATCCTGTCCTTGCGCCACAGGCAAGGGAAAGGAACGAACACGGAGCGGATCATGTCGATCGCCTTCACCTTTCCCGGGCAGGGCAGCCAGGCCGTCGGCATGGGCAAAGACCTTGCCGACGCCTATCCGGAAACGCGCGCCGTGTTCGACGAGGTCGACGAGGCGCTGGCGCAGTCGTTGTCGCGGCTGATGTGGGAGGGGCCGGAGAGCGATCTGACGCTGACGGCCAACGCCCAGCCTGCGCTGATGGCGGTGTCGCTTGCCGCCATCCGCGTGCTGGAAGCGCGCGGCCTGTCGCTGAAGGACAAGGTGACTTACGTCGCCGGCCATTCGCTGGGCGAATATTCCGCGCTCGCCGCCGCCGGAACCTTCTCGATCGCCGACACCGCCCGGCTGCTGCGCATCCGCGGCAACGCCATGCAGGCCGCGGTGCCGGTGGGCGAAGGTGCGATGGCCGCGATCATCGGGCTTGAGCAGGAAGACGTCGAGGCCGCCTGCGCGGAGGCCGCGGCCGGCTCGGTCTGCCAGATCGCCAACGACAATGGCGGCGGCCAGCTGGTCATCTCCGGCGCGAAGGCCGCGGTCGAGATCGCCGCGCGGATCTGCAACGAAAAGGGCGCCAAGCGCGCGCTGATGCTGCCGGTTTCAGCACCTTTCCATTCGGCGCTGATGCAGCCGGCGGCCGACGCCATGCTTGCTGCGCTCGCCGAGGTCGAAAAGCGCGCGCCCGTCGTGCCTGTGGTCGCCAACGTCACCGTGACGCCGCTGACCGATCCCGACGATATCGCCGCCCGGCTGGTCGAGCAGGTGACGGGGCGCGTGCGCTGGCGCGAGACCGTCGAATGGTTCGGCGCCAACGGCGTGACCACGCTTTATGAGATCGGCGCGGGCAAAGTCCTTTCCGGCCTGGCGCGCCGCATCGACCGCAACATCGCGACGGCCAATGTCGGCATGGCGGCCGACATCGACGCGGCGCTTGCCGCGCTCGCCTGAAAAGAAGGATGAAACCATGTTCGACCTGACCGGCCGCAAGGCGCTTGTCACCGGTGCAACCGGCGGCATCGGCGAGGCGGTAGCGCGCACGCTTCACGCCGCCGGCGCTACCGTCGGCCTGCACGGCACCCGCGTCGAGAAGCTCGATGCGCTGGCGGCGGAGCTTGGCGGCCGCGTCCATGTCTTCCCCGCCGATCTTTCCGACCGCGCCGAGGTCAAGGCGCTGGCGCAGGAGGCGGAAGCCGATCTCGAAGGTGTCGACATCCTGGTCAACAATGCCGGCATCACCCGCGACGGATTGTTCGTGCGCATGTCCGACAAGGACTGGGACGACGTGCTCGAGGTCGATCTCGGCTCGGTCTTCCGGCTGACGCGAGAACTGACCCACCCGATGATGCGTCGCCGGTACGGTCGCATCATCAACATCACGTCGGTGGTCGCGGTGACCGGAAATCCCGGCCAGGCCAATTATTGCGCCGCCAAGGCCGGCATGATCGGCCTGTCGAAATCGCTGGCGCAGGAGATCGCGTCGCGCAACGTCACCGTCAACTGTGTCGCGCCGGGTTTCATCGAATCGGCGATGACCGACAAGCTGAACGACAAGCAGCGTGAGGCGATCATGGGCGCGATCCCGATGAAAAAGATGGGGACGGGCAGCGACATCGCCGCTGCCGCCCTCTATCTTGCCTCGGAGCAGGCGGGCTATGTCACCGGCCAGACCTTGCATGTCAACGGCGGCATGGCGATGATCTGACGCGACGGGGATTCCACGGGGACATCGGTTTCGCCGCGCCCGTGGGTTCCATCTTTCAGCTTGATTAGCGGCAATCGTGCGGCTAACGAAGACCGACCAACGCAAATGCCGGGTTGCCGGCCAACACCAAGTCGAG
>JBLJBS010000162.1:0-4583 GCA_047637695.1 Aquamicrobium sp. | reverse complement strand
CCGGCTCGGCGGCGTGGCACATGGCGCAGCGGCCCATCACCGTGTCGCGCACGGCGGGAAAATGCGCCGAGGCCATCAGCGCCTGCGCGCCGGCCGAAACCTTTTCTTCACCGGTCAGCACCTTCGGCACGGTCGACAGCCACATGATGACGATGAACAGCACCGCCGCCGCGCCCCATGTCCAGTGCGGGTTGCCCTTGCGGGCGTGCACGGTGTTGAAATAATGCCGGATCAGCACGCCGATCAGGAAGATCAGCGCCGCGATCACCCAGTTGAACTGGGTGCCGAAGGCCAGCGGGTAGTGGTTCGACAGCATCAGGAACACGACCGGCAGCGTCAGATAGTTGTTGTGCAGCGAGCGCGTCTTGGCGATACGGCCATATTTCGGATCGGGCTTGCGGCCGGCGATCAGGTCGGCGACCACGATCTTCTGGTTGGGGATAATGATCAGGAAGACGTTGGCCGACATGATGGTGGCGGTGAACGCGCCGAGATGCAGGAAGGCGGCGCGGCCGGTGAACAGCTGAGTATAGCCCCAGGCGACCGCGACGAGAATCGGAAACAGCACCAGCATCAGGCCGGTGTCGTTCTTCGCCAGCGGCGAGCGGCAGAGCAGATCGTACATCAGCCAGCCGCCGACCAGCGATCCGAACGAGAGTGCGATCGCCGCCCATTGCGGCACGTCGAGCACGTTGCGGTCTATGAGATAGAGGTCGGCTCCGGCATAGTAGACGATGGCGAGCAGCGCGAAGCCCGACATCCAGGTGGCGTAGGATTCCCACTTGAACCATGTCAGATGTTCCGGCATCCGCGCCGGCGCGACCAGATATTTCTGGATGTGGTAGAAGCCGCCGCCATGGACCTGCCATTCCTCGCCATGGGCGCCCTCGGGCATGCCCTCGCGCGTCACCAGCCCGAGATCGAGCGCGATGAAGTAGAAGGACGAGCCGATCCAGGCGATGGCTGTGATGACGTGCAGCCAGCGCACGCCGAAGGACAGCCAGTCCCAGAAGATCGCGAAATCGTGCATGGCTCTCCCCTTGTCGGCTTTCAGCCTGACCTTGGCCCGACTTTACGGCCTTCGCTTCAAAGCGAAAGGGTGGAGATGTACGATGACTTTCAAAAAAATCTGGAAAATAATGCGCCGGTTGCCGAAGGCTCCGAAAAAGGGGGCGGCAGAGGGGGAAACCGGCCATGGCCTATCTCGACAATATCGCGGTCTTCGTGCGGGTGGTGGAACTGGGGAACCTCTCGGCCGCCGGGCGCGACATGCGCATCTCGCCGGCGGTCGCATCCAACCGCATCAAGGAGCTGGAAAAGCATCTGGGCGTGAGGCTGTTCAACCGCACCACGCGGCAATTGATGCCGACCGAGCACGGCCGCGTCTTCTATCAGGGCGCGCGCCAGGTGCTCGATGCCGTGGCCGAGGCGGAAGCCGCCGTCAGCGCGCTTTCCGGCCAGCCGCGCGGCACCATCCGCGTCACCGCGCCGCTTGGCCTCGGCCGGCGGCTGATCGCCTCCGGCATCCCGGATTTCCATGACCGCTATCCCGACATCGAGGTCCGGCTCCGGCTTTCCGACCACAATGTCGATATCATGAAGGAGGGCATCGACGTCGCCTTCCGCCTCGGCGTGCTCGAGGATTCGAGTCTGCGGATGCGCGGCATCATGGAATGCGAGCGCGTGCTGGCGGCTGCGCCTTCCTATCTTGCCGCACGCGGCGAGCCGGCGACGCCGCACGACCTCGCAAATCGCAAGCACGATTGCCTGCCGCTGCGCTATCCCGGCGCCAAGGACTATATCTGGACGCTGAAGGCGCCGTCCGGCCTGACCCGGATCGAGGTTCACGGCCCGTTCGACAGTGATGACGGCGATGTCATCACCGGCTGGGCGCTGTCCGGGCGTGGCATCGTCAACAAGCCGCGCTTCGAGATCGAGCCTTATCTGCGCGACGGGCGGCTGAAGATCGTGCTCGCCGATAACCCGCCGGTGCCGGTGCAACTGGCGGCGGTCTATCCGCACCGCAAGTTTCAGGACCCGAAGGTCAGGCTGTTGCTCGACTTCATGGCCGACCGCTGCCAGCGCATGATCCGCGACATCCTCGCCGGCCGCTGATGCGTTCAGGAAGGACGTTCAGACGAGCTCGTCCTCGACCACCTTCCTGATCCGCTTTGCCGCCAGCCCGTCGCCATAGGGATTGATGGCCTGCGCCATGCTCCGGTAATGGTGCGCGTCGGCGATGGCGGCCGCCGCCGGCAGCTCGAGGAAGCATTGGCCGCGTCGGGCGTGACGAATGTCGAATTGCTGCCGCCGGTGCCGCGCGCGGTGCTGCACGAACATTACCGCGAGGCCGACATATTGTTCCTGCACCTCAACGATCATGTCGCCTTTCACAAGGTGCTGCCGTCGAAGCTGTTCGAATATGCCGCCACTGGCAGGAAGCTCCTGGCCGGCGTTGCCGGGCACACGGCGGATTTCCTGCGCGCCGAGCTGCCGGATGCCGAGGTGTTCGCGCCTTGCGATGCCGTCGGCATGCATGCCGCGCTCGAACGGCTGATCGCCGCGCCGCCCCCGGCTGGACGTCAGGCGTTTCTGGAAAAATTCGCCCGCAAAACCATCATGCGGCGGATGGCGCACGACATCCTCGACATGGCGGGCGCGGACTGAGGCGGGTTCAGCCGCTTTTCGCCACCCGGTCGCCCTGGCCGCGGCCGGTGGCGGTCGCGAGCGCGATGCGCAGGTCGAGCAGCAGCGACTGCAGCGCGCCGTAGCGCGCATCCCACCGCGCCAGCCTTGCCGGCGCGCTCATGTCGATGCCGTTGACCTGCGCCAGACCGCTGATGCCCGGCTTCAGCTTCAGCACGCCGCGCTTGCGCCGCTCCTCAATCAGCTCGACCTGCACCGGCAGGCATGGCCGCGGGCCGATCAGGCTGACCTCGTTGCGCAGGATGTTCCATATCTGCGGCAGCTCGTCGAGCTTGGTCCGGCGCAGGAAGGAGCCGAGCCCGGTGACGGCATCGGCCGAGACGAGGTTGGTCGCCGCCTGCCGCGTTCCCTGCTTCATGGTGCGGAACTTGTAGCAGGTGAAGATGCGGCCGTCGCGGCCGACCCGCTGCTGAGCGAAGATGCCCGGCCCCGGCGATTGCAGCCGGATCAGCGCCCAGATCAACGCCAGCGCCCACCACAGCAACACCGCGACACAGAGCGCGAACGCAAGGTCGACCGTGCGCGTGAACGCGCGATAGGCGAAATTCCCGCTCTGGCCGTCGGAAAGGATGATCTCGGGGTCGTGCGCCGGGTTGCCCTTGCCGAGGACGAATTCAGCCAGCCGCGCGATATGGACCGTCGGCTTCAGCGCCGAGACCAGCCCGAACAGCGCCCGCGCCAGCGGCGCCGGCAGGGAATTCAGAACGCTGAGCTTGCCGCTCCAGCGGTCGGAATGCACGGCCGGGAGATAGACGGTCACAACCTCCAGCCCGTCAATGCCGGCGAGGCGCTCCACCGCCTCGCGCTTGGTGCGGGCATAGGCGCTGTCATTGCCCGGATCGAGCGCATGAACCGACGAGATATTGATGAAGCGGCCGATGCCGGCCTGCCGCGCGCGCTCGGCCGTTTCGACGGCGAGGTCGACATTGACCGCACGGAAGGCGTCGAGCGACAGCTTGGCGTCGTTGTTGGCGACCGCGAGATGAAGGAGAACGTCGAAGCCGGCGGCACGTTCGCCGATCTCGTCGTAGCGGCAGGCGGGCAGGCTGGGAAAGGTCTCGCCGATGCGCGCCGGATCGCGGCCGACCAGCAGCAACTCTGCGCCGGCTTCGGCGAGCAGGGGAACGAGGCTCTGGCCGACGAACCCGGTGGCGCCCGTGACGACGATTCTCATCCGCTTCCCTTGCTTCTGCCCGGGCACCGCTGGCCCGCTGGCCGCCGATAGAGCATAGGTGACGGCATTTATGCAACGATCTGGCGGCAAAGGTTCGGGCCAAAACCAGGAAAGCGCGCCGGCCGAACCGGCCAAAGGCGCGCGTCAAGGGTCAACGAAGGCGATTCCGGGAGGACGATCCCGGCGTCGCCCTCAGGAGCCGACAAGGAGGAACGACGCCGTCAGGTTGACGGCCAGCGCCGCGGCGATGGCGAGATAGACAGCCATCGCGTGACGCCGGTTGCCGTCGCTCTTCGCCCCGGCCGATGGAATGGGCGCGGATGTCCCGGTGCAAAGGCACATCGGCAGCGCCCCGTCACTTCTTGCGGCAGAAGCAGGAGAACTTGATCGAGACGTCGCTGGTCTTTTCCAGTCTCTCGATCCTGGCCCTAACCGTTTCCGCCTCATCGGCGCGGCCCAGCCTCTGCAGGCATTCGTGGTAGCCCTTGAGGCTCCAGATGTTGTCCGGGTGCTGGCAGGCGCGCGGCAGTGAATCGTTCAGGCCGAGATCGGCCTCGTAGACCGCCAGCGATTCCGCGACGTGGCCCTGTTCCAGCATCAGCGCGCCGAGCGCGTGGCGCGCCGGCTGCATCCAGCCCCACGGCTCGTCGTAGGGCAGGGCGTCGTCCAGCGCGACGGCGTTGCGCAGATGCTCGAACGCCTG
>JBLJBS010000161.1:0-9962 GCA_047637695.1 Aquamicrobium sp. | reverse complement strand
CGCCGACGACGCCGAGCGGCGTCCTGACCCGCTCGATCTCGAGGCCGTTGGGCTGACGCCATGCAGCGATGACCTCGCCGACCGGGTCTCTCAGTTCCGCGATGGCGCGGATGCCGTCCTCGATGCCGCGGAGCCGGTCCTTCGTCAGCTTGAGGCGGTCGAGCAACGCCGGCGACAAGCCCGCCTTTTCGGCATTATCGAGGTCGATCGCATTGGCGGCGAGGATGGCGTCCGCGTTGCGACGCACCGCTTCCGCCATGCCGATCAGCGCCGCATGCTTGCGCTCGGCCGACGCCAGCCCCAGCGGCCGGGCGGCGGCTCGGGCATCGGTGCCGATCTTCGCCATCAGGGCGGCGACGTCCTGTACCATCTTCATCTCATGCCCCGTCATCTGTGCTGCCGTCGGCGGTTTCGGCTTCGAGCGCCCGCGACATCACCATGTCGTCGCGATGAACCATGGCCGCCCGCGCTTCATGACCGAGCGCGGTCTCGATCTCGGCCGTCTTCAGCCCGGCGATACGGATCGCATCGGCCGCGTCATAGGCGGCGAGGCCGCGCGCGATCTCGATGCCGGCAGGGTCGAGGATGGCGACAGTGTCGCCCCGCGCGAAATTGCCGGCAACCTGGGTGACGCCCGCCGGCAGCAGCGACCTGCCCTGCCTCAACGCCCGCACCGCACCCGAATCGATGGTGATGCGGCCGGCCGGTTCGAGATTGCCGGCGATCCAGGTCTTGTAGCCGCGCACCGGATTGGCGCTCGCGGCGAACCACGTCGCGCGCTCGCCGCGGTCGATGGCCGAAAGCGGGCTCATCCGCGTGCCCGAGGCGATGACCATCGCCGTGCCGGCGGTGGTGGCGATCTTTCCGGCGTCGAGCTTGGTCTTCATGCCGCCGCGCGACAGTTCCGACGCCGCCGCCCCTGCCATCGCCTCGATTTGCGGCGTGATGCGCGGCACGAAGGGAATGAACTCCGCGGCCGGGTCGAGCGCCGGCGGCGCGGTATAGAGTCCGTCAATGTCGGAGAGCAGCACCAGGAGGTCGGCGCCCATCATCGTCGCGACGCGGGCGGCGAGCCGGTCGTTGTCGCCATAGCGGATTTCGGAGGTCGCGACCGTGTCGTTCTCGTTGATGACCGGCACCGCCTTCAGCTTCAGCAGGGTGGAGATGGTCGCGCGGGCGTTCAGATAGCGGCGGCGCTCCTCGGTATCGCCCAGCGTCACCAGAACCTGGCCGGATTTCAGCCCGCGTCGGGAAAGTTCGCCCGACCACGCGCCGGCGAGCTCGATCTGGCCGACCGCCGCCGCTGCCTGGCTTTCCTCAAGCGGCAGCGAGCGCGCGGTGAGGCCGAGGATCGTGCGGCCGAGCGCGATGGCGCCCGAGGAGACGACGAGGATTTCGGCGCCGCCCTTTGTCAGCGCGGCAATGTCCTCGACCAGCGAGGCGAGCCAGTCGCGTTTCAGCCCGGTCTTGCGGTCGACCAGCAGCGCCGAGCCGATCTTGACCGTGATCCTGCGATGGTCCCTGAGCATCCGGGCGCTCATTTCACCCACCGCGTGTCCTCGACGGGTGCGTCGGCGGCGCGCGCCTCCTCGACGATTCCGATCAGCGCCCTGAGCGCGTCCTCGACCCCCTCGCCGGAAACGGCGGAGAGGACAAGCGGCGTCCGGCCGGTCGCACGCTTCAGCGAGGCGATCTTCTTTCTGCGCGTGTCGACGTCGAGCGTGTCGGCCTGCGACAGCGCGACGATCTCCGGCTTGTCGGCAAGGCCGCTGCCATAGGCTTCGAGTTCGCGGCGCACGGTCTTGTAGGCCTTGTTGGGGCTTTCCTCCTGCGCCGAAACGAGGTGCAGCAGCACGCGGGTGCGTTCGACATGGCCGAGGAAGCGGTCGCCGATGCCGACGCCCTCATGCGCGCCCTCGATCAGGCCCGGAATGTCGGCAAGCACGAATTCGCGGCCGTCGATGCGCGCGACGCCGAGGCCGGGATGGAGCGTGGTGAAGGGATAGTCGGCGATCTTCGGCTTCGCCGCCGTCACCGCGGCGAGGAAGGTCGACTTGCCGGCATTGGGCAGGCCGACCAGCCCGGCATCGGCGATCAGCTTGAGCCGCAGCCAGAGGGTGCGCTCCTCGCCGGGCAGGCCGGGATTGGCCCGGCGCGGCGCCTGGTTGGTCGAGGTCTTGAAATGCTGGTTGCCGAAGCCGCCATTGCCGCCCTTGGCGAGCAGGAAGCGCTGACCGACCTCGGTCAGGTCGCAGATCAGCGTCTCGTTGTCTTCCTCGAAGATCTGGGTGCCGGCCGGCACGCGCAGCACCACGTCTGCGCCCTTGGCGCCGGTGCGGTTGCGGCCCATGCCGTGCATGCCGGTCTTGGCGCGGAAATGCTGCTGGTAGCGATAATCGATCAGCGTGTTCAGCCCATCGACCACCTCGGCCCAGACGTCGCCGCCGCGACCGCCGTCGCCGCCGTCCGGTCCGCCGAACTCGATGAACTTCTCGCGGCGGAACGACAGCGAGCCGCCACCGCCGTCGCCGGAGCGGATATAGACCTTGGCTTGATCGAGAAACTTCATCTGATTGACAATGCGGCTTCGTATCTGGTCATGAAGTGCCTGCTCTAGAGCGTTTCCGGCAAAAGTGGAAACCACTTTTTGCCGTTCGCGACCCGATGGGCAGGAATCCGGCATGTGCGCGGCGGAAATGGCGCGCGAAACGCGAAGCGGAGACGAAACGGCATGAAATGCGTCAGCTACAATATCCAGTTCGGCTTCGGCGACGATGCCGCGTTCGACCTTGAGCGCATCGTCGAGGCCGTGCGCGGCGCCGACGTGATTGCGCTGCAGGAGGTGACGCGCAACAGCCCGATGAATGGCGGAGCCGACCTCGTTGCCGACATCCGCGCCATGCTGCCGGATTATTTCGCCGCCTACGGCCCGAATCTCGAGGCCGATGTCGGCAGCCACATCAAGGACGGGCGCGCCATCGACGTCCGGCTTCAGTTCGGCAACATGATCCTGTCCAGGACGCCGATCCTGACCTCGCGCAACCTGCTGCTTCCGCGCACCCGCAGCTACGACAAGGTCAATCTCCAGCGCGGCGCGCTCGAGGCGATGATCGACACCCCCTTCGGCCCGTTGCGTTTCTACTCGGTCCACCTCGACCATCGCGGCGCCGACGAGCGGCTGGCGCAGATCGGCTTCCTGATGGAGCGTGTGATCGGCCACGGGCTCGAGGGCGGCGCGGTGACGGGCATTTCCGAGATGGGCTTTCCCGAACCGCCGGTGCCGGAAGCCTATGTCGTGATGGGCGATTTCAACATGCTGCCCGGATCGCCGGAATATCATGCCGTCACCGGCATTCCCGACCATGAGTTCGGCACGCCGCGCGTCGCCCGCTACGCCGTCGATGCCGGAACGCTGCCGGGCGGCGACGAGACGCCGACCTGCGTCAATCTCGAAGACCCGCAAGACGTCTCGCGCCACAAGCGCCTCGACTACTGCTTCGTGCATCCGCTTCTGGCTTCGAAGGTGAAAGCGGTGCGGGTCGACATCGCCGCGCGCGGCTCGGACCACAAGCCGGTATGGATCGAACTGGGCTGACGTCATTCCGCAGAGGTTCGAACCGCGTCGGGACAACGGCGGGAGTGAAGGCGCGACGGGCGGAACCAGAGGGTGAATCGAGGGAGGAAGCCGATGACACGGGTTAGCCAGGACGCGGGACGATGGGATTTCTGGATCGACCGCGGCGGCACTTTCACCGACGTGATCGGCCGCGACGCGCAAGGCCGGCTCCATCCGCTGAAACTCCTGTCCGAAAACCCCGAAAGCTATGAGGACGCCGCCATCGAGGGCATACGCCGCCTCGTCGGCGCGTCCTCGAACGCAGGTCTCGCCGCCGCCGCAATCGGCACGGTGCGCATGGGCACCACCGTCGCCACCAACGCGCTGCTGGAGCGCAAGGGCGAGCGCACGCTCCTCCTGATCACGCGCGGTTTCCGCGATCAGCTGCGCATCGCCTATCAGGCGCGGCCCGACATCTTCGCCAAGGAGATCGTCCTGCCGGAGCAGCTCTACGAGCGCGTCGGGGAAGTGGACGAGCGCCTGCTGGCCGATGGTTCGGTCGAGGCGCCGCTCGACCTCGCCGGCGCGCGTGCGGCGCTCGAAAGGGCGAAGGCCGACGGCATCGACGCCGTTGCCATCGTGCTGATGCATGCCTGGAAGAACCCGGCGCACGAGGCGGCGCTCGCCGCGCTGGCGCGCGAGGCCGGCTTCGGCCAGGTCTCGGCCAGCCACGAGGTCTCGCCGCTGGTCAAGCTGGTCGGGCGCGGCGACACCACCGTCGTCGACGCCTATCTGTCGCCGATCCTTTCCCGCTACGTCGCCCGCGTCGCCCGCATCCTCGGCGCCACGCCGGCCGGCGAGCCCGGCCCGACGCTGCAATTCATGATGTCGTCGGGCGGGCTGACGGCGGCCGACCGCTTCCGTGGCAAGGACGCGATCCTGTCCGGCCCGGCCGGCGGCGTCGTCGGCATGGTGCGCACGGCGGAAGAGGCCGGCTTTTCCCGCGTCATCGGCTTCGACATGGGCGGCACCTCGACCGACGTCGCCCATTCGGCCGGCGACTACGAGCGCGCCTTCGACACCGAGGTCGCGGGCGTGCGCATCCGCGCGCCGATGATGCGCATCCACACCGTCGCCGCCGGCGGCGGCTCGATCCTCCATGCCGAGCCCGGCCGCTTCCGCGTCGGACCCGATTCGGCCGGCGCCGAGCCCGGCCCGGCCTGCTACCGTCGCGGCGGCCCGCTGACCGTGACCGACGCCAACGTCATGCTCGGTAAGCTCGATCCGGATTTCTTTCCCGCGATCTTCGGGCTGAACCAGGACCGGAAGCTCGACCGCGCCGCGGTGGCGGAAAAATTCGCGCAAATCGCCGACACCGTCGGTGAGGGCCGCACGGCGGAGGAAGTGGCCGAAGGCTTCCTCAAGATCGCGGTCGAGA
Source organism: Aquamicrobium sp. (assembly GCA_047637695.1). GTDB lineage: Bacteria > Pseudomonadota > Alphaproteobacteria > Rhizobiales > Rhizobiaceae > Aerobium. The sequence goes on along the minus strand of JBLJBS010000161.1, from coordinate 4,968 downwards.
ACATGGCCAACGCCATCAAGAAGATCTCGGTCCAGCGCGGCTACGACGTCACCCGCTATCTGCTGAACTCCTTCGGCGGCGCCGGGGGCCAGCATGCCTGCCTCGTCGCCGACGCGCTCGGCATGGAGCATATCCTGATCCACCCGCTGTCCGGCCTGCTCTCGGCCTACGGCATGGGGCTGGCGACGGTGACGGCGAGCCGCCAGCAGGGCCTCGTCAAGGCGCTTTCCGAGCAAAGCCGTGCCACCATCGAGGCGCTTCGGGATGAGCTCGCGGCCGCCGTGCTGACGGAGCTGGCCGCGCAGGGGCTCGGATCCGACACGGTCGAAACCCGGACGAAACTGCATCTGCGCTATGCCGGCACCGACACCGCGCTCGACATCGCCTGGGACGGCGACCTCGCCGCCGCCCGCGCCGCCTTCGAGGAAATGCACAAGGCGCAGTTCGGCTTCGTCATGGCCGACAAGGCCGTCACCGTGGAAGCCGTCGAGGTCGAGGGGCGCGAAAGCGGGGCGGACGCGGACGGACGTGTCGGCGGCGAGCCCACGGCGCGCGAAGCGGCCACCGACACCAGGACCCGGATCTTCTGCGGCGGAGCGTGGCGCGAGGCCGGCGTCTTCCGCCGCGAGGGCCTGGCCGCAGGCGACAGCGTGCGCGGGCCGGCACTGATCATCGAGGCCAACCAGACGATCGTCGTCGAGCCGGGCTGGACCGCGCGCCTGACGGCGGCCGGCCACATCCTGTTGTCGCGCCACGAAAGACAGGCGCGGATGCAGGCGGCCGGCACGCGGCAAGCGGACCCGATCCTTCTCGAAGTGTTCAACAATCTGTTCATGAACATCGCCGAGCAGATGGGCATCGCGCTCCAGAACACGGCGCATTCGGTCAACATCAAGGAGCGGCTCGACTTCTCCTGCGCCGTGTTCGACCGCACCGGCGCGCTGGTCGCCAACGCGCCGCACATGCCGGTGCATCTCGGCTCCATGGACCGCTCGGTCGAGACCGTCATTCGCTTGAACGCCGGCGCCATCGCCCCCGGCGACGTCTTCGCATTGAACGCGCCCTATAATGGCGGCACCCATCTGCCCGACATCACCGTGGTCAGCCCGGTGTTCGACGATGCCGGGAAAGAAATCCTGTTCTGGGTGGCGAGCCGCGGCCACCATGCCGATGTCGGCGGCACCGCGCCCGGCTCGATGACGCCGCTCGCCACCATGGTCGACGAGGAAGGCGTGCTGTTCGACAATTTCCGCCTCGTCGAGCGCGGCAGCTTCCGCGAGGCGGCGCTGCACCATCTGTTGACCGACCACCCGTACCCGGCCCGCAATCCGGCCCAGAACATCGCCGACATCAAGGCCCAGATCGCCGCCAACGAGCGCGGCGCGGCCGAGCTGCGCCGCATGGTCGCCGATTTCGGCCTCGACGTGGTCCACGCCTATATGGGCCACGTCCAGGACAATGCGGCCGAGGAGGTGGCGCGCCTGATCGGCCGGCTCGACGATTGCGAGTGCGAGTATCCGACCGATACCGGCCAGGTCATCAGGGTGAAGATCGCGGTCGACCGCGAGGCCCGCACCGCCACGGTCGACTTCACCGGCACCTCGGAAGCGATTGCCAACAATTTCAACGCGCCCGAGCCGGTGACGCGCGCCGCCGTGCTCTACTGCTTCCGCGTCATGGTCGAGGCGCCGATCCCGATGAATGCGGGATGCCTGCGGCCGATCCGCATCGTCATCCCCGAGGGCTCGATGCTGAAGCCCGCCTGGCCGCGCGCCGTGGTCGCGGGCAATGTCGAGACCTCGCAGCATGTCACCAACGCCATCTTCGCCGCGCTGGGGGCGATGGCCAACAGCCAGGGCAGCATGAACAACCTGACCTTCGGCAACGATGAATACCAGTATTACGAGACCATCTGCTCCGGCTCGCCGGCCGGGCGCATGAACGATGGCCACGGCTTTTCCGGCACCTCCGGCGTCCATGTCCACATGACGAATTCGCGCCTGACAGACCCGGAGATCCTCGAAATGCGCTTTCCGGTCGTGGTCGAGAATTTCGGCCTGCGTCCCGGTTCGGGCGGCAAGGGTGCTTATTGCGCCGGCGACGGCACGACGCGGACGCTGCGCTTCCGCGAGAAGATGGATTGCGCCATCCTCTCTTCACACCGCTCGGTGCGACCGCGCGGCATCGAAGGCGGCGGCGATGGCGAGGTCGGCCGCACCGAGGTGCGCCGCCTCGACGGTACTGTCGAGGTGCTGAAGGCCTGCGACCAGACCACGCTGGAAGCGGGCGAGGCGGTTACGGTGATTACCCCGACGGCCGGCGGCTACGGCAAAGCGTAAAAAAGGGGGTTTGCGCCCCCTTTTTAACATTCGCCAGTCAGGCCCATTCGCCCTTGCGAAACACCGGAACCGTGCTGCCGTCCGGCCTGACGCCGTCAATGTCGACCTTGTCCGAACCGATCATCCAGTCGATGTGGATCAGGCTGGCATTGCCGCCCTGCGCCGCGATCTGGTCCGGCGTCAGCCGGTCGCCGCCGACGAAGCATTTGGCGTAGCACTGGCCGAGCGCGATGTGGCAGGAGGCGTTCTCGTCGAACAGGGTGTTGTAGAACAGGATGCCGCTCTTCGAGATCGGCGACGAATGCGGCACCAGCGCCACCTCGCCGAGCCGGCGCGCGCCTTCGTCGGTGTCGAGCACCTTGTTCAGCACCGCCTCGCCGCGCGCCGCATGCGCCTCGACGATCCGCCCGCCTTCGAAGCGCACGGAAATATCGTCGATCAGGGTTCCCTGATAGGACAGCGGCTTGGTGCTGGAGACGCGTCCCTCGACACGCAGCGCATGCGGCGTGGTGAACACTTCCTCGGTCGGGATGTTGGCATTGCAGACGATGCCGTTCTTGGCGGTCGACGCGCCGCCCTGCCATTCATGGCCGTCGGCCAGCCCAACCGTCAGGTCGGTTCCGGGTCCGGTGAAGCGCAGCGCCGAGAACCGCTCGCCGTTCAGCCAGTCGCGCCGCACCGCCAGTGCCTTGTTGTGCGCGGCCCATGCGCCGACCGGGTCGTCGCCGTCGACCCGCGAGGCGGCGAAAATGGCGGCGGCGAGCCTGGCGACCGCCATTTCCTCGTCGTCGCCGGGAAACACCTGGGCAGCCCAGGCGGCTCCGGGGAAGGCGACGATGTTCCAGTTGATGTCGAAGCCGGCGATCTTCTCCAGCGCCGGCTTGTAGGCGAGCGAGTTGGCCTTGTTGGCGCGCGATACCTTCTCGGGGTCTTCGCCCGAAAGCAGCATCGGGTTGTCGCCGACGATGGCAAGCCGTGCGGTGTTGGCGGAAAATGCCTTGGCCATGCCCTCGTAGAGCCAGCCGGCAGCCTTGTCGAACGAGGCGTCGGGCGCGTGGCGGTAGCGGGCCAGCGCCACCTCCTCGTCGGAAAGGAACGGCGTCACCAGCCCCGCTCCGGCCTTGTAGGCATGGGCGGCGATCCGCCTGACCAGCGGCAGCGCGGCGGCCGGCGCGGTCATCAACAGATCCTGTCCCGGCTGAAGGTTGAGGCCGACCCGGACCGCGACTTCGGCCAGACGGTCGAGCTTAGCCGGATCGATTGCTGCGCTGGCGGGTTTTGGCATGATGTCGCTTCCATGGTTCACGGTCGATGATCCTGATTGCGCCTTGGCGAAGGTGTCCGCAAGCGAAGATTGCTCAGACGTTGCCGACGATCGTCTTCAGCTTGTCGATGGCCTCGGCGAATTCCTCGTCGCTCATCACGTCGAGACCGAGCAGGTTCATGCCGCGCATGCCCTGGATGGCGAGATAGACCACCAGCGCCATCGCCGGATCATTGGCGCTCTGGCGCATCCGGTCGAGGATCGACCGGTTGTGCCGGCGCACCGGATTGAGGAAATCCGGGTCCTGCGACAATGCCGCGAGCAGCCCGGACGGCGGCGGCCGGCGGCAGTCGTGGTCCTCGACGAACAGTTCGAGATAGGCCTCGAGCAACGCTCCCGCCCGGCCGGTCTTCTCCTCCTTGCGGCGGGAAAGCTCCTCGTCGAACGAATTTACGAAGGATTCGACCACTGCCTTGAGCAGCGCCGTCTTGGACGGAAAATGATAGAGAAGCCCGCCTTTGGAAACGCCGGCCTTGGCCGCGACGGCGTCGAGCGACAGGTTTCCCGGGCCGGATTCACGCGAAATCTCGGCGGCCGCCTCCAGGATCCTCTGCTTTGTCGTCGACCGGCGTGCCGGCATTGAAACCGCTTTTCACTTGACTCAACCGTCCAGACGGTACACTAAGCGCATATTGCCTTGCAAGCCCGTATAGCCGCCCCAGCCAACGGAACCCCGAAGCATTGCCGAAAGGACCTGCTCCAAGGGAACCGCACAGGGAACTGCAAGGTCACTTCCGCCATTCTGGAAGATTCAGCGAGCGCCCCTGACCATGATCAAACGTTTTCTTATCGCCATCGTGCTTCTTGCCCTCATCGTCGGCGGCCTCGTCGGCTTCAACATGTTCCGCGACAAGGCGATCCAGGATTTCTTCGCCAACATGCCGGCGCAGACGGTCACGGTTTCGGCGCTGACTGTCGAGCCCGCCACCTGGACACCCGTCATCGACGCGATCGGCACGGTCAGCGCCAGCCGCGGCGTCGACCTGACCGTCGAGACGACCGGCATCGTGAAAGAGCTGAACATCGCCACCAACCAGCGCGTGGAAGAGGGTGAAATCCTCGTCCGGCTCGACGACGCCGTCCAGCAGGCCGATCTCGCCGCCACCAAGGCGCAGGCCGCGCTCGACAAGCAGGCGCTGGAACGGGCGCTGGAACTGCGCGACCGCGGCGTCGGCTCCGCCGTCTCGCTTCAGGCCGCGGAAGCCGCCGCCTCCGCTTCCGCCGCGCAGGTCCAGAAGCTAGAGGCCGTCCTGCAGCAGAAGCAGCTGCGCGCGCCCTTCGCCGGCAAGCTCGGCATCCCGCGCG
>JBLJBS010000160.1:0-9226 GCA_047637695.1 Aquamicrobium sp. | reverse complement strand
AGCTGCGCGCCAACCTGATCTCGATCGGGCTGTGGCTGCTGCGCGAGGCCGAGGAAGTCCATCAGGGCCGCTCGGACAATTTCGAGGGCCTGATCGAGGTCTCGCAGATCATCCGCGATGGCATTCAATGAAAAACACCCTGAAGATCACCCTCAAGGCCAATGAGAAGATCTACCTGAACGGCGCCGTCATCAAGGCCGACCGCAAGGTCTCTCTGGAACTGCTGAACGATGTCCAGTTCCTGCTGGAGGCCCACGTCCTTCAGCCGGAAGAGGCGAATACACCGCTGAAGCAGCTCTATTTCGTCATTCAGGTCATCCTGATGAACCCGCAGGGCGCCCCGGAAGCCCGCGAGATGCTGCGGCGTTCGATGCCGCTGCTTCTCGCCACCTTCAGCGACCTGCATATCCTTTCCGAGCTGAAGAACATCGACCGGCAGGTCAGCGAGGGCCGCGTGTTCGAGGCGCTCAAGGCGCTGCGCAGCCTCTATCCGCGCGAAGCCGCCATCATCGCCAGCGGCAACGCCCATCCCTCCAACCTCGTCCTGACCGCAGCGGAGTAGATGCCATGAACGTTGTTGCCGTCGGCAATGCCGCCAACGCCGCCCAGACCACGACCACCAATCCCCAGACGGTCGACTACCAGTCCTTCCTGCGCCTGCTCGTCGCGCAGATGAAGAACCAGGACCCGACCGCACCGATGGATTCCACCGACTATGTCGCCCAGCTCGCGACCTTCAGCCAGGTCGAGCAATCGGTGCAGATCAACAGCAAGCTCGACAGCATCCTCCAGGCATCGACCTTCGCACAGGCCGGCGACCTGATCGGCCGCGAGATCGAATCCGTCGACGGCAAGATCAAGGGAACGGTGGAAAGCGTGCGCCTCTACAGCGACGGCATCATGGCAAGGCTGACCGACGGCCAGGAACTGCCGGTGACCGCCGGCGTCATCATTCGCTGAAGCGCGCCTGGAAGGCGAGACGAAGGGCCGGATGCATGAACGAGGCCGACGCGCTCGACATCGCCCAGTTCGCGATCTGGACCGTGCTGACGGCCTCGGGACCGGCGGTGGCGGTGGCGATGATCGTCGGCGTCGGCATCGCCTTCATGCAGGCGTTGACGCAGATTCAGGAAATCACCCTGACCTTCGTGCCCAAGATCGTCGCCATCCTGCTGACGGTCGCGTTTTCGGCGCCATTCATCGGCGCCCAGATCGCCAGCTTCACCAATGTCATGTTCCAGCGGATAGAAAGCGGATTCTAGAAGAAGGCCCGGCAACCGGCCCGCATTCCTCCCCTGTCCTGCTGCGACGCGGCAAACCCGCTCTCCTCCTCCCTCGCGCAAGCTTCACAGCCTAGTCTGTCGCCGACATCATCCGGCAGGACGGTCGCTCAGGCATGGCGCTCATCGAAACAGCATCCCCTCCCCTCGTCCGCAATTACGGCCGCGACGTCGCGCTGGCGCTCGGCGTCGTCGTCATCCTGTCGATCCTGTTCCTGCCGATTCCGGCATTCCTGATCGATTTCGGCCTTGCACTGTCGATCGCGGTGTCGGTGCTGATCCTGATGGTGGCGCTGTGGATGCAGAAGCCGCTCGATTTCACCTCGTTCCCGACCGTGCTTCTCATCGTCACCATGCTGCGGCTGGCGCTGTCGATCGCCACCACCCGCGCCATCCTTTCGCACGGCAATGACGGCGTCGACGCCGCCGGCTACGTCATCTCGGGCTTTTCCAGCCTCGTCATGGCCGGCGATTTCGTCATCGGCCTGATCGTGTTCCTGATCCTGATCGTGGTGAACTTCATCGTCATCACCAAGGGCGCGACGCGCATCGCCGAGGTCGGCGCGCGCTTCACCCTCGACGCCATTCCCGGCAAGCAGATGTCGATCGACGCCGACCTTTCCGCCGGCGTCATCGACGACAAGCAGGCGCAGACCCGCCGGCGCGAGCTGGAAGAGGAATCCTCCTTCTTCGGCGCCATGGACGGCGCCTCGAAATTCGTGCGCGGCGACGCCATCGCCGGCCTGATGATCACCGCCATCAACATCATCGGCGGCATCGCCATCGGCTACACCCGCCACGGCATGTCGATGGGCGAATCCGCCGACGTCTTCGTCAAGCTCTCGGTCGGCGACGGCCTCGCCACCCAGATCCCGGCGCTGATCGTCTCGCTTTCGGCCGGTCTCGTCGTCTCCAAGGGCGGCACCCGCGGCGCGACCGACGAGGCCGTGTTCGGCCAGCTCGGCGCCTATCCGCGCGCGCTCTCCGTCTCCGCGCTTTTGCTGTTCGGCATGGGCCTGATGCCAGGCCTGCCGATGCTGCCCTTCTTCGTCCTCGGCATCGCCCTCGCCTCGATCGCCTACGTCATCCCGCTCCAGCGCAACAAGAAGCTGGCCGCGGAGCAGGCGGCGGAACAGAAGGTCGAGGCCGCCAAGGTCGAGGAAGAGAAGCAGTCGATCAAATCGTCGCTCAGGACGGCCGAGATCGAGCTTCTCGTCGGCAAGCAGCTCTCGACCAAATTGCTGACCTCGCATCAGGAACTCTCTTTCCGCATGGGCAAGATGCGCAAGAAGTTCGCGACCCAGTACGGCTTCGTCGTGCCCGAGGTGAAGCTGACCGACGATTTCTCGATCCCGCCGAAGAACTACCAGATCAAGATCCACGGCACCGTGGTCGCCGAATACCAGATGCGCGTCGGCGAGGTGATGGTGCTGCTCGGCAATGGCGACCTGCCGCAGGTGCCGGGCGAGGAAGTGCGCGAGCCGGCTTTCGGCATGCGCGCCTATTCGGTCTCGGAAATGTTCGCCGAAGACCTGAAGCGCGACCGCTTCACCTTCGCCGACAACATGTCGGTGCTGCTCACCCATCTGTCGGAGGTGATCCGCAACAACCTGCCGCAGCTTCTCTCCTACAAGGACATGAAGGCGCTGATCGAACGGCAGGACCAGGAATACCGCAAGCTGATCGACGAGATGTGCACCTCGCACATTTCCTATCCGGGTTTCCAGGCGGTGCTGAAACTCTTGCTCGCCGAGCGCGTCTCGATCCGCAACCTGCACCTGATCATCGAGGCCATCGCCGAGATCGCGCCGCATGTGCGCCGCACCGAGCAGATCGTCGAGCATGTGCGCATCCGCATGGCGCAGCAGATCTGCGGCGACCTGACCGAAGGCGGCGTGCTCAAGGTGCTGCGCCTCGGCAACCGCTGGGACCTCGCCTTCCACCAGGCGCTGAAGCGCGACGCCAAGGGCGAGATCCGCGAATTCGACATCGACCCCCGGCTGCTCGAGGAATTCGGCAACGAGGCCACCAGGGCCGTGCGCACGCATCTCGACGCCGGCGAACGCTTCGTCCTCGTCACCGCCCCCGATGCCCGGCCCTATGTGCGGATGATCGTCGAACGCCTGTTCGCAACGCTGCCGGTCCTGTCGCATGTCGAGATCGCGCGCGGGGTCGAGGTCAAGGTGCTCGGCTCCGTATCATGACGCCGCGCGCGGCAGGCCGTCATGCTTTCTGACCTTTCCCTCGAAACGGTCGTCCTGGCGGCGTTCCTCGCCTTCTGCCGCATCGGCGCCTGCTTCATGCTGATGCCCGGCTTTTCCAGCATGCGCATCGCCATGCATGTCCGGCTGTTCGTCGCGGTTGCCGTCACCTGGGCGCTGCTCGCCCATCTCTGGGACGCGATCATTCCCTTCGTCGAACGCAGCGCCGACGCCATGCTGGTGCTGATCGCCTCCGAACTGATGATCGGCGCCACCATCGGCATGGTGACGCGCCTTTATACGCTGGCGCTGCAGTTCGCCGGCTCGGTCATCGCCATGACCGGCGGCTTCGGCGGCCTCGCCGGCGCCTCGGTCGACGAGGCCGAGCCGCAGGCGCCGCTGACCGTCATCATCACCACCTGCGCATTGCTGCTGCTGTTCGCGCTCGATTTCCACCACGAGGTGCTGAAGGCGCTGATCGCCTCCTACGAGGTGGCGCCGCTTGGCAGGTTCTTCGACGCGCAGGGAGCGCTGATCGACATCGCCGACACCGTGTCGCAATCCTTCTACCTGACCTTGCGCCTCGCCAGCCCGTTCATCGCCTATGGCATCCTCGCCAACCTCGCCATCGGCTTCGTCAACAAGCTCGCGCCGCAGATTCCCGTCTACTTCGTCTCGCTGCCCTTCATCATCGCCGGCGCGCTGATCCTGCTCTATTTCGGCATCGGCGTCATGCTGACGCTGTTCGGCGACGGTTTCCTGCCCACAACCATAGGTCGCTGAAGATGGCTCAACGCTCGGACCGGCTCAAGCGTCTCGTCCGCCTGCAAAAGCAGATCAAGGCGCTGCACGAGACGCGCCACGCCACCCATCTGGCCCAGGCGGCCAGCGCGCGCAGGGAAGCGGCCGAGCTTCTGGAAGCGCTGAACGCCACCTCACCGCTGCCCGGTCTGTTCCCCGACCTCTACAATCGCCGCATCGGCGCCGCCATGGGCCGCGAGAGCCATGAGATCCACAAGGCCGGCATCGAGGCGGGACACGTCGCAACGGCGACCGCGCGCACCAACGTCGTCGAGCGCGCCTTTCGCGATGCCTTCCGCATGGAGGAGCGCGACGCCGCCGAAAAGGAAACCCTCGAAAACGTCGAGCGCACCGCAATGTCGGACCAGAAAACCGAAGGGGCCAAGTAAGCCTGCCACAAGCTTGCTGGGCCATAGTCGGCACATCAAATCAACGTGTCGGGAGTTCGACGCTTGGCAATCGCGACCTCAGGCGATCTGATACTCGATGTGGTTCGGGCGGCCGATCCGGCATCGGCAGAGGCGGCCCGCGCAAGGCTCGCCACTTTCGCGACGAGGACCGACAGCGCGTCGTTCGATGCCGTCGCCCGGATCGGTAGCGCCCCGGACGGTTCTCCCGGCGTCAAGGCGGCAACGCCGGAAGCCTTCGCGAAATTCGAGGCGATGGTGCTGCAGACATTCATCCAGTCGATGCTGCCGAAGGACAACGAAGCCGTCTACGGCGAAGGCATGGCGGGCGAGATGTGGCAGGCCATGCTCGCCGAGCAGCTCGGCACGACCATGGCCAAGCGGGGCGGCATCGGCATCGCCGACCGTATCCTGCGCGATCATTATGTCGCCAATGACGAGAAGGTGTCCGTCCAGGGCATTTCCGCCGATCCGAACCGGCCGGCGCGCGAGGAGCAGAAGCTGATGTCGTCTGCCCTGCTTCACGAAATCCAGCGCCGGACGGCGAACGCCCTCGACGACCGGCAACCTCCATCCAGTTCCGAAAGCCGCTAGCCCCCAGAGTGAAATGAGAACCATTCAATGCAAGAACGCGCGGATTCCATGCAGCCATTCGAGACCACCGGTGACAGGGCGGGAGCATCGCTGATGAACCTCTCCGCCATCATCGGTCGCATCGAAGAGGCCGTGGAAACCGAGACGTCGTCGATCCGCACCGATAACCGTTTCGACATCAAGGCGTCCAACCTGCGCAAGAGCCGCTATCTGTACGAACTCAACAAGGCGATCTCATCCCTGCGCGGCGCGAGCCTCGGCGAGGAACAGCGCGCCGGCATCGTGCGGCTGCGCGACAAGCTGGCCGCCAACGAGGCGGTGATCCTGGCGCATCTCAGCGCGGTTTCCGAAGTCGCCACGCTGATGCAGAGCGCGATCCAGCGTGCCGAGGCCGACGGAACCTATTCGGCCGACGAGTTCGGCCGCGAGGCGAGCCCGGCATGATCAGGTTCATCGTCGCCGCGCTCTGGATCAGCATCGCGACGACGGGCGCCCTCCTGTTCGCCTTCCAGTCCTCGCAGCCGGACGAGGCCGTCGAAGCGGCGGAAGCCACGCCTTTCAAGGGGCTCGACTACGTCAAGACGGGGATCATATCCGTACCGGTCTTCGACAAGGGTAGCGTCCATGGCTATTTCCTCGCACGCCTCGTCTTCGTCGCCGAAGGCAGGCGGCTGGCGGAGCTGAAGCTGCCGGCCGAAGCGCTTCTGTCCGACTATGTCTACAGCCACCTTTACGCCAATCCCGAGATCGATTTCACCAGCCGGGACAAGTTCGACATCGACGCCTTCCGGACCACCGTGCGTGCCGGCGTCAACGAAAGGCTGGGTGAGGAGCTGATTCGGGAAATTCTCGTCGAGCAGGTGGATTATCTGCCCAAGGGCGAGGTCGGATCGAACTCGGTGCGCGCGCCCGCAAGCGCCGCGGCGCAACCTCCGGCTCATTGACCACAGCCCGCACCGGCCCGGAGGCGGCCGGCCGTCCCGATATTTCGGCGCCCCCCTTCCCCGAACGACCGCATCGCGGCCACATTGTTGGCTAGTCTTCGCCCCTGGGTTCTATCGGCGGGGAACCAATCTACATTGACGTAAACGTCAATATTCTGCTATCAGAACCGCCATCGCAACTGCGGCAGCAAGTGCCGCCACGAGGGGAGAGTTCCATGAGCCTTGATGCCATCGCAGGCAAGATCGGCGAGAAGGTCGCCGCCACCGGCTTCGACAGGTCGGTCAAGTTCGACCTCGGCGATGACGGCGTCATCGTCATCGACGGCCAGAAGGTTTCGACCGAGGACGGCGCCGCCGACTGCACCATCACCATTTCCAAGGAAGATTTCCTGGCGCTGACCGCCGGCGAACTCAACCCGACCATGGCCTACATGCAGGGCAAGCTGAAGGTCGCAGGCGACATGACCATCGCCATGCAGCTGAGCCAGGTTCTTTAATCTCCATACCCGGCCGGGCCGTCTCGCGACGGCCCGGTCTTCCGCCGCGCGGCACCTTCGTCGCAAGGCGATGATTTTCCCGTGGCTTCGGTTCCCGCCGCTTTCTGTCGCTTCGATGTTGCGCTACAATCCAGGCGTAACTTCCTTTCGGAGCTCACCCACATCATGACGCCCCTGAAGCATCTGCCGCTGGCAGCGGCAGCGGTCCTCTTTGCGGCCCCGGCCATGGCGGAGGACCTCGTCTTCCAGTTCAACAACGAAAGCAGTTTCGCCATCGTCGAACTCTATGCCTCGCCGGCCAATGTCGACGAATGGGAGGAAGACATTCTCGGGCAGGACGTGCTGGGATCGAGCGAAGCTGCCCGCATCACGATCCGCGATGGCCGCAGGGCCTGCGAATACGATCTCAGGATCGTTTTCGACGATGGCGACGAAGTCACCGACACCACCGACCTGTGCGAGACCGAAAGCTATACGGTCAACGACTGAGCATCTGCCGGGCCGTCTCGCGACGGCCCGGTCTTCACGTCGGTTCGGAGATCAGGCCGCCCGCGCCGCCGACGCGGGTTTCTTCTGCCGTCCGGCGGCCGCCATCGGCGCGGCCTTCTTCTTTCTTCCGGCAGCGGCCAGCGTGCCGCATGCATCGTCGAGCGCACCGTCGACGAGTTCGAGCGCCAGGAACCGCTCGCGCTCGTAAGGTCCGGGCATGGCGAGATTGCCGGTGCGGGCGGCGGTGAAGCCGAACCGGGCATAATAGGGCGCATCGCCGACGAGCAGGATCGCCCCGTGGCCGAGCCGGCGCGCCTCGTCGATCGCCAGCCGCATCAATGCCGAACCGACCCCTGCGCTCTTGAGGGAACCATCGACCGCAAGCGGGCCGAGCAGCAAAGCCGCTGTGCCGCCGTCGCCGGCCGTCACGTCCCACAGCCGCACGGTGCCGACGATGCGGCCAGCCTCGTCGGTGGCGACGAAGGCCAGCCCTTCAGACGGGCGACGGCCGCGCCGCAGCTTGTGCGACGCCTTCTTGCGCCATTTCGGACCCATGGCGCGGTCGATCAGCGCGTCGCGCGCAGCGAAATCGGCTTCCGTTTCGGCACGCAGGACAAGGCGCAGGCCCGCCTGGCGGGCCGACTGCTCGATCATCTTGGCAATCCCTCTGGCTGGCGCGTCAGATCACGTAGGCGCGGAGCGGCTCGAAGCCGTTGAACGCCACTGCCGAGTAGGTCGTGGTGTAGGCGCCCGTCCCCTCGATCAGCACCTCGTCGCCGATGGTCAGCGAGACCGGCAGCGGATAGGGCATCTTCTCGTAGAGCACGTCGGCCGAATCGCAGGTCGGGCCGGCGAGGATGCAAGGGGCGGTCGCGTCGCCGTCGCGCGGAGTGGCGATCGGGTAGCGGATCGCCTCGTCCATGGTCTCGGCGAGGCCGCCAAACTTGCCGATGTCGAGATAGACCCAGCGGACATTGTCGTTGTCGGCCTTCTTCGATACCAGAACCACCTCGGCCTTGATGACGCCGGCATTGCCGACCATGCCGCGGCCCGGCTCGATGATCGTCTCGGGCAGGCGGTTGCCGAAATGGTGCGACAGGGCGGCGAAGATCGCCTCGCCATAGGCTTGCGCGGTCGGCACGTCGCGCAGATAGCGCGTCGGGAAGCCGCCGCCCATATTGACCATGCGCAGCCGGATACCCTCGGCCGCCAGCGTCTCGAAGACAGCCTTGGCGTCGCCGAGCGCACGGTCCCAGGCGGCGAGATCCGTCTGCTGCGAGCCGACATGGAACGACACGCCATAGGCGTCGAGGCCGAGCGATGCCGCATGACGCAGCACGTCGACCGCCATCGCCGGCACGCAGCCGAACTTGCGCGACAGCGGCCATTCGGCGCCCTCGCCATCGGTCAGCACGCGGCAGAACACGCGCGCGCCGGGGGCGGCGCGCGCCACCTTCTCGACTTCCTCGACGCAATCGACCGCGAACAGGTTGATGCCGAGCTCGTGGGCGCGGGCGACGTCGCGCTCCTTCTTGATGGTGTTGCCATAGCTGATGCGCTCGGGCGAGGCGCCGGCTTCCAGCGCCATCTCGATCTCGGCGACGGAGGCGGTGTCGAACGACGAGCCAAGGCCAGCCAGCAGGCGCAGGATCTCCGGCGCCGGGTTGGCCTTGACGGCGTAGTAGATCTTCGACTGCGGCAGCGCGCGCTCGAAGGCGATGTAATTGTCGTGAACCACGTCGAGATCGACCACGAGGCACGGGCCGGTGGGACGTCGGGTGGCGAGGAAGTCGAGAATGCGCTGGGTGGCCATGATAGTCTCCGCATCGTTCCGGCGCGGGCTTGCGCCCGCATGAGGATCTAAGGCTGCGGGTGAACGTTCACCCGCGGTGGACAAAGGATACGGGAGAGCGAGTCATGGCCCAGCCGGTGGAAAAGCCGGACCGCGAAACGCGCCTCACGCGAACGATGGGAACCCGCCTTGCGGCGAAAACCCGCTTTGTCTGCCTTGGC
>JBLJBS010000159.1:0-6294 GCA_047637695.1 Aquamicrobium sp. | reverse complement strand
GCGTTGTGGCGGCCGACATCCTCGCGCACCGCGACGATGCCGCTTTCCGGCAGGTAGAAGCCGGCGGCATGGACCGCGCCGGTTTCGGCATGCAGCGCCTGGCGCGCGGCCAGTTGCCGAACCGAGCGGGTGATGTCGCCGGCGGAGAGGACGAGGCGCGAGCCGCCGACGTCGGGCACCCGACGCAGCGCCTCGTCGATCGATTCGATGCCGCAGAGGCCGCAGCCGACCGGGCCGGCAAGATGCCGCCGCCGCGCCTGGAACCGCGCGCCCGGCGCCTCGCGCAGCGCGATCTGGAGATCGACGCCCTCGCCCGCCGCCTCGACCGTGACCGTCTCGATTTCGTCCGGCGCGGCGACGATGCCTTCGGTCAGCGAGAAGCCGAGCGCGAAATCGTCGAGATCGGCCGGGCTCGCCATCATCACGGCATGGGTGGTACCGCCGTAGGAGAAGGCGACCGGCACCTCCTCCGGCACCGCGCGGGCAGGCGCGGCCGCGCCGTTGACGCGGCGGGAGATGCGCGGCGCGGTGGTGACGGGCGGGCGCATCTATTCCGCCGCCTCGATTTCGCCTGCCTCGATTTCGCCTGCCTCGACAGGGCGCGCAACGCGGCGCGTGTCGCGTGAAAACGCCTGATACCGGCGCTGCCAGTCGCTCGGCCCGTTGGACAGCGCCACCTGCACCGCCGTCACCTTGTATTCAGGGCAGTTGGTCGCCCAGTCGGAATAGTCGGTGGTGATGACGTTGGCCTGGGTCTCGGGATGATGGAAGGTGGTGTAGACCACGCCGGGAGCCACCCGGTCGGTGATCTCGGCGCGCAAGCTGGTTTCGCCGGAGCGGCTGGCGAGGCGGACATGATCGCCTTGCCTGATGCCGCGCTGCTCGGCATCGTGCGGGTGGATTTCCAGCACGTCCTCGTCATGCCAGACGACATTTTCGGTGCGCCGCGTCTGGGCGCCGACATTGTACTGCGAAAGGATGCGCCCCGTGGTCAGAAGCAGCGGGAAACGCGGCCCGGTCTTCTCGTCGGTCGCGACATATTCGGTGCGGATGAACCTGCCCTTGCCCCGCACGAAGCCGTCGACATGCATGACCGGCGTGCCGGCAGGCGCTTTCTCGTTGCACGGCCACTGCACCGAGCCTTCACGGTCGAGAAGATCGTAGGAAACGCCGGCAAAGGACGGGGTGGTGGCGGCGACCTCATCCATGATCTGCGACGGGTGGGCGTAAGCCCAGTTCAGCCCCATCGCCTGCGCGAGCTTCTGCGTCACCTCCCAGTCGGCCAGCCCGTTCTTCGGGGCCATCACC
This sequence comes from Aquamicrobium sp., assembly GCA_047637695.1. Classification (GTDB taxonomy): domain Bacteria; phylum Pseudomonadota; class Alphaproteobacteria; order Rhizobiales; family Rhizobiaceae; genus Aerobium. The sequence goes on along the minus strand of JBLJBS010000159.1, from coordinate 4,986 downwards.
TTGCGCACGCGGTTGATGCGCCGCTCGGCATTGGTGAAAGTGCCGTCCTTTTCGAGAAAGGTCGAGCCCGGCAGGAAGACATGGGCGAAGCGCGCGGTCTCGTTCAGGAACAGGTCGTGGACGACGACGCATTCCATCGCTTCCAGCCCGGCCGAGACGTGGCGCGTGTCGGGGTCGGACTGCAATATGTCCTCGCCCTGGATATAGATGCCCTTGAACGAACCTTCGACCGCCGCGTCGAGCATGTTGGGGATGCGCAGGCCGGGCTCATGGTCGAGCTTCACGCCCCACAGCGCTTCGTAGGTCTCGCGCACGGCGTCGCCGGAGACATGGCGATAGCCCGGCAGCTCGTGGGGGAACGAGCCCATGTCGCACGAACCCTGCACGTTGTTCTGTCCGCGCAGCGGGTTCACGCCGACGCCGGGCCGGCCGATATTGCCGGTCAGCATGGCGAGGTTGGCGATGGCCATCACCGTGGTCGATCCCTGGGAATGCTCGGTTACGCCCAACCCGTAATAGATCGCGCCGTTGCCGCCGGTGGCATAGAGCCTTGCCGCGCCGCGAATGGCTTCAGCCGGGACACCGGAGACCTTCTCCACCTCCTCGGGGCTGTTCCTCGGATCGGCGGCGAATTCGGCATAATCGGCGAATTCGTCCCAGTCGCAGCGCTCGCGGATGAAGGCTTCGTCGTGAAGCCCTTCGGTGACGATGACATGGGCGAGCGCGGTGATGAGCGCGACATTGGTGCTCGGCTTCAAAGGCAGATGGTAGGCCGCCTCGACATGGGGTGCTTTCACCATTTCGGTGCGGCGCGGATCGATGACGATCAGCTTTGCGCCCTCTTTTCCTGGAGATCCCCTCAGCCGCTTCCTCATGCGCGAGGCGAAGACCGGATGGGCGGCGGCCGGATTGGCACCGATGACGACGATGACGTCGGAATGCTCGACCGAGTCGAAATCCTGCGTGCCGGCCGAGGTGCCGAAGGCCTGGCCGAGGCCGTAGCCGGTCGGCGAATGGCAGACACGGGCGCAGGTGTCGACATTGTTGTTGCCGAAGCCCTGCCGGATCAGCTTCTGGACGAGATAGGTCTCCTCATTGGTGCAGCGCGACGAGGTGATGCCGCCGATGGCGCCGCGTCCGTACCGGTACTGGATGCGGCGGAACTCGGCCGCGACATGGGCGAAAGCTTCCTCCCACGTCACCTCGCGCCACGGGTCGGTCACCTTCTCGCGGATCATCGGGTTGAGGATGCGGTCGCGATGGGTGGCATAGCCCCAAGCGAACCGGCCCTTGACGCAGGAATGGCCGCGATTGGCCTTTCCGTCCTTCCACGGCACCATGCGCACCAGCTCCTCGCCGCGCATCTCCGCCTTGAACGAGCAGCCGACGCCGCAATAGGCGCAGGTCGTCACCACCGAATGCTCGGGCTGGCCGATCTCGATCACCGATTTTTCCGTCAGCGTCGCGGTCGGGCAGGCCTGTACGCAGGCGCCGCAGGAAACGCATTCGGAATCGAGGAACGGCTGGTGCATACCTGCCGCGACGCGGCTGCCGAACCCCCTGCCCTCGATGGTCAGCGCGAAGGTGCCCTGCACCTCCTCGCAGGCGCGCACGCAGCGCGAGCAGACGATGCATTTCGACGGATCGTAAGTGAAATACGGGTTCGATTCGTCCTTCGCCATCCAGCGGAAATTGTCCTCGGCCGACCGGCTGTCCTGCGCAAAGACATGGTTGTCGCCGTCATAGCCATAGCGCACCTCGCGCAGGCCGACCGCGCCGGCCTGGGTCTGCAACTCGCAGTCGCCGTTGGCAGCGCAGGTCAGGCAATCGAGCGGATGGTCGGAGATATAAAGCTCCATCACGCCGCGCCGCAGCCGCTTCAGCCGCTCGGTCTGGGTCTTCACCGCCATGCCCGGCACCACCGGGGTGGTGCAGGAGGATGGAGTGCCGTTGCGGCCCTCGATCTCGACCAGACACAGCCGGCACGAGCCGAAGGCGTCGAGCGTGTCGGTGGCGCACAGTCTGGGGATCGAGATGCCGGCCTCCGCCGCCGCGCGCATCACCGAGGTGCCTTCCGGAACGGTGACGGCGAACCCGTCAACCGTAAGTGTTACCTTACGTTCCGATTCGGAAGGCGGAGTGCCGTAGTCGGTTTCGTGGACGAGGCCCATGCGAGTTCTCCTACCCCGCTTTCGTCTCGGCCAGCGTGTGCGCGACGAGCGCATTGGCATGGCCGTGGCCCAAGCCATGCTCGGCCTTCAGCCAGTTGACGATCTCCATATGCTTCATGCCAGCCTTGTCGCGGAGGAGCGCCTTCCAGTGATCGATCGGCTTTCCGTAGGTCTTCTCGATCGATGGAAAATAGGATGCCGGTCCCTTCGGCTTCGCCATGTCGGTCATTCGGCTGCCTCCACGAGCCGCCCGGGACCGAAATCCTCGGGAAAATGGCTGATCGCGCTCATCACCGGATAGGGCGTGAAGCCGCCGAGCGCGCAGAGCGAGCCGAATTTCATCGTCTCGCAGAGGTCGGCGACCAGCGCGAGGTTCTCCTCGCGCCTGATGCCGGCCGCGACCTTTTCCAGCGTCTCGACGCCGCGCGTCGAGCCGATGCGGCAGGGCGTGCACTTGCCGCAGCTTTCGATGGCGCAGAAGGAGAAGGCGAATTTCGCCATCGACAGCATGTCCACCGTGTCGTCGAAGACGGTGATGCCGGCATGGCCGATCAGGCCGTCCCGCTGGGCGAACGCCTCGTAGTCGAACGGAGTATCGAACAGCGAAGGCGGGAAATAGGCCCCGAGCGGCCCGCCGACCTGAACCGCCTTGACCGGACGCCCAGAGGCGGTGCCACCGGCGATGTCGTGGACGACCTCGCCGAGCGACAGGCCGAAGGCAGTCTCGAACAGGCCGCCATGCCTGACATTGCCGGCGATCTGGATGGGAATCGTGCCGTGCGAGCGGCCGACGCCGAAATCCTTGTAGAAGGCCGCACCCCTGTCGAGGATGACAGGCACGGACGCCAGAGAGATGACGTTGTTGACCACGGTCGGCCGGCCGAACAGCCCTTCCAGCGCCGGCAGCGGCGGCTTGGCGCGGACCACGCCGCGCTTGCCTTCGAGGCTGTTCAGGAGCGAGGTTTCCTCGCCGCAGACATAGGCGCCGGCGCCGACACGCACCTCGATGTCGAAGCCATGGCGCGAACCGAGCACAGACGGTCCCAGCACACCGGCGGCGGTGGCGATCCGCACCGCCTCGCGCATGGCGGCCACCGCGTGCGGATATTCCGAGCGGATATAGACGAAGCCCTTCGTCGCGCCGGTGGCGAGCGCAGCGATCGCCATGCCCTCGATCAGCACGAACGGATCACCTTCCATGATCATCCGGTCGGCGAAGGTGGCGCTGTCGCCCTCGTCGGCGTTGCAGACGATGTATTTCCGGATCGCGCGCGCGTCGTGGACCGTCTTCCATTTAATGCCGGTCGGAAAGCCTGCGCCGCCGCGCCCGCGCAGGCCGGATTCCGTGACGGTGCCAACGATCCCGGCGGGCGCAAGCGCCACCGCCTTCTCCAGCCCGGCCATTCCGCCATGGGCGCGGTAATCGTCGAGCGACAGCGGGTCGATGACGCCGCAGCGCGCGAAGGTGAGCCGTGTCTGACGGGCAAGGAAGGGGATCCTGTCCGTTTCGCCGAGAGCGAGCTCGTGGCTGGCGCGGCCGTCCAGAATCCCTGCGTCGAGCAATGAGGGAACGTCCGCGGCGCGGACCGGGCCATAGGCGAAACGGCCCGAAGCGGTCTCGACCTCGACCATGGGTTCGAGCCAATAGAGGCCGCGCGAACCGTTGCGCACGATCTTCACATCGATGCCGCGACTGAACAGCCCGGTCTCGAAGGCGCGCGCGACGCGCCCCGCTCCCAACGCCATCGCGCCGGAATCGGCAGGGATGTAAACCGTCGGCCTCATCGTCCGACCTCGGCCGCTATCTCCTCGACGGCGGCGGCATCGAGACGGCCCAGCGGCTCGCCGTCGAGCATGGCGGCCGGCGCGCAGGCGCACAGGCCGAGGCAATAGACGGGTTCCAGCGTCACGGCGCGGTCAGCGCTGGTTTCATGAAAGCCGATGCCGAGCGCGCCCCTGACCAGCGCGGCGACATCTTCCGCGCCCATCGACCGGCAAGACTCGGCCTGGCACAGCTTCAGCACATGGCGGCCGGCAGGCTCGCGACGGAAATCATGATAGAAGCTGACGACGCCATGAACTTCCGCGCGCGACAGGTTGAGCGCCTCGGCGACGACAGGAAGCGCCTCCTGCGGCACATGGCCGAACTCTTCCTGAAGACGGTGCAGGATCGGCAGCAGCGGGCCTTCGAGATCGCGCAGCGATTCGACGATGCGCGCGGCCAGCGTCGCGGTTTCGGTACTGTGCTGCCGCATTTCCATGCAGCGCCCTCCCTGTTCCCGGCGGAACCCGTCGGAGGTCCAGAAAAGCCGAGTAACGATGCGGGATCAATACCGCTGTTCCGTCGCTTGATAGAATTTCTCTATCAAGAGCCGGCAAAGGCCCCGGCCAGCGCCATCGCCTCGTCCAGCAGCGCCGTCACCAGCGGCGTGCGCGGCTCGCGCTGGGCGGCCACCAGCCCGACGATGTGGCTGGCGTCGGGCTCGACGATCGGGATGGCGCGGATCGGCTCGGACAGGCCGAGCGTCTCGGCGAGGTTCAGCGGCATGATCGACGACCATTTGCCGGTGCGGATGTGGGCATAGAGCAGGATCATCGAATTCGACTCAAGCGTCGGCCGCGCCGACACGTTGGCGGCGGCAAGATGCTGGTCGATGATGCGGCGGTTCTGCATGTCGGGGGTCAGCAGGCACAGCGGCAGTTCAGCGACTTCCTTCCATGTCACCTGCGCCCGCTCCGCCAGCGAATTTCCGGCGGCGGTGATCAGCTGGTAGCGCTCGGAATAGAGCGGCACCGAGACGACGCGGCCGAGCGG
>JBLJBS010000158.1:0-2244 GCA_047637695.1 Aquamicrobium sp. | reverse complement strand
GCATGTCGATGAAGATCTCGCCGAGACGGCCGTCGCCGAACTCGCCGGTGCGCAGGTAAACCTTGTGCCCGCCGATCACCGCCTTCTGGGTATAGCCCTGGCGGCGGTTCGGCATCTTCTCGCGCTCGCGCACCACCTTCTCGATGACACGTTCGACGATTTTCTCGGTGACCTGCGCGACCCGTGCGGCGGCGGGGGCGGCCGCGAATTCCTCGGCCCGGTCCTCGGCTTCGTCGTCATCGTCATCGCCAATCAACGAGGCGTTGAGCGGCTGCGACAGCTTGGAGCCGTCGCGATAGAGCGCGTTTGCCTTCAGGGCCAGCTTCCACGACAGCATGTAGGCGCTCTTGCAGTCGTCGACGGTCGCCTCGTTGGGCATGTTGATCGTCTTGGAGATCGCGCCGGAGATGAAGGGCTGCGCCGCCGCCATCATGCGGATGTGGCTGTCGACCGAAAGATAGCGCTTGCCGATCTTGCCGCAGGGATTGGCGCAGTCGAACACCGGCAGGTGCTCTTCCTTGAGATGGGGCGCCCCTTCCAGCGTCATGGCGCCGCAGACATGGATGTTGGCGGCCTCGACGTCCTTCCGCGAGAAGCCCAGCGCCGGCAGCATCTCGAACGAGAAGTCGTTCAGCTGCTCGTCGGTGAAGCCGAGTGCGTCGCGGCAGAAATCCTCGCCCAGCGTCCACTTGTTGAAGACGAACTTGATGTCGAAGGCCGAAGCCAGCGCGCCGTTCAGCGCCGCGATCTTGTCGTCGGTGAAGCCCTTGGCCTTGAGCGAGCCGGGATTGATCCCCGGGGCCTGGTTCAGATTGCCGTGGCCGACGGCGTAAGCCTCGATCTCGGCGATCTGGCTTTCCGAATAGCCGAGCGTGCGCAGGGCTTCCGGCACCGCGCGGTTGATGATCTTGAAGTAGCCGCCTCCGGCCAGCTTCTTGAACTTGACCAGGGCGAAGTCGGGCTCGATGCCGGTGGTGTCGCAGTCCATGACCAGGCCGATGGTGCCGGTCGGCGCGATGACGGTGGCCTGCGCGTTGCGGAAGCCGTATTCGGCGCCGAGATCGATGGCGCGATCCCAGGCGGCGCGCGCATGCTCGACCAGTTCCTTCTGCCAGACATGGCTCTCATCAAGCGGAACCGGCGCCACGGCCAGCTTCTCGTAGCCATCCGTCTCGCCATAGGCGGCGCGGCGATGGTTGCGCATCACGCGCAGCATATGCGGGGCGTTGACCGGATATTCAGGGAAAGCGCCGAGCTCGGACGCCATCTCGGCCGAGGTGGCATAGGAAACGCCGGTCATCAGCGCGGTCAGCGCCGCGCACAGGCCCCTGCCCTCGTCGGAATCGTAAGGAATGCCGGAGGTCATCAGCAGGCCGCCGATATTGGCGAAGCCGAGGCCGAGCGTGCGGTACTCGTAGGACAGCTTGGCGATCTTCCACGACGGGAACTGCGCCATCATCACCGAGATTTCGAGCACGATCGTCCAGAGACGAACGGTGTGCTCATAGGCGGCGATGTCGATGCTGCCATCGGCGTTGCGATAAGGCAGCAGGTTGATCGAGGCGAGATTGCACGCCGTGTCGTCGAGGAACATGTATTCCGAGCACGGATTCGACGCGCGGATCGACCCCGCCGCCGGGCAGGTGTGCCAGTCGTTCATCGTCGTGTTGAAGTGAAGACCCGGATCGGCCGATGCCCAGGCGGCGTAGCCGATCTTCTCCCACAGATCGCGGGCCTTCAGCGTCTTCGAGACCTTGCCGTCGATGCGGCGGATCAGGTTCCAGTCGCCATCGGCTTCCACGGCGCGGAGGAAATCATCCTTGAGCGAGACCGAATTGTTCGAGTTCTGGCCTGAAACGGTGAGATAGGCTTCCGAATCCCAATCGGTATCGTAGGTCTTGAACTCGATCGAGGTGTAGCCCTGGCGGGCGAACTGGATGACGCGCTTGACGTAGTTCTCCGGCACCGAGTTCTTCTTGGCCGCACGGATCTCGCGCTTCAGCGCCGGATTGAGAGCCGGGTCGAAGCAGTCGTCATTGTTGCCTTCGCAATTGATGCAGGCCTTCATGATCGCGGTCAGGTGCTGGCGCACGATCTTCGAGCCGGTGACGAGAGCGGCGACCTTCTGCTCTTCGTTCACCTTCCAGTCGATATAGGCCTCGATATCGGGATGGTCCGCATCGACCACCACCATCTTGGCGGCGCGGCGCGTGGTGCCGCCCGACTTGATGGCGCCGGCCGCGC
>JBLJBS010000157.1:0-3088 GCA_047637695.1 Aquamicrobium sp. | reverse complement strand
GCGATGTTGTCGGCCGCGCTCATATGCGGGAACAGCGCATAGTTCTGGAACACCATGCCGATGTTGCGGTCGAAGGGCGGCACCGGCGCGATGTCCCTGCCGTTGAGCAGGATGCGGCCCGATGACGGGCTCTCGAAGCCGGCGATCATCATCAGCGTCGTGGTCTTTCCCGAGCCGCTCGGCCCGAGAAAGGTCAGGAACTCGCCCTTGCGGACGTCGAGCGAAACGCCGTCCACGGCGTTGGTGCGGCCGTCATAGGATTTGACAAGATCAACAAGTGAAAGATGGGGATTGTTCACACTATCCTCGCGAAATTCGTGCTTGCCTGCGTCGATGACTGGCGACCGCGATGATCACGGTTCCGCAGAAGACGAGGCTGAAGAGAAGCGTCGAAACGACGGCGATGACGGGATCGGCGTCCATGCGCACGCTGTCGAACATTTTGCGCGGCAAGGTCGCCGCATCGCGGCCGGAGATGAAGATCGAGACCACCGTCTCGTCGAACGAATGAATGAAGGCGAAGAACGCCGAGACGATGAAGCCCGGCCGCAGCACCGGAAAGGTGACGAGGAAGAACGTCTTCAGCGGCGTCGCGCCGAGGTTCATCGCCGCGCGTTCGAGGTTGCGGTCGAACCCCTTGAGCGAGGCCGCGAGGACGAGGAAGGAGATCGGCACCGAAAGCGCGACATGGGCGAGGATCACGCCGAGATGCGTCTGCGTCAGCCGCAGGCCGCCTAGGAAGTAGTAATAGGCGAGCGCCAGCACGATCGACGGCGCGGCCATCGGCAGCATCAGCAGCAGGTTGACCAGCGCCTTGCCGCGGAAGCGGCTGCGCACCATCGCGAAGGCGGCAGGCGTGATGATCGCCATGGTGATCATGGCCGAGACGGCGGCGATGACGACGCTGTTGAAGGTCGGGCGCAGCCAGTTCGGATCGGTGAAGTAGGACTTGTAGTAGCCGAGCCAGTATGCCGGCGGCGGAAACTCCAGCGAGATCGCCGTGCTGAACGACATCGGCACCACGATGAACATCGGGGCGACGATGAACAGCGCCACGGCAAACGCGACCAGTCTGATCGGGCTCATCGTCTCAACCCCACATCTTGTCGAGGCCGACATAGCGATTGTAGATCGCGAACAGGGCCAGCGTGATGACGAGCAGGACGACCGCGATGGCGGACGCCTCGCCCCAGGCGAGCGAGTATTCGATGTGGTCGCCGATGACGCCCGCGATCATCTGGCTGCGCGGCGAGCCGAGCAGGACCGGCGTGACGTAGAAGCCGAGGCAGATGATAAAGACGAAGGAGAAGCCGGTGACGATGCCCGGCGCGCTCAGCGGCAGGAACACGGTGCGGAACGCCTGAAACGGCCTGGCGCCCAGGCTGGTCGCCGCACGCAACAGGTTGGGGTCGATCTTGCTCATGACGGCGTAGAGCGCCATGACCATGAACGGCAGCATGATGTGGACCATCGCCAGTATGGCGCTGAAATTGGTGAACAGCAGCTGCGGCGATTCGAAGCCGAGCGATTTCAGCATTGCCACGATCGGCCCCTGCGACCCGAGGATGACCATCCACGCATAGGTTCGCACCAGGAACGACGTCCAGAAGCTCATCGCCACCGCCAGCAGAAGTATCGCCGCGACCCAGCCTCCCGCCCGCGCCGCGACATAGGCGACCGGATAGGCGAGGACGAGACAGAACGCGGCGACGATGAAGGCGGTCATGAAGGTGCCGAGCATCGTCTTGAGGTAGAACCCGCTGGTGAAGACGTGGACATAGTTGTCCAGCGACGTCTTCGGATCCGTCAGGCTGAACTCCACCACCTTCAGCAACGGAAGGATGGCGAAGACGGCAAGAAACAGGACAACCGGCGCCAGCAGGAGCCAGTGCGAACTTCCGTTCGCACTGTAGAGCGCCCTGCTCAGCCCGCGTCCGGAGACGCGGGCGCCCATCACGAAGCGATCCACTGATCGAAGCGGCGCATCAGCGGCGTGAAATCGGGACCGATCAGTTCCGCCTTCTGGTGAATGGCGGTCTTCATGTTCTCCGGATAGGTCGGCATGTTCTTCTGCACGTCCTCGGGGATGAAGTCGAACGACTTGGGGTTCATCGGCCCGTAGACGGCATCGGTGCAGAAGCCCGCCAGGGGCTCCGGCGAGGCCGCGAACTCGGCGAACATCCAAGCCGCTTCCTTGCGCGGCGTCCCCTTCGACACGACCCAGTAGACCTCGGAGTGAAGCGCCTCGTTCCAGACCAGCTCGAGCGGAATGCCCTGATCCTGAAGAATCTGCACCTGCCCGTGCCAGATGGCGATGTAGTCGACCTCGCCGTCGCGGATCAGCTGCTGGGCCTGATTGCCCTGAAGCCACCAGACACGGATATGCTCCTTCAGCGCGTCGAGCGACTTGAAGGCCCGGTCGCCGTCGATCGGGTAGATCTGGTCCTGCGTCACGCCGTCGGCCATCAGCGCCGGCGGCAGGCAATCCCAGGCATAGCGCCGCATCGAACGGCTGCCGGGATTCTTCTCGACATCCCAGAATTCCTTCCACGACTGCGGACCGTTGGGATGCTTGTCGCGGTTGTAGCAGATGTTGGTCGAGAAAACGTGCGAGGCCAGACCGTTCATGAACACCGACGTCTCGGGGACCTTCTCGTGATCGATCTGACGGTCGCCGATGGTCTCGATGATGTCGGCCTCGGTCGCCTGGACGAGTTCGACCGAACCCAGCGTGGTGACGTCGAACTCGTAGACGCCGGTGCGCGCCTGTGCGGCAAGCTTCGCATAGGAAACCGGCGAGACCGTCCTGATCTCGATGCCTGTCTCCTTCGAGAAGGGATCGAACAGGTGTTTCTTGGCGCTTGCCTCCCAGCGCCCTCCCCATGTGTTCACATAGAGCGGCTCTGCCGCCCAGCTCCGCCGCGTCACGAACGGAGCCGACAGCACCGCCGCGGCACTACCCTGCAGGAAACGGCGCCGTGTCGGAGAGACATTGCGCAGTTTTTGCAGGCCCTTGTCATTTTGGGAATTGCACATTCCGTTTCCTCCTGTTTATTGTATTTTGTGTAATGTAGTTTGGTTTTTTTTG
>JBLJBS010000156.1:0-26535 GCA_047637695.1 Aquamicrobium sp. | reverse complement strand
CTTCATGGTCAAAACCATACTTCAAGGTGGACCCGTTCAATGGGGGTGGATCAGCGCTTCATGCGTTCCTTGGGTATTGTCCAAAGCGCATCACTGAAACTGATTTCGCTCCAGGTGGCATTGGTCAGCTCGCTTTTGCGCACCATTGTTAACAGAAGCAGCTTGGCGGCAGCGCGGAACGAGGGGCCAGTCGCAACGCGCTCAAGGTACTGGTACATCAGCCCTATCTCGTCCGGGGTTAAAGCGCGGTCCCTCGGCTCAAACTTGGCTATGCTATTTGGGCGAACGAAATCGGCCGGGTTATCCAGCTTCTGGCCACGCTCGATGGCCCACCGAAACACCTGAGATACAACCTCGCGAGCATGGACCGCTGTCGCCGGTGCGCCTCGCTCTACAATTGCATCGAGGTGGTTGCGTAGGTCTTCATGGGTAATTTCTGCGAGCTTCCAGTTCTCGAATTTGGATTTAAGATCGCGCTCAAAGACCGAACGGCGCATATCGCGTGTAGACTCGGCCATTTGATAGCCGCGTAACCATTTCTCAGCCCATTCCGCAAAGCTTTCAGCACCGCGTAAACGTGCTTTGTCTCGCGCCTTTTCTTTGGCCGGTGATTTCCCGGTCGCGATAAGTTTCTTCGCTTCGTTCAGCCGTTCTCTGGCCTCGGCCAGGGTGATACCGCTCGAACCATAGCGCCCGAAAGTGACCGTCTCTTGCCGTCCGTGAATGGCGTAGTTGTACCGAAAGGAGATCGAACCTGCGGGCGTCACCGCCACATATAGCCCGTCGCGGTCGTTCACTTTGTAAAGCTTGGATTGTGGTTTCAGATTGCGCAGCTTGGTATCGGTGAGCACTTCAAAGCGTCTTTCTGCCTCAAAATACCATGATCCGCATGCGTCAGTTTTCAGAGGCAATTCTATGTTTTATCAATGCCTTAGGGATTTCCAATACCATGAGGCGGGCGATTTGGCCGTCATGGTACTGAGCCAGAGACATGGCATCAAGCTGCGGAATGCCCTTTTCCGTGCCATGAAAAATTTCTTCTTGGACGTGCTAAAAGGTGCCAGACAATGCAGCACCAAAAAACAAAAAAGCCCGCAATTACGCGGGCTTAGCTGCTATTTCATGCTCTTTGGTGCCGGTCTTTACCAGACGCCAAATCATTCCCACTCGATGGTGCCGGGCGGTTTCGAGGTCACGTCGTAGACGACACGGTTGATGCCGCGGACCTCGTTGATGATGCGGGTGGCGGCGCGGCTGAGGAACTCCATGTCGTAGTGATAGAAGTCCGCCGTCATGCCGTCGACGGAGGTGACGGCGCGCAGCGCGCAGACATAGTCATAGGTGCGGCCGTCGCCCATCACGCCCACCGTCTGCACCGGCAAGAGCACGGCGAAAGCCTGCCAGATGACGTTATAGAGTCCCGCCTTCCTGATCTCGTCGAGATAGACCGCGTCGGCCTCGCGCAATATGTCGAGCTTCTCGCGCGTCACCGGGCCGGGGCAGCGTATGGCGAGGCCGGGGCCGGGGAAGGGGTGGCGCTCGATGAAATGCTCGGGCAGGCCCAGTTCGCGGCCGAGCGCCCGCACTTCGTCCTTGAACAGTTCGCGCAGCGGCTCGACCAGCTTCATGTTCATACGGTCGGGCAGGCCGCCGACATTGTGGTGCGACTTGATCGTCACCGATGGCCCCCCGGTGAACGAAACGCTCTCGATCACGTCGGGGTAGAGCGTGCCCTGCGCCAGGAATTCGGCCGGCTTGCCGGCGGCGGCAAGCTTTCTCGCCTCATCCTCGAACACCTCGATGAACAGGCGGCCGATGGTCTTGCGCTTCACTTCCGGATCGGCGACGCCGTCGAGCGCTGTGAGGAACAGGTCCTGCGCCTGAACGTGAACGAGCGGGATATTGTAGTGCTCGCGATACATCGAGACGACCTGTTCGCCCTCGCCCTTCCGCATCAGGCCGTGGTCGACGAAGATGCAGGTCAGCCGCTCGCCGATAGCCTCGTGGATCAGCACCGCCGCGACGGAGGAATCGACGCCGCCCGACAAAGCGCAGATCACCCGGCCGTCGCCGACCTGGGCGCGAATGGCGGCGACCGCCTGCTCGCGATAGGCGGCCATGGTCCAGTCGCCCTTCAGACCGGCGATCTTGTGGACGAAATTGGAAAGCAGCTTCGCACCGTCCGGCGTGTGCACCACTTCGGGGTGGAACTGCACGGCATAGAATCTGCGCGCTTCGTCGGCGATGGCCGCGAACGGCGCGCCGGAAGACGTGCCGACGACGCGGAAGCCATCGGGAAGGGCGGTGACGCGGTCGCCATGGCTCATCCACACCTGATGGCGGGTTCCCCTGGCCCAGACGCCGTCGAACAGCGCGTTCTCGCCCTCGATGTCGAGGAAGGCGCGGCCGAATTCGCGGGTGTGGCCGCTTTCGACCCTGCCGCCCAGCTGCGCGCACATCACCTGCTCGCCGTAGCAGATGCCGAGGACGGGTATGCCGGCTTCGAAGATGGCCTGCGGCGCGCGCGGGCTGTCCGTCTCGGCGGCGGAGGCAGGTCCGCCGGAGAGGATGACGGCCTTCGGCCCGATGCGCCGGAAGGCGGCTTCGGCCGACTGGAAGGGAACGATCTCGGAATAGACGCCGGCCTCGCGCACGCGGCGCGCGATCAGCTGCGTCACCTGGCTACCGAAATCGACGATGAGGACTGTGTCGGGATGAGCTGTCGCGGTCATGACGAGCGCATAAAGAAAGCGCGGCGATTCCGCAAGGTGTCAGAGCACCGGCTGAGGGCCGGCGAGCATCGATTCGAGCTTGTCCACCGCTTCCGCCAGCTTCTCGTCGATGATGTGGAGGTATTCGGTCCAGTTGTCGACATGGCGAAGCTCCTGCGCGCCGTCCGAAATGCCGCGCAGCCCGACGAGCGGCACGGAAAAACGCTGGCATGCACGCAGGGCGGCATAGGTCTCCATATCGACCATCTCGGCCTCGATCGTGTCATAGGCGGCGCCCGAGACGATGTTGGCGCCGGTCGACAGGGTCGCCGATGGAATGCCGGGTATGGTCAGCGGCAGCGGCAGTGCCGGCGGCAGGCCGAGGAAAGGCGTCTCGCCCTTCGGCACGCCGAGCGCCGAGGCATCCATGTCGCGATAGGAGACGGATGATGCCTGATAGACCGCAGCCTGTTCGAGTGTGCGGCTGCCGGCCGAGCCGAGCGACACGACGAGGTCGGGCAGGGTGCCGCGTGCGGCGAGGATGGCCAGCGCGCCGCCGGCGACGATGCCCGCTTCCACCGGGCCGACGCCGGTCATCAGCGGCCGGAAACGGGCGCGCAGATGCGGGCCGTATTCCTGCTCGGCGGCCATGACGAACAGCACATCGCTGCGGCCAAGCCGGGTGAGGGGCGGCTCAGCCGGCAATGCCGTCACGGCCGCTCACCACCATCATCGTGCCGGTCATCGTCGCGATCATTCGCGCCTCGCCGTCGCCGTCATAGGCATAGGCCTGTCCGTCGGCGACGATGATGGTGCGGCCGGGCTTGGTCACCTGACCGCGGAACAGGAACCGCTCGCCCTTGCCGGGCGACAGCAGGTTGACCTTGAACTCGATGGTCAGAACAGCACCGTCGGCAGGCATCACCGAATAGGCGGCATAGCCGCAGGCGGAATCGAGCGCGCTCGAGATGATGCCGGCGTGGAGGAAGCCGTGCTGCTGGGTCAGGTCGTCCCGGAACGGCATCTCGATCTCGACCTCGCCGGGATTGACCCGCGTCAGCTCGGCGCCGATCGTGGCCATGATCTTCTGGCGCGCGAAGCTGGCGCGCACCCGCGCCTCGAAATCGCCAGTCGGTTCGAACCTCACGGACATGCCATTTCCTCATGTTCAGGACGCCGCTTATTGCAGAGCAGCCGCATGCGGGCAACGCGCGATCCATAGCGGACGAAAGATTAGTTAAGCCACCAGACCGAGCCTGTCAGCAGCGTCGCGAACGCCACCCAGGCGGCATATGGCAGAAAGAGAAGGGCAGAGGGGCGGTCGCTGGCCCAGGCGAGGCAGATGAAGGTGACGATGGTTGCAAGCAGGGCAAGGATGATCGCCAGCGCCCATCCTATGGCGTGAAGGGTGAAGAAGACCGGAGACCACAGGAAATTGAGGCCGAGCTGCAGCCACCATGCGATCATCGCCCCACCGGTTGCGCGCATCCGCCAGATGCGCCACCCGGCAACGCCGATCAGGGCGTAAATCACGGTCCAGACCGGGGCGAACAGCCAGTTCGGCGGCGTGAACGGCGGCTTGTCCAGCGCCGCATACCAGCCTCCCGGTATGTTGGCGGCGCCGATCAGCAGCCCGCCGCCGACGGTAACGATCAGGAACAGGGCAAGAGGAATGAAACGGGTCATGAAGGAGGCCTCAACGCGGCGGTCGACGTCAAACGGTGCGGGGAGGGGTCGGTTCCCCCGAACGAGCAATTCAGCCGGGGCGCGGCCTTCGTCTCAGTTATTTTTTTCGAGAACCGACACGAAGAAGCCGTCTGTGTCGGTCGTTGCGGGCGTCAGCACGATGCCGTGCGGGGTGAGAAGGGAGCGCGCTGTCCCGGCGCCAAACCGGGTCTGCCACAATGCTTCGTGATCGCCCGCCGTGAAGCCGGGATTGCCGGCGAGGAAGGTCTCGATCTGGCGCATGTTCTCGGCCGCGAAGACCGAGCAGGTGACATAGACCAACCGCCCGCCGGGCCTGACGTGCCCGGCGGCATCGGCGAGGATCGCCGCCTGCTCGGCAAGGCGCATCTCGAGCTGTCGTTCCGTCAGCCGCCATTTGGCGTCGGGGCGACGCCTCCATGTGCCGGAGCCGGTGCAGGGCGCATCGACGAGCACGAGGTCCATGCGGCCCGACAAAGCTGACAGGCCATCCTCGCCGGCTATGGCCTGGACGTTACGCGCCCCGGCGCGGCTCAGCCGGTCGAAGATCGGGGCGAGGCGCTGCCTTTCGGCATCGTGGGCAAAAATCTGGCCGCGATTGCCCATCGCGGCGGCCAGCGCCAGCGTCTTTCCGCCGGCGCCGGCGCAGTAGTCGAGAACCTGCATGCCGCCCTGCGCGCCGGCAAGGTGGGCAGCGATCTGCGAGCCGAGATCCTGCACCTCGAACCAGCCCTTCTCGAAAGCGGGCGTCGCCTGCACGTTGGGGTGGCGGCCGCCGCCCTCGATCGGCGGAATGCGGATCGCCTCGTCCAGCATGCCGGTGGGCTGCGCGCCGGCGTCGGTCAATTCCTCCAGCACCTTGCGCGGGGTTGCCTGCAGCGTGTTGACGCGCAGATCGAGCGGCGGCCGCCCGGCAAGCGCCGCCAGTTCCCGCACCCAGCCGGGACCGAATGCCTCCTCGACCAGTTTCACGCACCAGTCCGGGCAGTCCGCCTGCACGGCGGGTGGGGCATCGGCGAGATCGTGCGAGGAAAGGTTGGCGCGCTCGGCTTCCGTCAGAGGCGGCGGCGCGAAACGGTCGCCGTCGAGCGCCTGATCGATGGCGGCTGCATCCATGCTCCATTCGAGCGCCAGCGCGCCGAAGGCCAGCGCGCGCGGCGTGTCGCTGCCCAGAATCCATGCGGCCGAGAGCTTCCTGCGAAGGGCGTCATAGACGAGGTTGCCGATCGCCGCACGGTCGCCGGACCCGGCGAAGCGGTGCGACAGTCCCCAATCCTTGAGCGCATCCGCGGCCGGGCGATTCCGGCGCTCGATGTCGTCGAGCACGTCGATGGCCGCTGCCAGCCTGCCGCCCAGTCTCATTGTCCCGCTCCGATGCCGGTTGCCCGAATGGCCGTCTTGCTAGACGCCCCGGTGCAGGAACACAAGCCGGCGGCGGTTCAGGCCTGGATCACGACGACGTTCGCCCCGACCGGTACGCGGTTGTAGAGGTCGATCACGTCGTGGTTCATCATGCGGATGCAGCCGCTCGACATTGCCTGGCCGATGGAATTCGGCTGGTTGGTGCCATGGATGCGGAACATGGTGTCGCGGCTGCCGCGATAGAGATAGAGCGCACGCGCGCCGAGCGGGTTGTTCAAGCCGCCGGGCACGCCGCCGGCATAGCGGCGGTTGCGTGGGTCGCGGTTCATCATGTTGTCGGTCGGCGTCCAGCTCGGCCATTCACCCTTGCGGCCGACGGTTGCGCCGCCGCGCAGGGCAAGTCCGGCGCGACCGACGCCGACGCCGTAGCGGATCGCCTTGCCGTCGCCCAGCACGTAGTAGAGCCGCCGCGCCGGCGTGTCGACGACGACGGTTCCGGCCTTGTAGTCGCCGTCATAATTGACCTCGCGTCGACGAAGCTCGGGCTTGATCTTCTCTGGCGACAGCGCAGGCAGGGGGAAGCGTGGATGCGGGACAGCCGCATAGTTCTGATAGTCGCTGCCGAAGCCGCCCGTGGCGCAGCCTGCGAACAGCAGCGGAAGACCGATGACAAAGCCCCTGCGTGATATCGTCATGCGTTCCCCATTCCCTCGATTCGTCGATTGCCAAAGCGTTATGGCGGTATGGTTAACGAAATATTGCGCGCCGACAAAGTCAGGAAGACGTTACCGCCCGGCAACGCGAAGCAGGCGCGGATCTCTCCGCGCCTGCTTTGAAGATGGCGGGCGAAGGACCTTCGCCCGCGCTCAGGCGAGATCGTAGCGGTCGGCGTTCATCACCTTGTTCCATGCGGCGACGAAGTCGCGGACGAACTTGCCGCCGGAATCGCTCTGGGCATAGACCTCGGCCAGGGCGCGCAGCTGCGAATGAGAGCCGAAGATGAGGTCGGCGCGGGTGCCGGTCCACTTCGCCTCGCCGGTCGCGCGGTCGCGGCCCTCGAACAGTTCCTCCGTTTCCGACGTCGGCTTCCACGCGGTGGCCATGTCGATGAGGTTGACGAAGAAGTCGTTGGTCAACTGGCCCGGGCGGTCGGTGAAGACGCCATGTTGCGCACCATTGTGATTGGCGCCCAGCACGCGCAGACCGCCGACGAGCACCGTCATTTCCGGCGCGGTCAGCGTCAGAAGCTGGGCCTTGTCGACCAGGAGTTCCTCCGTCGTGACGCGCATCGGCTTCTTCAGGTAATTGCGGAAGCCATCCGCCGCCGGCTCCAGCACGGCGAAGGATTCGACGTCGGTTTCTTCCTGGCTGGCATCGGTGCGGCCCGGCGTGAACGGCACCTCGACCGGGTGGCCAGCCGTTCCGGCCGCCTGTTCGATCGCCGCCGCGCCGCCGAGCACGATCAGATCGGCCAGCGACACCTTCTTGCCGCCGGTCTGTTCGGCGTTGAACGCGGTCTGGATGCCTTCGAACACGTCGAGGACCTTAGCGAGCTGGGCCGGCTGGTTCACCTCCCAGCTTCTCTGCGGTTCGAGGCGGATGCGCGCGCCATTGGCGCCGCCGCGCTTGTCCGAGCCGCGGAAGGTCGAGGCCGAGGCCCAGGCGGTGGCGACGAGTTCCGGGATGGAAAGGCCGCTGGCAAGGATTCTGGCCTTCAGCGCCGCGATGTCGTTGCCGTCGATCAGCACATGGTCGGCCGCCGGCAGCGGGTCCTGCCAGATCAGGTCTTCGGCCGGCACCTCGGGCCCGAGATAGCGCGCCTTCGGTCCCATGTCGCGATGGGTCAGCTTGAACCAGGCGCGGGCGAACGCGTCGGCGAACGCGTCCGGGTCCTCGAGGAAGCGGCGGGCGATCTTCTCATAGGCCGGATCGGCCCGGAGCGCGATGTCGCTGGTCAGCATCGCCGGCGCATGGCGCTTCGAGCGGTCATGCGCGTCCGGCACGGTGTTGGCGCCCATGCCGTGCTGCGGGATCCACTGATGCGCGCCGGCGGGGCTTCTGGTCAGCTCCCACTCATAGCCGAACAGGTTCCACAGGAAGTTGTTGGTCCATTTGGTCGGGGCGGAGGTCCACGTCACCTCGAGGCCGCTGCCGATGGTGTCGCCGCCCTTGCCGGTGCCGAAGCTGTTCTTCCAGCCCAGCCCCTGCTCGGCGAGGCCGGCCGCTTCCGGCTCGGCGCCGACATGGGCGGCGTCGGCCGCGCCATGGGTCTTGCCGAAGGTATGGCCGCCGGCGATCAGCGCCACGGTCTCTTCATCGTCCATCGCCATGCGCGCGAAGGTCTCGCGGATGTCGCGGGCGGAGGCGATCGGATCGGGAGTGCCGTTCGGCCCTTCCGGGTTGACGTAGATCAGGCCCATCTGGACCGCGGCAAGCGGGTTTTCGAGATCGCGCTCGCCGGTATAGCGCCGGTCGTCGAGCCACTTGTCCTCGCCGCCCCAGTAGACGTCCTCTTCCGGCTCCCAGACGTCGGCGCGGCCGCCGGCGAAGCCGAAGGTCTTGAAGCCCATCGATTCCAGCGCGACATTGCCGGTGAGGATCATCAGATCGGCCCACGAGATGGCATTGCCGTATTTCTGCTTGATCGGCCAAAGCAGGCGCCGCGCCTTGTCGAGATTGACGTTGTCCGGCCAGCTGTTCAGCGGCGCGAAGCGCTGCTGTCCGGCGCCGGCGCCGCCACGGCCGTCGGCGACGCGGTAGGTGCCGGCGCTGTGCCAGGCCATGCGGACGAACAGTGGGCCATAATGGCCGAAATCCGCCGGCCACCAGTCCTGGCTGTCGGTCATCAGCGCGGCAAGGTCCTTCTTCAGCGCTTCGTAGTCGAGCTTGCCGAAGGCCTCGCGATAGTCGAACGCCTCGCCCAGGGGATTGGACAGCGCCGAATTCTGGTGAAGGATTTTCAGGTTGAGCTGGTTCGGCCACCAGTCGCGGTTGGAACGCATGGCGGAATTCGACGCGATCGGGGCGCCGTGCATCACCGGGCACTGGCCGCGCGGGGTCGGCTCGGTCTCGGTGTTCTCGTTGACTTCGAGGGCGTCCATCTTCGTCTCCTGTGTTTCCTGCCGGCGGTGCGCAATGCAATGTCGTCGCACGGGATTTGCCGGCAATGTCATGGGTCGTCATAGGTCGCGCGGATCGGCGCCCGCGCATTGGCGTGATGAAGGGCCGGCATGACGCCGACAGCCGGCAATGCCGGAATCAATTAGAACAATTCCAAATTAGCCGCAGATAATGATAAGTGCAAATTGCAATTTCTGCTTTCTATGATAATTTTAAATTATGATACGCCTGACGATACGCCAGATGGAATATTTCGCAATCCTCGCCGAAACGCTGCATTTCGGCCGTGCCGCCGCGCTTGCGGGCGTCAGCCAGCCGGCGCTCTCGGCGCAGATCGCCGAGATGGAAGCCCGGCTCGAATGCCCTCTGTTCGAACGCGGCGGCCGCGCCGCACGGCTGACCGAAGCGGGTGCGGCGCTGCGGCCGCGGATCGAGCGCGTTCTGGCCGAAATCCGCGACATCGAGGCGGTGGCGCGGCGCGGCCGTGCGCCGATGGAAGGGCGCTTCAGGCTGGGTGTGATTCCGACCGTTGCCCCCTATCTGCTGCCGCGTCTGCTTCCCCTGCTGAAGCAGCGGTTTCCGGCGATGACGCTCGAACTGCGCGAGGCCGTCACCGCGACGCTTATCAGTGAGACGGTGGCCGGACGCCTCGACGGCATCGTCGCGGCCTTGCCGCTCGACCATCCGGCCATCGCCGTCGAGCCTCTGTTCAGGGATCGCTTCTTTCTCGCCGTCCCGGCCGCCGATACCGGCTTCGCCGCGCCGCCGGTCCCGCCCGAAAGCCCGGTGCTGGAGCGGCTGATGCTGCTGGAGGACGGCCATTGCATGCGCAATCAGGCGCTCGATATCTGCACGGCGGCGCGGGGCGCGGCACTCGCCAATTACGGCGCGGCCAGCCTGACGACCCTGTTGCAGATGGTGGCGCACGGGCAGGGGGTGACGCTCATCCCCGAAATGGCGGTAGCGGCGGGCGTGATCTCGCCCGAGGTCAGGGCAGTGCCGTTTTCCGAGCCGATGCCGGCGCGCATGCTCGCCTTCGCATGGCGCAGAAGCGCCGACCGCCAGGATGAGTGCCGCATGCTTGCCGGTGTCATGCGCTCGCTGTCAGGCGCGGCCGACAAGATGGACGGCGAGCATGCCCCACAGCACGATCAGCACGACGAACCCGACCATAAAGGCGGGCTGGCGGTGGCGGATGCGGTTCGAGGTGACATGGATGAAGGCATGGACGTAGCGTGAGGCGACGAACAGCCACGCCAGCGCCACCGCCCATGTGCCGGCGCCGCCGGTGACGAAAAGTGCCAGGCAGACGGCGTGGAACAGCACCGGCAGTTCGAACTGGTTGGCAAGGCTGTTCCGGGCGAACAGGCTGTCTTCCGGTTCGTTGAGGTTTTCCCTGAACTGCGAAACTTTGGCCCTTCCTGCCTTGATGGCCGCTGCGCGCCGCATGCCCAGAAGAGCATAGAGAATGACGACCAATACAATTTGTGCGATCATCGGGAGGAAGATTGCGTCATTGGGCATGTCGATCTCTTTTTACTTGGTTGATCATTGCATCATTAAGGGATAATCAACGAATATGCGGGACTACTGATTCAGTTGTTATATGCCGGCTTTGGGGGAAGCATGACCGCGATCTTGAAGATGCGGCCCGGCGTGCCGGACTTGCCTGTTCCGAATATCGACGACCTTATGCTTGCGCTGTCAATGGCGCGCGGCGTCGACGAGATTCTTTCGACGGTTCGCGCCCATGCCCGGCCGCTGGTCGGATCAGACGGGATAACGTTCGTCCTGCGCGATGGCGAACTCTGCCACTATGCCGAGGAAGACGCCATCAGCCCGCTGTGGAAGGGCATGCGCTTTCCGCTTTCCACCTGCATTTCCGGCTGGGCAATGCTGAACCGCCAGGCGGCGGTCATAGAAGACATCTACAGCGACGACCGCATTCCCCATGCCGCCTATCGTCCGACCTTCGTGAAGAGCCTCGTCATGGTGCCGGTGCGGCGCGACGATCCCGTCGCTGCCATCGGGGCCTATTGGGGCGAGCGGCACCTGGCGACGGATGAGGAAATCGCCATGCTGACGCGGATCGCCAATGGCGCGGCGGTGGCCTTCACCAACATCGCGCTGATGGATTCGCTCGTCGCGGCAAAGGAGGAAGCGCTGAAAGCGCGGGAGGAGGCGGTCAAGGCCAAGGAGGCGATCATCCTTGCCATGGCTTCGCTGGCCGAGACGCGCGACAACGACACCGGCGATCATCTCGTTCGCACGCAGCATTATGTCCGCACGCTGGCGCAGGCCTGCGTCGAGCAGGGGGCCTTCGTCGAGGAACTGACGCCGATCGCCATCGACCTGCTGTGGAAGTCGGCGCCGCTGCACGACATCGGCAAGGTCGGCATCCCCGACAGCATCCTGCTCAAGCCGGGCAAGCTCGATGCCGAAGAGTTCGAGATCATGAAGACCCATACCGAGATCGGACGCGCCGCGATTGCAACCGCGGAACGGCATCTCGGCATGTATACGCCGTTCTTCGAGATGGCGAAGGCGATCGCCTATACCCATCACGAGAAATGGGACGGCAGCGGCTATCCGTGCGGGCTGAAGGGCGAGGAAATTCCGCTCTGGGGCCGGCTGATGGCGATCGCCGACGTCTATGACGCGCTGGTCTCGGAACGCGTCTATAAGGCGGCCGTGCCGCATGACGAGGCGGTGGCGCGCATCGTCCACGACCGCGGAAGCCACTTCGACCCGGTGCTGACCGACGTCTTCCGCGACATCGCGGCGTCGTTCGCGGAGATTCACGACCGCTTCAGATAGTCGGGATTGAATCCCCGGCTCAGCCCTGCATGCGCCGTTGCAGGACCGCCAGTGTCAGCGCGGCGACGAGGATGATGCCCGACAGCGCGTCCTTGGTGTTGAAGTCGAGGCCCATCAGGTTCAGCCCATTCTGCACCATGCCGAGGAACAGGACGCCGACCAGCGTGCCCGGCACGTTGGGACGGCCGCGCGGATGCAGCGCCGCGCCGATGAATACGGCGGCGATGGCGTCCATCAGATAGGAAAAGCCCGACAGCGGCGTGAACATGCGGATTGATGCGGCGGAGATCAGCCCGGCGACGGCGCATGTCACCGATGCCGCGACGAAGCAGAACACCAGGATGGCGTTGACGCGGATGCCGGCTATCGCGGCCGCCGAGCGCTGCATGCCGATGGCGTGGATGCGGCGGCCGAGCGTCGAACGTTCGAGCAGGACATAGTAGACGACGAGCAGGACGAGCGCGATCGCCACCATGGTAGGAACGCCGAGTTCACGACCCATGGAGAGCGCGCGGAAGCCTTCCGGCATCTGGCGGAAGGAGATCGGCCCGCCGCCATTGGTGAAGATGCGCTGCACCGAGGAGCCGATGAAGAAGGTGCACAGCGTCGCCATGAACGGGCTGACGCGCAGCGCCACCACGAGAAGGGCGTTGAAGATGCCGACGAGCGCGCCGCCGATCAGCCCCGCGAGGCAGGCGGTCAGCCAGTCGGCGCCGTAATCCTTCATCGCCACGACCGCGAAGGCGGCGCCGAAATCGAGCGCGATGCCGATCGACAGGTCGATGCCGCCGGTGGCGACGATCAGTGTCATCCCGAGCGCGAGAATGAGCAGAACCGAGGAGTTCTGCACGATGTTGAGCAGGTTCTGGCCCTGGACGAAGACCGGGTTCCATGTGGCGAAGAAGGCGAAGAACAGCGCGAACACGGCAAGGAAGCCGAAGCGCAGCGCGATCGCGCGCAGCCGCGCACCCCTGGCGGTGGTGGGGGCGGCGGACACCGTGCTCATCGGCGCATCCTTTGCTGGATCGTGGACATGGTGACGACGACGACGATCAGCGTGCCCTTGATCAGGCCGGTCCAGAACACGTCGACGCCCATTGTCTTGAACCCGACCGAGATGGCGGTGACGAAAAGCGCCCCGATCACCGCCCCCCACAGCGTCACCACGCGCCGCGGCGAGAAGGCCGCGCCGAGGAAGGTGGCCAGCACCATTTCGAGCATCAGGTTGTCCTCGACACCGGGCGAGGAGCCGGAGCCGCGCGCCAGGATGAAGAACGCGCAGATAAAGCCCATGAAGGCCGCGATGAGGAAGGATTGCGCCACCAGCCGGTCGACGTTCAGCCCGGAGATCTCTGCGGCGTCGCGACTGCCGCCGGCTGCCTGCAGGTTCAGCCCCCATCGGGTGCGGTGGACGAGGTGGAAGGCGATGAGCGCGATGACGAGAACGACGAGTATGCCCGTCGGCACGCCGAAGATGCGGCCCGTCGCCAGTTCCATGATCCAGGGATCGCTGACATTGATCCGCCGGCTCCGGGTGACGACATTGCTGATGCCGATGACCGCGACCATCATCGTCAGCGTCGCCAGCAGCGGCGTCATCTTTACCCTTGTGACGAGTATGGCGTTGACCGTGCCGACGGCAAGCGCCGCGGCAAGCGCTGCGAGCGCCGCTGGAAGAAGCGGATAGCCGGAACTTAGCATCTGCGCGACGATGCCGCCGGCCAGAACCCCCGTCGCCGGGATCGACAGGTCGATGCCGCCCGAGACTACGTCGTCGCCGCTGGCGATCACAACGGTCGACAGGCCGATGCACAGCAGCACCACCGGCAGCGACTGCACCAGCACCAGTTCGAGATTGGTCCGGGTCAGGAAGTTGGGAGCATGAAAGCCGATATAGGCGAGCACGCCGAGGAAGACGGCGACCGGCAGCAGGCCGACCGCCTGCGACAGGAGATTGCCGCGCACCGGAACGTCAGCCCGCATCGGCGGCCTCCCCCGGGGCGACATCGACCGCGCCGGTGGTCAGGCCGACGAGGCGGTCGACGGTCAGGCCCCCGGCGGCGACGTCGGCGATGATGCGGCCGCGCATCATCACGAGGATGCGGTCGCAGACGCCGACCAGTTCGGCCGGATCGCCCGACGATACCAGCACCGGCGCGCCGTCGCGCGCCAGCCCGTGCATCAGCGTGTAGATTTCCGCCTTGGCGCCGACATCGACGCCGACGGTGGGCTCGTCGAACAGATAGGCCCGCGCCTTGCGCGCCAGCCAGCGGCCGAGCACCACCTTCTGCTGGTTGCCACCGCTCAAGTATCGGGTCACCGCGCCCGCATTGGGCGGGCGAATGTCGAGGCTGGCGATCTGGGCCTCGGTGCTGTCGCGCTGCCGGCCGGCGCTGACGAGGCCGGCGACCGAGGTTTCGGCAAGCGTCGCCAAGGTCACGTTCTCGGCCACCGTCATCGGCAGGACGAGGCCGTCATTGCGCCGGTCGCGCGGGACGAGGACGATGCCGGCCCGGACCGCATCAGCGGCCGAGCGGATGCGAAGGCGTTCCGCGCCAAGGCGCATCTCGCCGGAGCGGGCGCGGCGCAGGCCGTAGATGGTGTCGATCAGTTCCTCGCGGCCCGAGCCGATCAGCCCGGCAATGCCCAGTATCTCGCCCTGCCGCACGCTGAAGGAGACATCTGCGAAGGCCGAGCCGTCGGAGAGGCGCATAACCTCGAGGCCCGGTTCGCCTTTGTCACGTTCCGACCGGGGCGGATAGAGGTCGGACAGTTCGCGCCCGACCATGGCTGCGACCAATTCGGGGCCGCTGCCGTCATCGATGCTGTCGAACACGGCGACGTCGCGGCCGAGACGGAATACGGTGGCGCGGTCGCAGATCTCGTTGATCTCGTTCAGGTAATGCGAGACGTACAGAATAGCGATGCCGTCGGCCTTCAGCGCCTCGATGGCGCGCAGCACCGTGCTCGTCTCCTCGCTGGCCAGCGGCGCGGTCGGTTCGTCGAAGACGACGATGCGCGCCTTGCCGTCGATCAGCGCGCGCGCGATCTGGACGAGCTTGCGCTCGGCCGTGCCGAGGTCGCGGATCAGCCGGCTGCCGGAAATCTCGACCTTCAGCCGCTCGCGCAGGAATGCTTCGGCGCGTCGCTGCATGCCCTTGCGGTCGAGGCCGAACAGGTTGCCGGTCTCCTGTCCCATGAACACGGATTCGGCCACTGTGAAGTGCGGGACGAGATGAAGTTCCTGATGGATGAAGCGCACGCCGGCCTCATGCACGGCCTGCGGCGTCACCGGGTCGATCGTGCGTCCGCCAATCGAGACGGCGCCGGTATCGGGCTGATAGACGCCGGCCAGAACCTTGATGACGGTGGATTTGCCGGCGCCGTTCTCGCCGACGAGGCCATGCACTTCGCCGGCGCGGACTTCGAGGCTGGCGCCGTCGAGCGCGCGCACGCCGGGAAACGACTTGACGATGTCGCGCAGGCTGAAGGCAGTCTCGACCATGGAGCGCTTGTCCCGATGCAAAGGCCACGTCCGCGATGCAGGAACATCGCGGACGCGGTCCGGGTCGTCAATGCGACCTAGTCGAGCGAGCCGTAGCCAAGATCCTTGTAGGTCTTCTTGGCTTCGTCCTGGCCGGCGACGGCAACGACGTCGACATAGGTCTGCGGCAGCAGCGTTGCGCCGGCGAAGTGGCGGGCGACGTTGGTGGCCGAGGTCTTGCCGATCTTGTAGGGCTGCTGGGCGACGTTGGCGACGAAGGGCGAGCCGTCCTCGGCCATGATCTCCAGCGTGTCGGGGCCGGCGTCGAGCGCCGTCACCTTGACGTCGGTGCGGCCGGCTTCCTCGAGCGCCTGCACCACGCCGATGGCCGGCTGGTCCCAGCAGGCGACGTGGATGGCGTCGAGTGTGCCGGCTGGATGCTGGCTCAAGAGGTCGAGCGTCTTGCGGCGGGCGTCTTCCGGCGCATTGGCGAATTCCTCGGCCAGTTCGGGCTGGATCACCTCGATCTCGGGATAGTCCTGGAGCACGAACTTCCACAGGCCGGCGCGAATGCCGCAGATGCGCAGCGCGCCTTCGAAGGCGTTGAAAACCGCGACCTTGCCCTTGCCGCCGATGGCGTCGGCCATCAGGCGCCCGATGGTCGAGCCCATATAGTAGTTGTCGGACGTCGAGTTGTTGACCGAATGGATCGACGGATGGTCGACTGTGAAAACCGGGATGCCCTTGTCGCGCAGCGCCTTGAACTTCGGCTCGACCGCCGCGTCGCCGAGGATCGAGATCACCGCATCGACATTGTTGTTCAGCAGGATGTCGTGGTTGTCGGCGTGAACCTGGTTGTCGCGGCCGCCATCGACCGGCACCACGGTGCCGCCGAGCGCCTCGACCGTTTCCTTGGCGCCGGTGAACGCCTCGCGGTCCCAGAAATGCTGGGTTCCAACCACGGCAACGCCGATGCGCTTGCCCTCCAGCGTCAGTTTTTCCTCGGCGTGCGCCGAAAAGGCGGCCAGCGATCCGGCGCACGCCAGCGCCAGCGCGAGTTTCTTCGTAAGCGTCATGTCAGGCCTCCCTTTGCCCGTTGCATCCGCGATCAACCTGAAGCAACAGGCGCGTCGCGGGGATAATTATCGTTCGCCGAACCGCGCTGGGCGAGGTCGACGATTATCGTTGTGCAAGCCATTTCAGGCATGGAATTCTTTACATTTGTCAAAAAATAAGTCAATTGTGTTTTACAGACGGGAGGTGGTGGTGACGGATCTCTGGCTCGGAATCGATGTGGGAACGACGGCGATCAAGGCCGCTGCCTACGATTCCCGCGGTTCGATCATGGCGCAGTCCGAGCGCGCCACCGAGGTTCTTCGCCCCGCGCCCGGCTTTGCCGAACAGGACATGGAAGCGGTGTGGCAGGGCGTCGCCGCCTGCCTGAAGGAGCTTGCGGAAAAATGCGCCGGCCGGCGCTTCCGCTCGCTCGGCCTTTGCGGCCAGGGCGACGGCTTCTGGCCGATCGGCGAGGACGGCCGGCCGACGTACAATGCCCTGTTGTGGAACGACACCCGTGCCAGCGCCGATGTCGAGGCGCTGGTCGCCTCGGGTGCCGCCGATGCGGTGGGCTATGGTTGCCACACCTCGCTGTGGGCCGGCACCTCGGCGCCTCTGTGGCGCTGGCTGCGCGCCAATGCGCCGGAGGCGGCCGCCCGCACGGCTCATGTCGTCACCTGCGCCGACTGGATCGGCCTGTGCCTGACCGGCCGGCTTGCCACCGACCGTTCCAACGGCACCATTCCCTTCACCGATTTCTCCACCCGCCGCTATGGCGCGGCGATCGGGGCGCTCGACTGCGCCGATCTCGCGCCGCGTCTGGTCGAGCCGCGCCCGGCGACGGAATTGCTCGGCGCGATCGATGCCTGCGCCGCCGCCGCGACCGGCCTGCCGGAAGGCTTGCCCGTCTGCGTCCCGACGCTCGATCTTGCCGCCATGATCGTCGGCATGGGCCTCGCCCGCGCCGGTCAGGCGATGATGATCATGGGCACGACGGCGGTGGTCAACATCCTGACCGACAAGGTGACGCCGCGGGCGCTGCCGGTCGGCGCGAGCGTGCTGCATCCCACCTCCGACACCATCATCCGCGTGCTCGCGCCGACCACCGGCGCGGCTGCCTTCGACTGGTTCTCGACGCTTCTGTCGCCGACCGGCGGCGTCGCCGACCGCGAGGCCATCGCCGAACTGGGCGCGCTGGTCGCCGCGGGATCGCCGGGCGCCAACGGCGTCACCTTCCTGCCCTACCTGAACGGCGAGCGCGCGCCCTTCGTGATGGCTGATTTGCGCGCCACCTTCCACGGCATGTCGTCGAGCACGACCAGGGCCGACCTTGCCCGCGCGGTGATGGAGGGAACGGCGCTCAGCCTGCGCCATTGCTGCGAGGAGGAGGGCGGTCTGGCGACAGGCCCGGTGCAACTGACCGGCGGCGGCTCGCGCAGCGAGGCATGGTGCCGGATCATCGCCGACGTCGTCGGCCGGCCGGTCGTCACCAATGCCGCCTTCGATCAGGGTCTGTGGGGCGCTGCCTGCATCGGCGCGGCCGCAACCGGGGCAGGCGAGCCGGTCAAGCTCGCCGCCCGCGCGGAAACGCAGCGCGTCTATGAACCCGACCCCGGCCGCGTCCGTGCCTATGATGCGGTGTGGCGGCGCTACCAGACACTGTCGCGGGGCCTGCGTGCCCTGCACGATGAACTGAAGGCCCTTTGAAAGCGGCCGTTCCTTCGGAGCGATGAAATGAGCAACATGATGAAGGCGGCGGTCTATCACGCGCTGGACGATATCCGCATCGAGGACCGCCCGGTGCCGGAAATCGGCCCTGGTGAATTGCTGCTGAAGACGCTGGCCTGCGGCCTGTGCGGCGGCGAGACCATGGCCTGGTACAAGAAGGCTGAGCCCAAGGTGCTGGGTCATGAGCCGGTCGGCGAGGTGGTAGAGGTCGGCGCGGGGGTCACCGAATTCAAACTCGGCGACCGCGTCTTCATCAACCACCATGTCGGCCGGGTGAACTCGCACTGGTCGCGGCGCGGCCATTTCACCCGCGATCCGTTCTATTCGAAGATGAAGCTCGATCCCGGCGGCGTCTGCGAATATTACCGCGTGACCGCGCAGCATCTGGCGATGGATGCGCACATCCTGCCGGCTTCGATCTCCACCGAGGCCGCAATCACCATCGAGCCGTGGTCCTGCGTGCTGTCGGGGCTGAAGGTCTGCAACATCCAGCCGGGCGACACGGTTGCCGTGGTCGGCGCGGGCTTCATGGGCCAGGGCTTCGTCCACATGGCGCCGCTGTTCGGCGCGGGCAAGGTGGTGGCGCTCGACTTTTCCGACTGGCGGCTCGAAAAGGCGCGCGAATTCGGCGCCACCCACACCATCAACCCGAAAACGCAGGATGCCGTCGCGGCGATGCGGGCGCTGAACAATGGCCGCCTCGCCGATACCGTCATCGTCATCGCGCCGTTCCCGTCGGCGTGGAAGCAGGCGATGGATCTGGTCGAGGTCGGCGGTTGCCTGCATCTCGGCGCGCCGCTGCCGCCCGGCACTGACTGGGTGCAGGACGGCAACAAGGCCTATTTCGACCAGATCACGGTGACGTCGCGCTATTCGAGCGACCACACCGACACCTATTCCTATATCCGCCTGCTGGAAGCCGGCCGCATCAGGGCAGATCAAGCCATCTCCCATCGCTTCGGCCTCGAGGATTCGGCCGAGGCGTTCCGGTTGCTGGTCGAGGCGGAGAAATCGCTGAAGATCGTCGTCTACCCGCACGGCCTGCCCGCCGGGATGGAGGACAGCGCGCAGAGAGGAGCAGGCTGATGCTGGAGAAGCTGAAGCAGGAAGTCTGCGAGCAGAACCACGAACTGCCGAAAGCCGGCCTCGTCGTCGGCTCGGGCGGCAACGTCTCGGGCCGCGATCCCGAGACCGGCCTCGTCGTCATCAAGCCTTCCGGCGTCAAGTTCTCGAAGCTGACGCCGGAGACGATGGTTGTGGTCGATCTCGACGGCAACGTCGTCGAGGGCGGGATGAAGCCCTCGGTCGACACCGGCATCCACCTCTACATCTACCGCCATCGCCCCGACGTGTTCGGCGTCACCCACACCCATTCGCCCTACGCCACCAGCTTCGCCGCGCGCGGCGAGCGCATCCCGGCGGTGCTGACGCCGATCACCCACATGCTCGGGCGCGACATTCCCTGCTCGCGCTATGCGACACCGGGCGAGGTCGATACCGGCGAGGCGATCGTCGAGGCGGCGGAGGGCGGATATGCCGTGCTGGTCAAGGCGCATGGCGTCTTCACCATGGGCAAGTCGGCCACCGAGGCGACCAGCTTCGCGATGTATCTGGAGGAGGCCGCCTTCACCACCCATCTTGCAATGCTGCGCGGACCTGTGGAAGAGCTGTCGCAGGAAGAGATCGACCGCTGCTACAACTGGTATCGCAGGAACTACGGCCAGTCCGGCCAGAAGAAGGTGAACGCCTGACCATGAACGTGCAAGCCGCTTCAGCCAGAGCGCAGACCGACAAGGACGCATTCCTGGCCAATGTGGCGTTGCTCTATTATGGCGAGGGTCTTACCCAGAGCGACATCGCCCAGCGCATGAAGGTGTCGCGCGCCACCATCGTCAACATGCTGCGCGAGGCGCGCGACCGCGGCATCGTCGAAATCCGCGTCGACGGCCGCTCGCTCGCGGCCTCGAACATCGCGCGCGAGCTGCGCGAGCGCTTCGGCCTTGCCGATGTCTATGTCTCGCGAACCGGCGAAGGAAAGACGCCCGACCCGGCTGGGGACCTGGTGCAACTCGCCCGCGTCGCGGCCAGCGCCTTCTGCGACATCCTCGAGCCCGGCGATCGGGTCGGGGTCGAGTGGAGCCGCACCATCCACGAGATGGCGCAGCAGCTTCCCCGCCTCGCCGTCGAAGGCGTCGAGGTCTGCCAAATGGTCGGGTCGATGGTCTCGACCCATCTGCCGGCGTCGGAAAGCTGCGCCATCCTGATCGCCAACGCTCTGTCGGCGCGCTGCTATACGCTGCATGCGCCGGCGGTGGTGGCCAATGCCGAACAGGCGCGCATCTTCCTTTCGGAGCCGACCATCCGCGCCCAACTCGAACGGCTGTCCAATCTCGACATGACCGTCACCTCGATCGGCATGCCGTCGCCGGACACGCATGTCGTGGCGGCCGGCATGGCGACGCCGCAGGAGGTCGAAGCGGCGCGGGCTGCCGGGGCGCGTGGCATCATGTGCTGTCGCTACATCACCGCCGATGGAACGCCTTGCCGCCTGCCGCCCGACGACAGGCTGATCGCGGTCGAGCTGGAAATGCTCAAGCGCGCGCGCAAGCGGCTTCTGGTGGTGCCCGGAGCCGATCGGGTCGAGGCCGCTCTCGCCGCCATCAATAGCGGGCTTGCCACGCATCTCTGCGTCGACCAGAAGCTGGCCGAGGCACTTTTGCGGGCCGGCTGATCTTTTCAGCCGTTTGCGACACCCGGCGGCGGGCGGTCGATGCTGAGGGCGGGCAGCGGGTCGTCCCAGCGGGAAACGCGCACCAGCGTGGTGTGGGCGGTGTTGCCCTGCGCCATGCCCGACGTGCCCTTGTCGATGGTCAGCGCGTTGGGGTTTCCATGAACTTCGAGCCATTCGCCGTCGACGATCTGCGGGTCGTACCACGCCCCGGTCGGCAGCACGACGCAGTCGCGGCGCTGGCCCTCGTCCAGCCGCACGCCGGCAAGGCAGGCGCCGCGCGCGCTTGAAAGCCGCATCACGTCGCCCGCCCTCAGGCCGAAGCGCGCCGCCGTTTCGGGATGAAGATAGCCAGCCTCGCGGCCCGCCACCTTGTCGGCCAGCGCTTCCGAGCCGCGATCGTTCTGGGCGTGCAGCCGGGTATCCGGCTGGTTGGAGATGAGGTGCAACTGGTCTTCGTCGGCATCGAGCAGGCTTTCGACCGGCTGAAGCCATGCCGGATGGCCGGGGCAGTCGGGCATCGTGAAGGCGGCGATCTTCTCGCTGGCCAGCGTGATGAGGCCCGATTCCGTGCGCAACGGATTGCCCGAGGGGTCGGCGACGAAGCCGGAAAGCGGATTCTGGGGCGTCGAGGCCAGCGGCACGTCGAAGCGGCCCTGCGTGCGGAAACTCTCGAAATCCGGCAGCGCAAAGCCCATCCGCTGGGCCACTCCCTGCGAGCGCGCCCACAGATGGCGCAGCCAGCCCTCGGCGTCGCGTCCTTCTGTAAAGGCTTCCGCCACGCCGAGCCGCTGCGCGAGCCCGGTGAAGATGTTGTAGTCGTCGCGCGCCTCTCCCATCGGTTCGCGGAAGCGCGACATCCACAAAAGCACCGGATCGCGGCGGTTGACCATGATGTCGTCGCGCTCGAACGGCGTCGTCGCCGGCAGCACGATGTCGGCGCGCCGCGCCGTCGCGGTCCAGCTGTGCTCGTTGACGATCACCGTTTCGGGCCGCTTCCACGCTTCGTCCAGCCGGCGCAGATCCTGGTGGTGATGGAACGGATTGCCGCCGACCCACCAGACCAGCCGAATGTCCGGATAGGTCCGGTTCTCAAGGTTGTAGGTGTAGGGTTCGCCCGGCTTGAGCAGCATGTCGGCGATGCGCGCCACGGGGATGAAGTCTGCGATCGGGTTGATGCCCTGCGGCAGCGACGGCCAGTCGACCAGCGGCGCGTCGCGCCCGACCGGCGTGGTCGAGCCATAGCCGAAGGAAAAGCCGCAGCCGGGCCGGCCGATCTGGCCGATGACGCAGGCAAGCGCCAGTCCGGCCCACAGCGGCTGCTCGCCATGGTCGGCCCGCTGCATGCCCCAGGTCAGCGACACCATCGAGCGCTTCTGCGTCAGTTCCAGCGCCAGCGCCCGGATCGTGCCGGCATCGATGTCGCAGAGCGGTGCGGCCCAGTCGGCGGATTTGGCTATGCCATCGGTTTCCCCCGCGAGATAGGCGCGAAAGCGCTCCCAACCGGAGGTGCAGCAGGCGAGGAAATCGCGATCCTCCCGTCCTGCGGCAACGATTTCGCAGGACAGCGCCAGCATCAGCGCGACATCGGTGCCGGGGCGGATCGGCAGCCATTCGGCACCGGCGAGATCGCCCTGCCGCGGCGAGACGTTGACGAGGCGCGTCGTGCCCGCTGCCAGTTGGTCGAGCCATTCGCCGACCTCGTGGCGCGTGGTGCCGGAGGAAGCGACCTGCGCCGTGCGCGGCGAGATGCCGCCGAAGGCGAGCAGGATCTGGCAATGCCTGCGCACCTCGGAGAAGCTGGTCACCACATCCTGGAACTGTCGGTTGGAGAGGCCGAGAAGGTGAGGGAACATCACCTCGGCGGCGGCATGCGAATAGGTGTCGCGCGCGCCGACGAAGCCGCCGGCAAGGTTGAGGAAGCGGCGAAGCTGGCTCTGCGCATGGTGGAAACGACCAGCACTTGCCCAGCCATAGGAGCCGGCGAAGATCGCGCCATTGCCGAACGCGCCGCGCACGCGGTCGACCTCGCCAGCCGCGAGGTCGAGAACCGCCTCCCATTCCATCTCGACATAGCTGTCGTCGCCACGCGCGGCGCCGCCGTCGCCGTCCAGCCAGCCCTTGCGGACGGCCGGGCGCAGGATGCGGCTTTGCCGGTCGGTGGCGGCGGAAAGCCAGCCCCGACCGATGCGCGAGGGCAGGGGGTCGTCTTCCAGCGGCGCAAGCGCCGCTCCATCGTCCACGACCCGGTATGCCCCCCAGTGCGCGGCGGTGTAGGTCATTTCGGCTCCTCAGAGGCGGGGATCGAAGATCACCTTGATCTGCGTTTCACCCGCTTTCGGCTTGCGGTCGAGCGCGTCCTCGAATGCTTCCAGCGGATAGACATGCGTGACGCAGGCATCGCCGTCAATCAGTCCGCGTGCCATCAGGTCGAGTGCCGTGGCGTAGGTGAAGGGCGCGAGATGGCCGCCGAGTATGTTCAGTTCTTTGAACTCGCCGAACACGTTCAAGTCGATCTCGGCCTTCTTCTTGTAAACACCGAACACGACGATGGTGCCGCGCTTGCGGATCAGGTCGAGGCCGGTCTGGAAGGCTTCCGTCCGTCCCGAAGCTTCGAGGAACACGTCGGCGCCGCGCCCGCCGGTCAGGTCGGCGATGGCGGTCCTCAACTCCGGGTCGTCGGGATGGAAGGCGAGGTCGGCCCCGAGCGTTAGGCCTAGCGCCCGCTTGGCTTCGCCCGGATTGACGAGGATGAGCTTGCGCGGCGTCTTCAGCTTCGCCGCCTGCAGCATGCCCATGCCGATCGGCCCCGCGCCGGACACCACCACGACATCGCCGAACTGGATGTCGGCGCGCTGGACGCCGTGGATGGCATTGGCCAGCGGCTCGGCGTAGCACGCGGCCTTGTCCGAAACCGCATCGGGAACCTTGTGGATCACCGCATTGGCCGGATAGATCATGTATTCAGCCCAGCCGCCGTCGAGCGTCGCGCCAATCACCTCCATCGTATCCGAAAGATGATAAAGCCCGCGCTGGCGGAAGAAATCGTTGCCATGGGTGACGTTGAGTTCCGCCACCGCCCTGTCGCCGGCTTTCAGGCCATGCAGCGCGCCGGCATCCTTGCCCAGCTCGACCACCGTGCCGGTGAACTCATGCCCCGGCGTGAACGGGAAGCTGAGCTGCCACGGTCCGGTCCCGTCCCACATCGCCCGGTCGGCGGCGCAGATGCCGCTTGCGTCGACCCGCACCAGAACCTCGCCCGGGCCGGGGGTCGGCACGGCCGTCGCGGCGACGAAACGGTGTCGCCGGCCGAAGCCGAAGCAGCGCACGGCTTTCATTGAATTTCCCATCTGGCGCACCTCCTCTGCGGCAGCGATTTAGGGCGGCAGGCCCCTGCGGTCGAGCAAATCCGTTCCAAATTTCCGGAGCTGACGTCAATCGCTTGTCTTTTACATTTGCCTATTATAATTACTTTTGTAAAGGAAAGGGAACGCCAGATGCGCAATGTGAAACGCACCGAAGACGTCGCTCTCGGCATTCGCCGGCGGGTGTTCGAGCACACGATCCGCAACAATGGCGGCTATCTCTCGCAGGCCTGTTCGGCGGCCGAGCAGCTTGCCTGGCTCTACAACGAGGAACTCGATCTCGGCGTGCCGACCCTGCCGATGATCCCCAAGCCGTTCGAGGGCGTGCCGTCGGCTTCGAACCCGAACTATCATACCGGCGCCGGCTATAACGGCCCGGCGACGCCGCAGAACGACCGCCTGTTCATCGCGCCGGCCCATTACGCGCTCGTCGCCTATGCCACGCTGGTCGAGGTCGGCCGCATGGCGCCTGAAGGGCTGGAGATGTTCAACCAGGACGGTTCGTCCGTCGAGATGATCGGCGCCGAGCACTCGCCCGGCATGGAAGTCCACAACGGCACGCTCGGCATCGGCCTTTCAACCGCCGCCGGCCTCGCCTGGGGCCGCAGGCGTCGCGGCGACACCGGCCGCACCTGGGTTTTCATGTCCGACGGCGAGGTCCAGGAAGGCCAGACCTGGGAGGCGGTGCAGGCCGCCGCCTATCACGGCATCGACAACCTTTTCGCCATCATGGACGTCAACGACCAGCAATGCGACGGCGCGATGGATTCGGTGATGGAGGTCGGCGACATCCGCCGCAAGTTCATCGAGTTCGGCGCCCACTGCGTCGAGATCGACGGCCATGACCTCGACGCGATGCGTCAGGCGGTGGCCGAGCCGCATGAGGGCAAGCCGCTGATCATCCTTGCCCGCACCAGCCCGTTCCACGCCATGCCGGCGCTGGAGGAGCGCTTCCCGCGCCTGCACTACGTGCGGTTCAAGTCCGAGGACGAGCGCGCCCGCATGAACGCCTCGATTGCCGGTTCGCTCGGCGTCGCGCCGGTCGACTACGCGCACTGAAGGAGGCCGCGACATGGTTGAAATGGTGAACCGCCCCTACGCCTCCGCCTTCGAGAAGTTCGCGGCCGGCAATCCCGACATTCTGTGCCTTTCGGCTGACCTGACCTCGTCCTGCGAGATCGACGGCTTCCGCGACCGCCACCCCGACCAGTTCCTGTCGATGGGGATGGCCGAGCAGAACATGATGAGCTTCGCCGGCGGGCTGGCACTCGCCGGCTTCCGGCCCTTCATCCACACCTTCGGCGTGTTCATGTATCGCCGGCCCTACGACCAGCTGATGGCCTCGGTCGCCTATCCCCGGCGCAAGGTGCGGCTGATGGGCTTTCTGCCGGGCATCACCACGCCCGGCGGCATGACCCACCAGTCGATCGAGGACATTTCGGTGATGCGCTCGATTCCCAACATGACCATCCTCGAGACCGGCGACGCCACCGAGGTCGAAAGCATCTGCGAGGCGGCCGACAGCATCGACGGTCCGGTCTGGTGCAGGGTGCTGCGCGGCTCGGTGCCGCGCCTGTTCGACACGCCGATCAAGGTCGGCGAGATGCGCGTGCTGGCCGAAGGCACCGACGTGCTCGTCGTCACCTCCGGCATCACCACGGAAGAGGCGCTGCGTGCCCGCTCGGCGCTGGCCGGCGCCGGCGTCTCCATCCGCCACATCCACCTGCACACCATCAAGCCGTTCGATGCGGCCCAGCTTCTCGACCATATCGGCGCGGTCAGGCACGGCGTCGTCACCATCGAGAACCACGTCACCGAGGGCGGCATCGGCTCGCTGGTCGCCGAGACGATGGCCGATGCCGGTGCGGCCAAGAGGTTGGTCCGGCTGGGGCTGAAGGACACCTACGCCCATGGCGGTTCGCGCGCCTACCTCATGCGCTATTACGGGCTCGACGCCATGGCGCTGGTCGGCGGCATCGAGGCGCTGATGGGCCAGAGCTTCGGCCTCAGCGAAGCCGACCTCGACGCCGCCCGCGTCGATGCCGTCCACTCGCTCGCCAAGGCGGAGGCGCTCTGAAGCCGCGCTTCCCGGATGGAAACGAAAAAACCCCGTGCCGCCGGCACGGGGTTTTTCTTTGACCGTCTAAATTTCAGATTTTTACGGAAACGCAGAAGCGATCCAACACTTTGCTTTGTCGCAATTCCGGCCGGAAAACCGCTTCGCACTTTTCCTGGAATTGCTCCAGAGTGGTCAGATGCCACCCGGATAATTCGGGCTCTCGCGGGTGATGGTCACGTCGTGGGCGTGGCTTTCGCGCAGGCCGGCATTGGTGATCCGCACGAAGGTCGCCCGCTCGCGAAACTCCGTCAGGGTCTGCGCGCCGACATAGCCCATCGCCGCCTTAAGCCCGCCGACGAGCTGGTGCAGCACGCCGCCGACCGGCCCCTTGTAGGGCACCT
>JBLJBS010000155.1:0-2368 GCA_047637695.1 Aquamicrobium sp. | reverse complement strand
GCGTCGTCAGCGGGCTGTTGACCTCGAGCGGGCCGGAGACCGGCACCGAGAACATTTCACCGTTCTCGCGCATGAACGGCCAGTTGGACAGCCAGCGGCCGTTGGTGTCGACGATGCAGGGCATGCGCGACAGATCCTGCGGCCTGTCGGGTTTGCCGACGCTGGCGATCAGGGCGGGCGAGCCGCAAATCCTGAGCGAGAACGGCGCCAGCCGCTTCGCGATCATCGAGGAATCCTCGAGCCGCGTGATGCGGATGGCGAGGTCGAACCCTTCCTCGACAAGGTCGACGAAACGGTCGTCCAAATGAATGTCGAGGACGACGTCGGGATGCTCGCGGGCAAAGTCGATCAGCGACTGGCCGATGGGCGCATCGGAAAACGTGCGCGGCGCCGTCAGCCGGATTCGTCCGCGCACGTCGCCGGATGAATCGCGCACCGTGTCGGCGAGGCTGTCGATCTCGCGCACGATCTCGGATGCGCGACGATAATAGGTGTGGCCGACTTCGGTCAGCGAGAACTGGCGCGTGGTGCGGTTGAGCAGCAGCGCGCCAAGTTCGTCTTCAAGCTCGCGCACATATTTCGACAGAAGCGCCTTGGAACGGCCGATCTTGCGGGCGGCGGCGGAGAAGCCTTCGGCCTCGACCACGTCGATGAAGGCGCGCATGCGCGTCAGGGTATCCATGCAATCTCTTCGTTCGCTGTTCGGAAACGAGGAGACGAATGTTGTTCATTTTCCTGCCCGGATCAAGACGGGATCGGCCGCAATTACGCCGCAACGCTTTCCTCGCGCTCATTCTGCCGGGCAAGGGCGAGGAGACCTATCGCGGCAAAGGCGAGAGCGGTGCCGGAGGCGAGGGTGCGGATCGTGTTCCAGAATTGCCAGGGCTGCGAATAGGCCTGCCAGAGCTGCCGTGCCGCGTCGATGTCGGCGGGCACGGCTTCCAGCGCCAGCGCCTCGTTCATCGGCACGTTGACCGATATGGTCAGCAGCAGCCCGAACCCGAAATAGACCGCGCCGGCGGCAAGGAACCATGCCGCGGCATGGGTGTATTTCTGCATGAAGGCGACTGCTCCAGTCGCTGCCAGAACCACCGGAGTGAGGAAGAAGGCGGGCGCGAAGACGATGTTGCGCACTGAGGCGTTCATCGCCTGCATGGCGGCGATTGCGGCGCGTGGATCGGCGGCGTCCAGTCCCCACATCGTCGAGCAGATCCAGGCATAGAAGAAGCCGAAGATGGCTCCGGAGAACAGGATGGAGGCGATCGACATCGCGGTCAGAAGCACAGGCATTGCAAACCTCGTCAATATGTATGTACAAATATGTACGGTAGATTATCCGTACATATTTGTACGGTTGCCGTCAATCGGGGATTCAGACGATGGCAGGCAATGACTGGGCGGAGCGCGAGGCGCGGATTTTCGCGGCGGCCTACGCGCTGATCGCAGAACGCGGCTATGGCGCGACCTCGATGCTCGCGGTCGCCAAGGCGGCGAAGGTGTCGAACGAGACGCTTTACAAGCGCTATGGCGACAAGCGCGGGCTGTTTGCCCGGATGGTCGCGGAGAATGCGCGCTCCACCAAGGCGGTGCTTGAAGAAGCGATCGCGGGCGAGGGCAGCGCGCTCGACGGCCTGTCCATCGCCGCCCCGCTCCTGCTCGGCATGCTCGTGGGCGAGCGGGCGATCTCGCTCAACCGCGCAGCGGCGGCCGACGCGACCGGCGAACTCGGCCAGGCGCTGGCCGAGAGCGGCCGCGATGCGGTCGCGCCGCTGCTTGCCGCGCTCGTTGCCCGGGCGATCGAAGCGGAGACGATTCGCGCCCCATCGGTGCGCCAGGCTGTCGAATGGTATATCGCGCTGCTTGTCGGAGACATGCAGATGCGCCGCGTCAACCGGGTGGCGCCGGAGCCGGCGGCAGCCGAAGTCGATGCCCGGGCCGAAGCCGGCTTCGCCGCTTTCCTCACGCTTTGCGCGGCGCGCTGACGAGCGTTTCCGCCACCCGTCCGGACCTCATCCGAAGTCATGGAAATTTCACAAAATCTCCATTGATTATCCTAGGACTTATCCTTATATCGCGCTTGCCCAAAGTCGCACGTGCCTGTGGGTGTCCGCCGTAGCCTCGTTCGGTGAGGTAATCGGTAAGGTACCTGGAGCTAACCCCTCCAGTCGGTCAGTCGGCCAACCGCTGATCCGAGGACACCTTGAAGCAACGACGGTGCGGGCCTTTCTGGTGCTAGCCGGTCGTCCATAGACCGGAGTTACTGAAGAGGCACACCTTCATTGCCGGCAGTGCGGAACGGGGTCTCCCATCCAAGCCAAGGCAGACAAAGCGGGTTTTCGCCGCAAGGCGGGTTCCCATCGTTCGCGTG
>JBLJBS010000154.1:0-4420 GCA_047637695.1 Aquamicrobium sp. | reverse complement strand
GAGGCGGTGCCGAGCGCGATCGAGGGCAGGATGACGGAGCGCAGCCATTCCCACGGCGAGGCGGAGATCGGCGTGAAGCCGGTTGCCGGAAACCAGCGCAGGTTCACGGCGAAGATCGCGACCAGGATGAGGCCGAACCAGAAATTGGGCACCGCCTGGCCGAAAGTGGCGCCGAGCGTGGCGAAACGGTCGATCCAGGAGCGCGGGCGCAGGGCGGCGGCGATGCCGGCCGCGACGCCGATGACGATGGCGATCAGCGCCGAGACCGCCGTCAGCGACAGCGTGACGGGCAGCCGCTGCATCACGGCCGCCATCACGCTGACGCTGTTGAAGAAGGAGGTTCCGAGGTCCCCCTGCACCGCCTTGCCCAGCCACTGGAAATAGCGCACGACGACCGGCTGGTTCATGCCGAGCCGCTCGCGGACGATCTCGTACTGCTCCTGCGTGCCCGTGTCGCCGATGATCAGGTCGACGGGATCGCTCGGCAGCAGCGACGTGAACGAGAACGTCAGCACCGATACGAAGAACAGCAGCGGCACCAGCGCGAGAAGCCGCTGGAAAATGAGCTGGAGCATGGGGACCCGGATCTCAGTCGTTGGCCTTCAGGCCGCGAAGATTGATCGAATCCTCGCCGAAGCGGTAGACGACCGAGGGATTGTTCGCGGTTCCGTCGCTGACGCCGATCAGGATCGGCGTGTTGGTGACGAAGATCAGGAACGCTTCCTCGGCGAGCCTCGCCGCCATCTTGCGGTAGACCGGGCGGCGCGTGTCGGGGTCCACCGATTCCAGCCCCTGCTTCGCCAGCGCCAGCAGTTCCTCGCTCGGCCTGGCCTTGAAGGGGTTGTAGGCGGCGTCCTCGTAGATGTAGCGCAGCGCCAGGAATTTCGGATCGGTGTTGGTGGCCCAGACGAGGTTGGTCGCCGGGTAGTTGGTGGTGCGGCTGACGCGCGCCAGCGTGCCCGGCTCCTGCGGCACGATGTTCATGGTGATGCCGATTTCCTTGAAGAACCCGGCCAGCGCCTCGATCCGCGACTGGTAGATCGGGATCGACGGCATGTCGAAGGAGAAGCCGTCGGGGAATTTCGACCTCGCCATGAAGTCGCGGGCCTTGTCGAGGTCGTATTCGTAGACGCCTTCGAGCGCCGGATCGTAGGCCCAGTCGCCCTTGCCGTAGGGCTGGAACGACTTTTCCGCCAGGCCGAACTGAACCGCCTTGCCGAAGGCCTCGCGGTCGATGGCGTGGGCCATGGCCTGGCGCACGTCGGGGTCGGCGAAGGCGGGCACGACGGTGCCTTCGCGGTCGGAGATGATGACGTGGTAGTTCAGGCCGCCGGTGCCGCGGACGAGCTTCAGGCCCGGCGTGCGGTCGATGATGGCCGATTGCGGGTTGGCCAGCCAGTTGCCGGCGTCGATCTGGCCGGTCTTCAGCGCGTTGAGGCGGGCGGTGTCGTCGGGAAGCTCCCACACCTCGTAGCGGGCAAGCCCGATCTTGTCCTTGTCCCAATAGGTCGGGTTCGGCGTGTAGACCCGGACCTCGCCCTCGCGCGACTCTTCCCTGCTGTAGACGTAAGGCCCGGTGCCGACCGGGTTGCGGTCGAGCGCCGGGTCGGCCATCGCCGCCGGCGCCAGCATCATGCCGCCGGTGTGGCAGAGGCTGTCGATGATCGCCGGGTCCGGCTCCTTCAGCTTGATCCTGACGCTGTAGCCGTCGACCGCCTCGGCGCTTTCGACGGTCTTCAGCCCCTCGACGATGGCGAGCTTGACGCCGCGATTGATGTTGGCCGCCGCGACCTCGGCGTTGAAGGCCTCGCCGTTGCTGAAGCTGATGCCCTCGCGCAGCCTGATCGTCACCTCGAGGCCGTCGATCTCGTAGCCGCTGGCGAGCAGCGGCACGGGCTTGCCGTCGGGGCCCCGCTCGAACAGCGATTCATAGACCGGGCGCAGATAGGGGACGCCGCTGCCGCTCTGCTGCTGCGGGTCCATGGTGATGAGCTTGACCTGCTCGGCGTATCTGAACGTGCCGGCGTCCTGCGCCTGCGCCGCGCCTGCGCCCAGGCCAAGCGCGACTGCCAATGCCAATGCCGATCCCGTGATCCAGTTCTTCATCCGGCCCTCCCAGCCTTGAGTTTCGGCGCGCCGTCCGGCGGCGTCGATGCAAGGGCGCGTCGCGATCCTCCCGATCGGCTTGCGCGCCTCGTGTCCTTTCCTCGCATGCCGTTTCGGCAAGGCCGCTCGGCGATTGCGCCCGGCATGCTCCAGTCCGCTCTTTCCCGATGGGTGGGAAAGATTGTGATCTAGTTCTAGCACTTTGTCACTTTTATGCTATCATGCCAAGACGCTCCTTTTCTTTTTTTCCGTCAACCGCCAATTTGTGCCCATTGCCTGCGATTGCCGGGATGCCTACGAACTGGGTCCAGTGCCGGAAGGATGACTGCCTTTGCCGAATGCCGCCGAACAGGTTCAGATGCTGCGCGACGACGGCACGCCGTATTACGTCCAGCTTGCGACGGTCATCCGCCGGCAGATTGCCGACGAGTTCTGGAATGTCGGCGACCGGCTGCCGACGCTGAAGGATCTGGTCGCCACCTATGGCGTTTCGGCGATGACCGTTCGCCACGCGCTGGCCGGGCTCGAGAAGGAAGGGCTGATCAGCGCCGAGCGCGGCCGCGGCACCTTCGTCACCGCCAGGCCCGAAATGGCGGGGTCGGCTCCGCATCACCTCACCCGCTCGCCCTCGCGGCGGGGCGGCGATCTCAGCTTCCGCGTCGTCGCCTCGCGGCCGGCTGCCGGCGAATTGCGCATCGTCGCCGAAGATGGCGAGCCGTTCGACGACTACCGCTACCTGAAGCGGGTGTTCTCCCGCAATGGCGGCCCGTTCACCGTCGGCGAATATCTCGTCGCCACGGAAATCTACGACCTCATCCCGCAGAAGCTGTGGAACCGCGAGCTCATCAGCACGCTGCTCTACGACACCGGGGAGGCCGGCCTCGCCCGGGTGCGCCAGACCTTCCGCGTCATCGCCTCGACGCCGCAGGAAGCGGCCGAGCTCGGCATCCAGGTCCATGACCCCGTGGTCCAGGTCCGGCGCGTCTTTCAGGACGCCCGCAGGCAGGTCATCTGCCTGGCGCAGCTGGTCTATCGCACCGACGGCGTCGTCTTCGACATCAATGTCGACATCGACGACCGCGACCGCCTGCTCGAGCTGGGCGGCATTCCCGAATCCTGAGCCGCGCCGTCCGGGCGCCCCCGCCTCACGGCGCCAGACGGCTGATGTCGCGCGGCGACACACCGTATTTGCGGCGGAACATCGTCGAGAAATGCGCCGAGCTGTTGAAGCCGTGGTCGAAGGCGACGGCGGTGATCGAGCGCCCCTCGCCCCGCGCCAGGCAGTCATAGGCGAGCTGCAGGCGGCGGTTCCATATCCATTCCGAGGCCGAGATCTCGCAGCCCTCGAACAGGACGTGGAGGTAGCGAAGCGACATGCCGTTGGCGACGGCGACCTTCTCCAGCGACAGCGTCGCGTCGGCGACGTGGGCCTCGATCCAGTGCTGGACCGAGCGGAGGCGGGCCGTCTTCACCGAGCCTTCGGCCGCCGGCATGTCGCCTTCCGACGACAAAAGCGCGAAGGCCAGCACGTCCATCAGCTGACCGCCGAGGCCGGCGCGGATGTCGTCCTCGAGGCAGGAGCCTTCCGTCGCCAGCGTCGCGCAGAACTCGGTGGCGATGCGGCCGAGGCCCTGGGTGGTGTTGAGGACGGCCGAGACCGGGACGCGTTCGCGGGGAAAGCGCCGGGCGAACTCGTCGCGCGGGATTTCGAGGTAGAAGGACCGCACCTCGCCATGGCCGTAGAGCTCGTATTGCTCGGTCGCGGAGAAGATCGCCGCGCGGGCGGCGTTCGAGTTGTGCGTCTCGCCGCGCTGAAGCACGCTGATGCGGCCCTTGTGCAGCAGTTGCAGGTAGTAGCAGTCCTTGTCGAGCCGGGCGATGTGCCGGTTGTTGCGGCGGATGCGCTGTTCCGACAGCAGGATGTCGGTCAGCACCACCTCGCCGAATTTCGCCTCGCGGATGAAGCCGCGATAGCGGTCGGGGTCGCGCGCCCTGACGTCGACATTGACGTAGACGTCGCAGATCGCGTCGCGCCAGGCAGCGTAACGGTTCGCCGGCGCATAGTCGTCGGTCGAGAAAACGAGGTTCATCGGGTTCCTCCAACCCTTGGCCGCGGCAACGAAAAGCCGCCCCGGCCCATCCTCCTCCCACGCTCTCACACGTGTGAATGACCAAAGCATAATATCGGATACGCGGCCGGTCCAGCGCGGCTTCGAAGAGTGCGCTCTCAGGCAAAAGGGCTGCGTTGCCATGAAAGAAGGCGGGGTTTGCGGCCGTTAGGGTCGGACCACGATCGGCGGATCGCGGCCTTGCG
>JBLJBS010000153.1:0-16842 GCA_047637695.1 Aquamicrobium sp. | reverse complement strand
GGCGAGCAGGACTGGCAGATCGACGTGCGCGAGGAGGCCGGCCATCTTACCCAGGTGGTCGCCGAGGCTCTTGGCCTGCCGAAGCTGCGCGTCGTCCAGACCGGCGGTAATGCTTATATCGCCGAGCGCGAGCAGTGGGACGACGGCAACAATGTCGTCGCGCTCGAGCCGGGGGTGGTCGTTGCCTATGACCGCAACACATACACCAACACGTTGCTTCGCAAGGCGGGCGTGGAGGTCATCACTGTCCCCGGTTCGGAACTCGGTCGTGGCCGCGGCGGCGGCCATTGCATGACCTGCCCGCTGATCCGCGACCCGGTTTGAGGAGAAGAGGCATGCCCGTCAACGTGAAGGGGCGCAGCGTCCTGAAGCTGCTGGATTTCTCGCCGGACGATATCCGCTTCCTGCTGAAACTGGCCGCTGCGCTGAAGCAGGCCAAGTATGGCGGCTACGAGGAGCAGCGGCTGAAGGGGAAGAACATCGCGCTGATCTTTGAAAAGGATTCGACACGCACCCGCACCGGTTTCGAAGTCGCCGCCTATGATCAGGGTGCCCATGTCACCTATCTGGGGCCGACTGGTACCCAGATCGGCAAGAAAGAGTCGATGAAGGATACGGCGCGCGTGCTGGGGCGGCTCTACGATGCGATCGAGTACCGCGGCTTCGGCCAGGAGCAGGCGGAGACGCTGGCAGCATTTGCCGGCGTCCCGGTCTACAACGGGCTGACGGACGAATTCCACCCTACCCAGGTCCTCGCCGATTTCCTGACGATGCGGGAATTCACGCGCAAGCATCTGTCTCAGATTGCCTTCGCATTTCTTGGCGACGCTGCCAACAATATGGGAAACTCGTTGCTCACCGGCGCGGCGCTGATCGGAATGGATGTGCGCCTCGCAGCACCAAAGG
Organism: Aquamicrobium sp.; assembly: GCA_047637695.1. Classification (GTDB taxonomy): domain Bacteria; phylum Pseudomonadota; class Alphaproteobacteria; order Rhizobiales; family Rhizobiaceae; genus Aerobium. Next base: position 15,936 of record JBLJBS010000153.1, on the reverse strand, counting down.
CCTGCTGGCCCGATGCAGCGCTTGTTGAGGAAAGCCGGAAAATCGCGGAGATGACAGGCGCCAAGATCACACTGACCGAAGACCCGATGGAGGCGGTGCGTGGCTGTGATTTTATCTATACGGACGTCTGGGTATCGATGGGCGAGCCCGACTCGGTCTGGGAAGAGCGCATCAAGCTGTTGACGCCCTATTGCGTCACCTCGGACATCATGCGCGCCAGCGGCAACCCGCACACCAAGTTCATGCATTGCCTGCCCGCCTTCCACAATCGCGAGACCGAGATCGGCGAGCAGATCTTCCAGCGATACGGCATCGAAAGCATGGAGGTGACGGAAGAAGTCTTCGAATCCGAAGCTTCCGTTGTTTTCGATCAGGCCGAGAACCGCATGCACACCATCAAGGCGATCCTTGTCGCCACATTGGGAGCCTGAGATGCGTATCGTCGTGGCGCTTGGCGGCAACGCGCTTCTGAAGCGCGGCGAGCCAATGACGGCAGAGGTTCAACGCGCCAATGTGCGCAAGGCGGCGGAAGCGCTCGCCGCCTTGGCGCGCGAACATGACATCGTTGTTGCCCACGGGAACGGGCCCCAGGTGGGGCTACTGGCCCTGCAAGCTGCTGCTTACAAGGAAGTAGCACCTTATCCGCTAGATATCCTCGGTGCCGAAAGCGTCGGCATGATCGGCTATCTCGTGGAGCAGGAACTCACCAATGCGCTGCCGGCGGATACCAAATTGGCGACCCTTCTCACGCAGATCGAGGTTGATCGCGATGATCCGGCGTTCGACAAGCCGGAAAAGCCGATCGGCCCAGTCTACAGTAGCGATGAAGCCAAGAAGGCCCGCGACGCTCATGGCTGGGTCATGGTTGAGGAAGGGTACGAAAAATGGCGGCGCGTCGTGCCGTCCCCGTTGCCCAAGCGTATCATCCAGATCGAAACACTGCGGCTGCTTGTCGAACTTGGTGTCGTCGTGGTCTGCGCCGGTGGCGGCGGCATTCCCGTTATCCGTGACAGAGATGGCAACCTGGTGGGCATGGAAGCAGTCATCGACAAAGACCGGGCAGCCGGGCTCCTTGCTGAGGAAATCGGTGCTGACGCTTTCTTGATGCTCACCGATGTAGAAGCCGTCTACGCGGATTGGGGCACGTCGCAGCAGCGTGCGATACGCCATGTCCGACCCGACCAGATCGATCCAGCCAACTTTCCGGCCGGCTCGATGGGCCCGAAGGTCGAAGCTGCGCGCACCTTTGCCTCCCGACCCGGCCGCATCGCTGGAATTGGTCGGCTTGAAGATGCGGCTGCGATCCTGGAAGGGGCTGCCGGAACGCTGGTAAGCTCAACTGCTATTGCGGCCATGCACAATGATCCTGAACCGGCACCGGAAGCAAGTTGAGTGACTGTGCTTGTTTCTCTTGACCGGGTCTGACTGATTGTCCTTCAGGAGCAATTGAAGCGGTATCACGGGGAGCGTAGATGGGTTACCGCCCCCCTCTTTCGAGAACTTCCAGCACGGAGACGACGATCGCGTCCGGCGGTCCCTCGACATCGACGGAATCCCACTCTACGGCGCCGGCCATTCGATCCATCTGCCGCGCGAGAATTTCGACCGTGGCGTCCGAGGGGCCGCCTTTCCGCGTCGCGACGCGCCGCCTGAGGACATCCGCTTCCGCAGTCAGCCAAACGCCCTGGAACGATATGCCGTTTTTTGTCGCAATCTCCTCGATCATGGCACGATCATCGAGACGGTCGAAGACGGCATTGGCGATGACAGTGCCGCCGCCAGCGAGAATGAGGTCTGCGCGCAAGGCCATCTCGCGATAGACTTTCTGTGAGACTTCGGGAAGATAGGCTTCCTGCGGAAGGCGGGTTTCAGCGGAAACGCCGTGCATCGCCTTTCTGATCCGGTCGCTTTCGATGATCCGCGCACCGGGCGGCACGCCGAGATGCGGCGCCAGCCGTTCCGCGATCGTCGTCTTTCCCGATCCGCTGAAGCCGCCGATCGCTACAAGACGGGGCCTCTGTCGCGACAGCAGAGTTTCAGCAAGACGAAAATAGGATTGGGCTTCCTTGATGGCCTCGCCGGCCTGCGATCCTTCCCCAGCGGCCTGCGTGGCAAGAACATGCGCGCGCACCGCCGCCCTCACAGCCATGAAAAAAGGAAGAAGCGAGAATCCGCCCTCGTCGTCCATCTGATCGAAATATCGGTTCATGACGAGGTTCGCGAGGCCGGCCAGCCCGCGGCGCCACAGATCCATGAGCAGGAAAGCGAGATCGTAGAGCACGTCCACCGTCGCGATCTCATCGTTGAACTCGATGCAATCGAACAAAAGCGGCTCGCCGTCCAGCAGACATATGTTCCTCAAATGCAGATCGCCATGGCAGCGGCGCACCCGGCCAGCCTGAGAACGGCGGTCAAGCAGTTCGGCATGGTCTGAAAGTGCCACCCGCATCGCGCCGTGGAAGCGCTGCAGTTCGTCATGATCAAAGACGCGGCTCTGCGCGAAGCCGGCTTCGTTAATATCGAGCACATCCGCCATACGCGCCGATCCGCTCTTCGTCCGGTCGACAGGCGCAACACGATGGAAATGCACGATCTTGCACGCCGTCGCGTCCATTATATCCTGTGTAAGTCTGCCAGCGAGCGCGACCCGGTCGAGCAGGCAATCCTGCTCGAAACGTCGCATCTCCACGACGCCGTCCACTAGCGTTCCTTCGCCATCGAACTCGAGCGCGCAGTCAGTCCCGCGAGTGATACGGCGCGCCGCGAGATAAAGGCTGGGGGCGGTGAGCGAATTGAGCTCGACCTCCTTTCGGCAACTTTCCAGACGCAGTTCCGGCCTGGAGAAGTCCACATAAGGGAGCTTGACCTCTCGCTTCATCTTCCACGCGCGATCCCCGGCCAGGAAAATGCACGAGATGTGCGTCTCGATGATTTCAATTTTGTTTGTGATCCCGTGCGTGCCGGGGTCCGACAGGAATGCGACCGTCTCGTGCTGGTTTTCCGCAACCATAAGCTTCCTCCGCATCAACGTCGATGGAGCGGTATCATCGTGACGACCGCGCGGCATTTTTCCTGGCCCTGCGGTCGTCCTCCTTGGTCAAGGTCTCAAAGCCGGCGACGATATCGAGAAGTTCTTCCGTGATCGATTGCTGACGCCCCTGATGGTACTCGACGGCCAATACGGACAGGTGGTCCTGGATATTCTTCTCAGCGGCCTGCATGGAGGCCAGGCGGCTGGCGTTTTCGCTGGCCATTGACTCGGCGAAGGCGCGATAGAGCGAAACGAACAGATGCTGGCGGATCAATGCTGAAAACAGCTCGCGCCAATCCATCGTGAAGGTTGGCAAGGAGCGCGAGCTCCAATGCCTCTTCGCCAACCCTCTGAGCCAGGCTGCGTCGATGGGCAGAAGCTGTACCGTGGCAGGCGCGGAGCGGACGGGAGCGCCTGGCCTGTGGTGGATGAGGAGAAACTGCTCGACCCCATCCTGGAAGCGCAGTTCATCGACCTTGAGCAGCAGGTCCTGAACCGCCGAAGTGATACCTGAAACCGTGCTGGGAATCGGAAACAGCTCGCGAACTGCGCAGCCGGCGTCCTCCAGTCGGCCGACGAGCCTGTTCCCGACCACAAGGACAACCCGGTCTTCTTCCCTTTCCGGTAGGGCTTTGATCGTATCGATCGCGAAGGTGGCTGCCTGTTCATTGAAGGAGCCGCACATGCCCTGGTCGGAGCCAAATACGATGATCCCGCGACGCTTGCCCGACAAGGAATTGGCCGGAATCGCTTCTGGGCGATTCCACAGGACGATCTGCAGCCCTGTTTCGATGGTACGATTGTATTCGGCAAGGGATTCCACCGCCAACTCGCATTGACGGATGCTGGCGGCGGCAAGCGCCTTCATCACCCGGACGACGCCGTAGAGATCTTCCGCACTGTCGATGCGGCGACGCATGGATTCAAGCGCTTGCGCCATCCTCCACCTCTCCCATGTCTGCGACGATGGCGCCGATTACCCGGCGCAGATCGTCGCGATCATCCTTCGTCAGCTTGGCACCTGAAGCCATGCGTTCGCCGAGGTCTGGAAGTTCTGTCACAACTGCCTTGCGGATGGCCTGTTCCGCCTCGGCTGTCCTTTCGACTGGAATTGCGTTGAGAAGGTCTTCGCTGGCGGCGAGCAGGACGGCGACCTGCTCCGGGACCGGAAGCGGCTTGTATTGTGGCTGCTTGAAGACTTCGCGGACGCGACGGCCGCGTTCCAGCATCGCGATGGTGTCTTCGTCCAGTCGGGTCCCAAACCGCGAGAAGACCTCCAGTTCCTCGAACTGCGAATAGGACAGCCGCAATTCGCTTGCCACTGCGCGATAGCAGGGCATCTGCGCTTTGCCGCCGACGCGAGAGACGGAGCGTCCGACGTCCACCGCTGGCAGGATACCCTTGCGGAACAGTTGCGGCGACAGGACGATCTGGCCGTCGGTTATGGAAATCAGATTGGTGGGGATGTAGGCGGAAATGTTCTGAGCCTGCGTTTCGGCAATCGGCAGCGCCGTCAGGGACCCCCCGCCATATTCCTCGCGCAGTTGGGTCGAGCGTTCCAGAAGCCGCGAGTGGACATAGAAAACATCCCCCGGATAGGCCTCGCGGCCGGGAGGGCGGCGCAACAACAGAGACAATTCGCGATAGGCGCGCGCATGGCGGGTCAGATCGTCATAGACGATGAGAACGTCCTGGCCCCGCTCCATGAAGAACTCGGCCATTGTGGTCGCCGCATAAGGGGCGATGAACTGCACCCCCGGCGGTTCGTCGCCGGATGCCACGACAACGATGCAATAAGACAGGGCGTCGTAGCGGCGGAGATATTCGAGAAACTTGGCCACGGCCGAACTGCGCTGGCCGATGGCGCAGTAGACGCAGATGACGTTCTTGTCTCGTTGATTGAGGATCGTATCGAGGGCGATCGCCGTCTTTCCCGTCTGGCGATCCCCCAGGATCAGCTCTCGTTGCCCGCGTCCGATCGGCAGAAGCGAATCTATGACCTTGAGGCCAGTCTGGAGCGGCCTTGCCACGGGCGCGCGGCGCAGGATCGGGGGAGCGGGCCGCTCCACGGGACGCCGCTCGGTCAGCCGCAGCGGACCGCGCTCGTCGAGCGGCCGGCCGAGCGCGTCGACGACACGGCCGACAAGTTCTTCGCCGACGGGAATATCGAGGATACGGCCGGTGCGGTGGGCGAGGCTCCCGGCGGTCAGTTCGCGGCTGGCGCCCAGCAGGATCGCGCCGACCTCTTCCGGATCCAGATTATAGGCCATCCCAAGCACGCCGCCCTGTAGTCTCACCAGCTCCTCGGCCTCCACTCCCGGCAAGCCGCGGAGCCGGGCGACTCCCTGGCCGACCGAGACAACGCGTCCGACCTCACGTGCCGTCAGTTGCGGGCCACCCGTTGTGACCACCTCTTCGAGGAGGGACAGCGTCTGGCGGACGGAGTCGCGCAGCGGCTCCGACGGGCCGCGACGTTCGGCATGCTTACTGGAGCTTCGCATGTTTTTCGGCGTTCTCATCCAATGCTACGAACAGACGGGCTTCCAGGCTCTCAAGATAGGAATCGACGTTCCAGACGAACCGGTGCGAAGGGGTTCGCAGTTCGACGCCGCAGATTAAATCCGCACTGGTCGTGAACCGCGCCTCGAGGTCGTCATCCAACTCGCGCCGCAGCGCCAGGGACAGCTGCTCCCGCGCTTCTGGCGAGATCGGGAAGGCGGTGCGGACCTCGATTTCGTGATCAGACTCACGCACCGCCGTCGTGATGGCGTCTCGCTCCGCCGGATCGAACGTTTCCAGCCTTTTCACGAAGACTTTCAGAATTTGCTCCTCCAGGGTTGCGTCGGCGAGTTCGTTCAATCCGCGGCGGGCCAGCGAAAAGACTTCCTGTCCCAGGCGTTCGCGGAAGTCCTGCAGCAATCCTTGCCGTTCACGCGCCAGCGCCTCCAGCCATTCCACCTGCTCCTTCTCCGCGTCGTGGCGCGCAGCCTCCATCAACTGCTGTCGATAGGCCTCGGCTTCGTCCCCGGCTCGCGCCAGCATCTCTTCGCGGTTCGCCTCGAATTCAAGGTTCCGCACCCGGAAGAGTTCCGCCTCGGCCTCGGCCGACGCCCGCTGCCGTGCAGCCTCGTCAAGGCGGCCCGCGATCTTCGCTTCCCGTTCCTTCATCGCTCCAACGATCCGGCCATAGAGGAAATGCTTGAGCAGCCAGACGAGGACCAGGAAGTTGACGATCTGGGCGACAAGGGTGAACCAGTCAACACCCACTACTGACCTCCTGTCAGGGCCACCACATGGTTCCAGAACGGGTTGGCGAAGATCAGGATTATGGACACCACGAAACAGTAGATCGCCGAGGATTCGCACATCGCGACGCCGATGAACATCGAGCGTGTGATGACGGGAGCCGCGTCCGGCTGCTGGGCCAGGGCGGTCAAGCCGCGCGACACGGCCCAGCCTTCGGCGATGGCGGTGACAGGAGCGCCGATGCCGACGGTTGCCCCGGCCATGATGATCGAGATCATGCCTATCAATTCCACGCTGTTCATGGGCCTTCTGTCCTTTTCTCGTTGGTTGAGGCAGTTTGCGCCTGCTCCTGATGGGCCTGGTTGGCGGAAGCGATGAACACCAGCGCCAGAATCGCGAAGATGTAGGCCTGGATCAGGCCGATCAGCAGTCCAAGAGCGCTCATGATGATAGGAAAGAACAAGGGAGCGATGGCGAGCGCTGCGGCCACCATCATCGACCCGCTCATGACGTTGCCGAACAGACGCAGGGCCAGCGCAACCGTCCGCGTCAGTTCCCCGAAGATGTTGAACGGCAGCAGGAATGGGCTTGGCTGAAGATAGGTTTTCAGGAACCCGCCAAGTCCGCGCTCGGCTATCCCAAACAGCGGCGTGGACACGAAGACGCACAGGGCAAGGGCGGCGGTGGTCGAGAGAGAACCCGTTGGCGGGTGAAAACCAGGAATGATCGCCAGGATATTGGAGACGGCGATGAACAGGAACAAAGTGCCGACGAAGGGAAGGTAGCGGGCCGGATCCTGCTGCGTCACGTCCCGGATCTGCTCCTGGATGATCTCCACCACGATCTCAAGCAGGCTCTGTCCCCGCGACAGGGTTGTCTCCGTGCTCAGGCGACGCGTCACGAGCCAGGAGCCGCCGACCAGAATCACCATTACGAGCCAGGTGAATACAAGGGTGGCGGTGATCCTGACCGGTCCCGCCTCCCAGTAGACGATGGCGTCAGGCGTGATGTTCATCTCAGCCCCCGTTCTTCTGCGGGGGAAGATATGAGTCGAGCTCCGCCCGCATCCTTGAAACCAAGATCAGGCGGACCATTATGAAGCCCGCAAGGCAGGCCAGCATGCGCTCCCAGCGCCCGTCCATCACGAAGTAGAAGCCAACGACGACAACGGCCGTGCGCACGACGAAGCTGGCTAGGACCAGCGGCATCGGCGATTTCAAGGACGCAAGCCGCTGCACGGTCAGCCACAGACCGCCGAAATAAAACAGGCCCAGACCCAGCCCGGCCATCCAGGCCAGTGCCATCGGCAGAAACGGATTCATGGGTCGGCTTCCTTTTCTTCCTCCTCGATCGCCTTGGCCTCCAGACTGACCCAGTACCATGCACTGAGGCAACCCAGCGTCGCGCCGCCAAGGATCATGGCCAGCGTCCACGAGAAGCCACCCGGCCAGAGCCTGTCGAACCAGAGTCCGAGCACGATGCCGATGATGGTCGGGACGGCCACCGACCAGCCGATCACGCCGAATGTCCCCACGCCGATCCAGATCGTTCTGTCCTTGGCGCCGCGCGCCCGGATCTTGCGCTTCTCCATGGTCTCGACCTTCCGGCTCAATCCATCGGAGGCCTTCTCGCCCATCCGCTCAGGCATGGCCGCGCCCTTCCCACTCGAAGATCTGGCGCACGAGGCTGGCTTCCAGATGGTCCAAAGCAAGGCGGGCTTGCCGCTCGCGTTCATCCGTATCGCGAAACTCCGTGCTGACGACGTGTCGCAGTTCGCCCAACCGCCCCTGTACCGCGTTTCCGGTGGAAACGAGCACTTCAGCGCCGCGCTTGACCAGTATGCCTTCGTCAACGGCGAAAAAGGTCTCTTCGCCGTTCGCCTCCTCAAGCGCCAGGATGCCCGGGACCAACGCCGCCGCGAAATCGATGTGCCGCGGTAACAGACAGAAGGAACCGTCCTGCGCCTCCGCAACGACCTTTGACACCTCCTGCTCCAGAAGTATCCCGGACGGCAGGATGACCCTCACGATCATGTTCATGGCTTCCTGGCCTCATCGACCGCGCCGATCATGTAGAGCGATTTTTCCGGGTGACCGGAGAATTCGTCGTTCAGAATACGCTCGCAACCTTCAAGCGTATCCTCCAGATTGATCATCTTGCCTTCCAGGCCCGTGAACTGCTCGGTGGTGAAGAAGGGTTGCGTCAGGAAACGTTCCAGGCGGCGCGCCCGATGGATCCTGCGCTGGTCGTCCCGTGACAACTCCTCCATTCCCAACATCGCGATCACATCTTTCAGTTCTTCATAGCTTGCCAGCGTCTCCCGCACCTTGCGTGCGACGCGGTAGTGCCGCTCGCCCGCCAGCGGCGGCGTCAGCATCTTGGATTCGGACCGCAGAGGGTCAACCGCAGGATAGAAGCCTTGGCTGGCGCGCTCGCGCGAGAGCACGATGAGGGACGAAAGATGGCCGAACGTATGCGTTATTGCGGGGTCGGTGAAGTCGTCCGCCGGAACGTAGACGGCCTGCACGGAGGTGATGGCCGCGTCGCGCGTTGTGCAGATGCGCTCTTCGAGTTCTGCAAGTTCAGTTCCCAATGTCGGTTGATAGCCCATCCGGGAGGGCAGCTGTCCGAGCAGACCCGACACTTCCGAACCGGCCTGAATGAAACGGAAGATGTTGTCGATCAGCAGAAGCACGTCCTGCTTCTGATCGTCACGAAAATATTCCGACACGGTCAAGGCCGCATGCCCCACGCGAAACCGCGCGCCGGGCGGTTCGTTCATCTGGCCGAACACCAGCACAGTCTTGTCGAGCACGCCGGCGTCTTGCACGTCGCGGACCAACTCCTCCGCTTCCCTGGAACGCTCGCCAATGCCGCAAAAAACAGTGACGCCGTGATGACGGCCGGCGACATTGTTGATCAGTTCGGTGATGAGCACGGTCTTGCCAACGCCCGCGCCGCCGAACAGGCCTGCCTTGCCGCCGCGCTCCAGCGGAGCCAGGAGGTCGATGGCCTTGATCCCGGTGGTGAAGATTTCGCTTGTCGTGCCTTGCTCTGCCAATGATTTCGGCAATGCGTGCAGCGAGCGCCACTCACCGCCCTCCAGTTCTTCCCCGCCATCGATCGTGTCGCCGAACACGTTGACGACGCGCCCAAGAAGCCGCTCACCCACGGGAACCCGGAGCGGATGGCCCATATCGATGATAGGCATGCCGCGAGCAAGACCCGCCGTTGGGGTCAGAGAAACCCCTCGGACTGTTTCCGGATCGAGGTGGTTGACCACTTCGATGACGATGCGCCCGTCATCTCCGGCGCGCAACTCACTGTGGAACGCGGGGATGGGGTCGGGAAACCAGGCATCCACGACGCTGCCACGTACCGAAAGCACGGCGCCGCGTCGATAATCGCGACGATCTTCCAGAGAAATTTGCCTAGAACTGTTCAACCGTTCCTCCGTCAGAAGCAGATGTAGTACCTCCGGTTGGTTCCTGCCTCAGTATCCCCCAGGCGACCGATTGCGCCAACATCACACGATGGGGGAAGATGTTCCTTGATCTGCATCAGTGCAGGCTTGCACTCGCGGGCCAGCTCGGCACGAAGGTCATAGTACTCAGTGTCATGGAACCACTTGAGCCGCATGCGGTCAAAATGATCCTCCTCGAATACATCCGCGGCTTCTACAACCCGCGCAGCAAACACTCGGCCTCGGCTGGAAATCACCCGCTATTCAGCTTCCGGTGACTGAGCGACGGAAAATGATGAGGCTCAGCATGAGCGTTGCGGCGCCCGACACGAAGGTCCAGAGGAATTCCATCCAGATGATATCAAGCCCTGCGCCGCGATAGAAGATCGCCTCGGCGAAGGACATGTAATGCCGGGAGGGCAGGAGCCAGGTGATCGGCTGCAGCCAAGCCGGCTGGCTTTCGACCGGAGTCATTCCGCCGGAGAGGATCATCATCGGCATGATCACCAGCATGATGAGTAGCGCGAACTGTGCCATCGTGCGCGCCAACGTGCCGAGCAGCAATCCGATCGCGCCAGCCGCGAAGATGTAGATCGCCGTGCCGATCAGCAGCAATGCCTGCGAGCCGGCGAACGGTATGCCGAGCGCGCCCTCGACAATGATGAAGAGCGAAAAGGTGAAGGCAATGAGGATCACGCCGCCATTCACCACAATCTTGGCGATCGCGATTTCGATGGCGGTGACAGGCATGAGCAGCAGGTGCTCGATCGTGCCGTGTTCGCGCTCACGGATCAGGGCAGCGCCAACCAGCACGATGGTCAGCATGGAGAGTGAATTCAGGAGTCCGCCGATCGCCGCGAACCAGACATTGTTGCCGGAAGGATTGAACGAGCGGCGCACTACTAGCTCGACGGCAGGAACGCTCACCAGGTCCTGTCGCGCGGCGAAGCGCTGCACCTCCTGGGTCAGGATCGCGGTTAGATAGCCGGTTCCGATGGCTGCCTGCTGTGTCTTGGTGGCATCGATATTGATCTGCAGGGCGACGGGCCGCCCGCTGCGAATGTCTGTTTCGAAACCGCGCGGCACCACGACGGCGAAGATGACCTCGCCCCAATCCATCATCGGGTCGATCTGGCTCGCCTCGATGGTGCGGGGCGCGAGGAACCAGGGCGGATAGAGCGCCGTCTGTAGCGACCGCGACAGTGCCGAATTGTCCTCATCGACGAAGGCGACAGCCGTCTTGCTGATCGTCTCACCCGCCGCAATCGACTCGACATACATGCCGGGCCCGAAAGAGTAGAGCACCAGCACAAGCAGCAGGAGATCGCGCCAGAGCGTACGCAATTCCTTGCCGGCAAGCCAGGAAATATTGCGGAGGCTGCGCATCAGCGCTCCTGCTTTCTGAGCAACAGCGTGGCGATGCCGACGGAGACCGGCACGAAAGCGGCGATGAGGAGGATGTTGATCGCCAATTCGCCGAAGCCGAGGCCCTTGTTGAAGGCGCCGACACTCATCTGCATGAAATAATTGGTCGGCCAGAGCTGGCCTATGATCCGCGCCGCGCCTTCCAGTGTCGAGACCGGCTGGATGAGGCCGGAAAACTGCACCGTCGGCAGCATGGCCAGGATCATGGTTGCAAACACCGCCGCGACCTGACTGCGGGTGAAAACCGCGACGAGCATGCCGAACCCTGTCGCCGCAAGGACATAGACGATGGCGCCCAATGCCAGTGCCAGCGCACTGCCGGTCAGCGGCACCTGGAAAAGCAGGATCGTCATCAATGTCAGGATCAGCCAGTTTACAAAGCCGATGCCGACATAGGGCAGTTGCTTGCCGAGAAGATACTCCAGCTTGCCGATCGGCGTCACATGGAAATTGGTGATCGTGCCGATCTCGCGCTCGCGGGCGATGCTGACCGCCATCAATATGGCTGGAAACAGCATCAGCAGAATGGCCGGAATCGACGGTGCCATGGAGTACAGGCTCTCGAAGCCGGGATTATAGCGGTAGCGCGGCTCCATCTCCACGATGGGCCGGGTGAGATCGCCGACCCCGGCGGCGACGGCGCGCTGTGTCAGGAAGGTTGCGTGCGCACCCTGCACATAGCCTTCGATCGTTGCTGCGCGCATCGTGTTGGCACCGTCGATCCAGGCCGCGACGCGGCTCGGTGCGCCTGTCGTCACGGCACGGCCAAAGCCACGCGGAATTTCGAGGGCAAGCGAGATCGTTCCCGCGGCCATCCGTTCCTCGAGTTGGTCGATGCTGGTCACGGGTGCCTGTTCGACGAAAGTGGGAGAGCCCTGGAAATTAGCGATATAGGCTCGGCTCTCCGGCGTCTGATCCTGGTCGAAAGCCGCGAAGGTCAGGTCCTCGATATCGGAAGATATGCCATAGGCGAACATCAGCATCAGGATCATCGAGCCGAGAAAGGCGAAAGCTAGCCGGATCGGGTCGCGCATCACCTCCAGCGATTCGCGCAGGCTGACCGCGAACAGCCGGCCAAGTCTGGGGTCCAGCGAGATTGACGTCGTCGCAGGCTCTTTTGCCAATTCAGGCGCGGGTGCAGTTTCGCCGTCCGGCTCGCCGATCGCGCCTTCAATGTAGCGGATGAAGGTTTCCTCAAGAGAGGACGAGCCCGCTTCACGCGCGAGATTCTGCGGTGTGTCGTAAACCAGAACTTCGCCGGCATGCATGAGCGAGATGCGATCGCAGCGCATGGCCTCGTTCATGAAATGGGTAGAGAGGAAGATGGTCACCTCGTCACGCCGCGACAGATGGACTAGTAGCGCCCAGAATTCGTCCCGCGCCACCGGATCGACCCCCGATGTCGGCTCGTCGAGGATCAGCATGTCTGGACCGTGGATGATGGCGCAGGCAAGCGACAGGCGCTGGCGTAGGCCGAGCGGCAGCGAAGCGGAAATCGCATTGGCATGGGCCTCGAGGCCGAACTGCGCCAGCGATGCGACGATGCGCGGACCGATTTCCTCGGCCGAGAGATGAAACAGCCGCGCATGTAGCATCAGGTTCTGGCGCACGGTCAATTCGCCCCAGAGCGAGAAATTCTGCGACATGAAACCGACGCGCTTTCGGGTTTCGATATTGGTCGCGTCGACCGGCTCGCCGAACAGCCAGGCTTCGCCTTCCGAAGCAGGCAGTAGGCCGGTGAGCATCTTCATCGTCGTCGTCTTGCCGCAGCCATTCGAGCCGAGAAAACCAAAAATCTCGCCGCGTTCGATCTCGAAGCTTACATCGCGAACAGCGGTGAAATCGCCGAACCGGCGCGTCAGCCCCTTGGCGACGATGGCCGGGTTGCCACTCAGCGAGGGGCGCGGCGGGATATGCAGGCCAGTCTCGGTGCCGCGCTTTTCCGGAGGCAACAGGGATACATAGGCTGATTCCAGATCTTCCGTGCCGGTCTGCGCACGTAGTTCAGCCGGCGTGCCTGAGCTAAGGATCTGCCCCGCATCCATGGCGACCAGCCATTCGAAGCGCTCGGCTTCCTCCATATAGGCGGTGGAGACCAGCACGCTCATCTGCGGCCGGTCCGCCCGGATCTCGTCGATCAGGTTCCAGAACTGGCGGCGGGCAAGCGGATCGACGCCGGTGGTCGGCTCGTCGAGAATCAGGAAGTCGGGATCATGGATCAGAGCGCAGCAGAGTCCGAGCTTTTGCTTCATGCCGCCGGAGAGCTTGCCCGCCGGCCGGTCCGGGAAGGGATCGAGCCCGGTGGCGCGCAGCAGCCGGTCCATCCGCCGACGCCGCTCGGCCGCGTCATGGCCATAGAGTCGGGCAAAGAAATCGAGATTCTCCGCGACGCTCAGTTCCATGTAGAGGTTCTTGCCCAGCCCTTGCGGCATATAGGCAGCACGGGAAAAGACTTCGGCGCGATGCCTCGCCTTTGCCATCGATCCGCCAAGTACGGTGATTTCGCCCGCCTGCATCTTCCGCGCGCCGGCAAGAAGCCCGAGCAGGGTTGATTTGCCGACGCCATCCGGGCCGATTAGCCCGAGCATGTGACCCGAAGGAAAATCGAGTGTCACATCTTCGAGCGCGACCACGCTGTCATAGCGATGCGTGACGTTGCGGACGCGTGCAACCGGGGCGGAATGGCTAGCCATTGCTCGCTCAGTCCTCGGGAGCAAGACCCGGCGGCAGTGCCTCGGGTGGAATTTGCTGGCCGACAATCTCCGCCGGCCACGCAGAGTCTTCAATGCCCATCAGCCGGATATAGGCAACGCCACGAATCCCGGTCTTCACCTGGGCGATATAGGCACGCACTAGTTCCTCCGGCACGCGCACCTTCACCCGGAACATCAGCTTTTCGCGTTCATCCCTGGTCTCGACCTGCTTGGGCGTGAATTGGGCTTCGGGCGAGACGAAGCTGACAAAGGCCGGGATAGCATAGTCGATCGCGTCCAGTCGGATGCGTGCCTCTGCACCGATTGCGGTGCGCGCCGATTCGGCTGCGGGGAGGAAGATTTCCATATAGACTTGGCTGAGATCCAGAAGCGTCAGCACCTTGCCGCCGCCGCCCAGCACTTCGCCCGGTTGCGCGAGACGGTAAAGGATGCGGCCGAAGGCTGGCGCTGTCAGCGTCGCATCGGCGATCTGGGTCTGATACTGATTGACGAGCGCCCCGGCGGCGTCGACGCCGCGCTCGGCGGAATTCAGCTGGGCGATCGTGACATTGAGCGCCGCTTCCGCCGAGGCACGTCGCGCTGCTTGCTGTTCCAGTGCCGATTGCGAGCTGACCCCGCGCTCGGCGAGTGTACGTGCGCGTTCATGCTCGTCCTCTGCCAGGCGCAGATCGGCGCGGCGCTGCTCGATCAGGGCGCGGACTTCGAGAACCTGGCTTTCAGCTCGCGCCACATCGGCCTCGGCCCGCTGCAACTGCGCTTCCAGCTCGCGCGTATCCATGATCGCCAGCACGTCGCCCGCCTCGACCAACGCGCCTTCCTCAACATTGATTTGCAGCACCCGGCCCGGAGTACGCGTTGCCACGTCGATCTGCTCGGCCTCAATCCGGCCATTGCCCATGGCGATGCCTTCGGGCAATCCGCCAGTCGTCTGATCCCAGACATACCAGGCGATTGCTGCGATCGCCGCAAGGATCGCAACGATGGCAATCGGTATGCGAAGATATTTCATCATGGTTGTACTCACGGCCAATCGGAGGCGGCGACCTACCGGTACCATCCGGGGCATGGGATGACTATAGACTGCTGTTGCCCCGCTCTACGAACCAACAGGGCAATTCAATTCATGTTCGGGTTATGATGCCTGATTGCGGCTTTTGGGTTAGCTGCGAAACCCCTCGGACTGTTTCCGGACCGAGGTGGTTGACCACTTCAATTTTGCCTGGAACTATTCAACCGTTCCTCCGTCCGAAGTAGATGTAGTACTGAACCGCCCCGGGATTGCCGGAGGCATTTTGGTTTGAGTCACGCGGCCATGGGTTGGGCTTCCAGCATAGCGTAGTAGCGTTCCTCGGCTTCGGCCGGCGGGATGTTGCCGATGGGTTCGAGCAGCCGGCGATTGTTGAACCAGTCGACCCATTCCAGCGTCGCGAACTCGACAGCCTCGAACGAGCGCCATGGCCCGCGCCGATGGATCACTTCGGCCTTGTACAGGCCGTTGATCGTCTCGGCGAGAGCGTTGTCGTAAGAGTCGCCTACGCTGCCGACGGAGGGCTCGATGCCCGCTTCGGCCAGGCGCTCGGTATACTTGATCGACACATATTGGACGCCTCTATCCGAATGATGCACCAGACCGCCCCCATGGATCGGGCGGCGATCATGCAGCGCCTGTTCGAGCGCATCGAGAACAAAGCCCGCATGCGCCGTTCTGCTCACCCGCCAGCCGACGATCCGGCGGGCATAGGCATCGATGACGAAGGCCACGTAGACAAAGCCTCTCCAGGTCGACACATAGGTAAAGTCGCTTACCCACAGCCGGTTCGACATTCAGCCGCTCGATCCTCGCATTGGCTTCGGCAGCACGTTTTCCCGCGCCTTCCACCGACGCCACCGCTTCGGCGGCATACCTATCAAAATCGCTTTCAGCATCGGCTAGCGCCACGTCCAACGCCGCGATCTTGTCGCGGAGGTCAGCGCTGGTCGGCAGATTGATTTCGGGTGAAATCTGTTGATTTCCGCTGAGAGCTGACCCGGGATTTTCGCCGAGAAGTGACCCGCCT
>JBLJBS010000152.1:0-5912 GCA_047637695.1 Aquamicrobium sp. | reverse complement strand
GCAGGCCGCTGAAGAAGCTGTTCCGCCGCGCCTTCGAATATTCCGACTGCTGGGTGAACGACGCGCGCCTCGTCGTCCTGAACGCCCGCGACGCCGCCGACAGGGGCGCGACCATCCGCACCCGCGCCAAGGTGACCAGCGCCCGGCGCGAAGCCGGCCTCTGGGCGGTGACCGTCGAGGACGCGGCGACCGGCGAGATCGCCACCGTGCGGGCAAGATTGCTCGTCAATGCCGCCGGACCCTGGATCGACAGGGTGCTGGCCGAAACGGTCGGCGAGGCCGGCGCCCACAATGTCCGCCTCGTCCAGGGCAGCCACATCGTCATCGCCAGGAAATTCGACGATCCGCGCGCCTATTTCTTCCAGAACCGCGACGGCCGCATCATCTTCGCCATCCCCTACGAGAACAACCACACGCTGATCGGCACCACCGACCGCGACTATGGCGGCGATCCGGCCAAGGTCAGGATCACCGAAGGCGAGATCGACTATCTTTGCGCCGCCGCCAGCGAGTATTTCACCGAGCCGGTGCGCCGCGACGACATCGTCTGGTCCTATTCGGCGGTGCGGCCGCTCTATGACGACGGGGCGTCGAAGGCCCAGGAAGCCACCCGCGACTATGTGCTGAAGGCCGACGCGCCGGAAGGCCAGGCGCCGCTGATCGACGTGTTCGGCGGCAAGATCACCACCTATCGCCGGCTGGCCGAGCACATGATGGACAAGATCGAGGATTTCCTCGGCCGGCGGGGCGCGAAATGGACGGCCGCAGCGCCGCTGCCCGGCGGCGATTTTCCCCATGACGGCTTCGAGCGCGAAGCGGCAGCATTGCGGGCCGACTATCCGTTCCTCGATGCGGCCCATGCGGCGCGCCTCGTCCGGCTCTACGGCACCCGGGCGCGGACGATCCTGGGAAAGGCCAGATCGACGGCCGATCTCGGCCGCAATTTCGGGGCCGATCTCTTCGAGGCCGAAATACGCTATCTTATGACCCGTGAATGGGCCGCGACCGCCGAGGACGTTCTGTGGCGGCGCACCAAGCGCGGATTGCGCCTGACGGAGCAGGAGGCCGCGGCGCTGGAGGACTACATGCAGGGCAGTGTCAGCGAACGGAGCGCAGCCACCGGATAACGGCCGCCGGACAAAGGGCTCCGGACACAATGCACCGGACGCAAGGCAGACCCTCGGGAGGAGGAACATGCTGGAACTGGATCATGTGACGAAGACGGTGGGCGGCGCGGACCATATCCGCGACGTTTCGCTCACGCTCCGTCACGGCACGCTGAACGTGCTGCTCGGCCCCACCCTTTCGGGCAAGACGAGCCTGATGCGGCTGATGGCCGGTCTCGACCAGCCGAGCCGGGGCCGCATCCTGTTCGACGGCAAGGACGTGACCGGCGTTGCCGTGCAGAAGCGCAACGTCGCCATGGTCTACCAGCAGTTCATCAACTACCCGTCGATGACGGTCTATGAGAACATCGCCTCGCCGCTGCGGGTGGCCGGCGCCGACGCCGCCACGATCCGGCGCGAAGTCGGCCGCGCTGCCGAACTGCTCAGGCTGACGCCCTATCTCGACCGCACCCCGCTCAACCTCTCCGGCGGCCAGCAGCAGCGCACGGCGCTCGCCCGCGCCATGGTCAAGAAGGCCGGCCTCGTCCTGCTCGACGAGCCGCTGGCCAATCTCGACTACAAGCTGCGCGAGGAGCTGCGCGCCGAGCTGCCGCGAATCTTCTCCGAATCCGGCGCGATCTTCGTCTATGCCACCACCGAGCCATCCGAGGCGCTGCTGCTCGGCGGCTCGACGGCGACGCTTTCCGAAGGGCGGGCCACCCAGTTCGGCCCGACGGTCGAGGTGTTTCGCCGGCCGGTCGACCTCGTCACGGCGATGACCTTCGCCGACCCGCCGCTGAACACCATCCGGCTGGAAAAGAAGGGCGCGGCCTTCACGCTGGAGGACAGGGGCGAGAGCGGGGTCAGGCTGCCGGTGCCGGAACGGATCGCCGGCGTGGCGGACGGCCTCTACACGGTCGGCTTCCAGCCGCATCATCTGTCGCCCCGACGGGCGTCGCCGCAGGCGGTGCCTGTCATGGCCAAGGTGACGATCACCGAGATCACCGGCTCGGAAAGCTTCGTCCATCTCGCCTTCGCCGACGCCAACTGGGTGATGCTGACGCCGGGCATCCACGCCTTCCAGCCCGACGAGCGCATCGAGGTGTTCATCGACCCGCGCCATTTGATGGTGTTCGACGGCCACGGCCGCGCCATCTCCGCCGCGACGGCGCAGGCGGCCTGAGGAGGGGATCATGGCACGCATCGATCTCGACCATATCCGCCACGCCTACGGCGAACGCCCGCAACGGGAAGCCGACTATGCGCTGAAGGAGGTCTCGCATACGTTCGAGGACGGCGGCGCCTACGCGCTGCTCGGGCCGTCCGGCTGCGGCAAGACCACGCTGCTCAACATCATCTCGGGGCTGATCCGCGCCTCGGAAGGCCGGCTGCTGTTCGACGGCGACGACGTGTCCCGCCTTTCGACGCAGGAGCGCAACATCGCGCAGGTGTTCCAGTTCCCGGTCGTCTACGACACCATGACCGTCTACGACAATCTCGCCTTCCCCTTGCGCAACCGCGCCGTGCCGGAACGCGAGGTGGAGCGCAAGGTGCGCGAGACGCTGGAAATCATCGACCTCGCCGACCTCGCCAGCAAACGCGCGCAGGGCCTCACCGCCGACCAGAAGCAGAAGATATCGCTCGGGCGCGGGCTGGTGCGCGCCGACGTCAACGCCATCCTGTTCGACGAGCCGCTGACCGTCATCGACCCGCAGATGAAATGGGTGCTGCGCTCGCAGCTGAAGCAGCTTCACCGCCGCTACGGCTTCACCATGGTCTACGTCACCCACGACCAGACCGAGGCGCTGACCTTCGCCGACAATGTCGTGGTCATGTATGATGGCGAGATCGTGCAGATCGGCACCCCTGCCGAGCTGTTCGAGCGGCCGCGCCACACTTTCGTCGGCTATTTCATCGGCTCCCCCGGCATGAACGTGCTTCCGGTGGAGGCGTCCGGCAACGAGGCGCGGATCGGCGGCACGCGCATCGCGCTGCCCGGCGCCCCTGCCCGGCCGCTTTCGGGGCTGGTCGAGCTCGGCATCCGCCCGGAATTCGTCCGTCTCGGACGCGACGGCCTGCCCGTCGAGATCGCCAAGGTCGAGGATGTCGGCCGGCGCAAGATCGTCCGCGCCAGGCTCCAGGGCCACGACATCGCGCTGATCGCCGGCGAGGACGAGGAAATCCCGGCCGAGCCGCGCGTCAGCTTCGACCCCGCCGGCATCAACCTTTATGCCGATTCATGGCGGGTGGAACTGGGGAGAGCGGAACCGGAACGGGTCGAACCCGGAGGCCGGCCATGAACAAGACCTGGAACAACAAGGCCTGGTTCATGGTGCTGCCGGTGCTGGTGCTGGTGCTGTTTTCGGCCGCCATCCCGCTGATGACGGTCGTCAACTATTCGGTGCAGGACACGTTCGGCAACAACGTCTTCTTCTGGGCCGGCACCGAATGGTACGAGCAGATGCTGCATTCGCGCCGCTTCTGGGACGCGATGGGCCGCAACCTCGCCTTCTCCTTCATCATCCTTGCCATCGAGATTCCGCTCGGCATCTTCATCGCGCTCAACATGCCGCGCAAAGGCTGGGGCGTTCCGGTCTGCCTGGTGCTGATGGCGCTGCCGCTGCTGATCCCGTGGAACGTCGTCGGCACCATCTGGCAGGTGTTCGGCCGCGTCGACATCGGCCTGCTCGGGCGCGGGCTGGCTGAACTCGGCATCGACTACAACTATGTCCGCGATCCGCTCGACGCCTGGATCACCGTCGTGATGATGGACGTCTGGCACTGGACCAGCCTTGTCGTGCTACTCTGCTATGCCGGCCTGGTCTCGATCCCCGACGCCTACTATCAGGCCGCCCGCATCGACGGCGCCTCCCGCTTCGCCATCTTCCGCTACATCCAGCTACCGAAGATGAAGCGGGTGCTGACCATCGCCGTGCTGCTGCGCTTCATGGACAGTTTCATGATCTACACCGAGCCCTTCGTGGTGACGGGCGGCGGGCCTGGCAACTCGACGACCTTCCTTTCCATCGACCTCGTCAAGATGGCGGTCGGCCAGTTCGACCTCGGCCCGGCGGCGGCGATGTCGATCATCTACTTCCTGATCATCCTGGCGCTGTCATGGGTCTTCTACACCGTGATGACCAATTATGACGGGGAGCGTTGAGATGGCCGAGGCGAAGCAGACGACCGCGGCAACCATGCGCGAAATCCCGGCGGCATCGCCACCGCGCGCAAGCCGGAACGCGGAAATCCAGCGCCGGATGCGAAGGCGCGGCACGGCCTCGCGCTTCTGGTGGCTGGTGCCGGCGCTCTACATCTTGTTCCTGATGCTGCCGATCTACTGGCTCGTCAATATGAGCTTCAAGACCAATGCCGAGATCACCGGCGCGTTCTCGCTGTGGCCGCAGAACCCGACCTTGCGCAACTACATGGTGATCTTCACCGATGCCTCGTGGTATTCCGGTTACATCAACTCGATCATATATGTGGTGATGAACACGGTGCTGTCGGTCGCGGTGGCGCTGCCGGCGGCCTACGCCTTCTCGCGCTACCGCTTCCTCGGCGACAAGCACCTGTTCTTCTGGCTGCTGACCAACCGCATGGCGCCGCCGGCGGTGTTCGCGCTGCCGTTCTTCCAGCTCTATTCCGCCTTCGGCCTGATCGACACCCACATCGCTGTGGCGCTGGCGCACTGCCTGTTCAACGTGCCGCTGGCGGTATGGATCCTCGAAGGCTTCATGTCCGGCGTGCCGAAGGAGATCGACGAGACCGCCTATATCGACGGCTATTCGTTCCCGCGCTTCTTCGTGAAGATCTTCATGCCGCTGATCGCCAGCGGAATCGGCGTCGCCGCCTTCTTCTGCTTCATGTTCTCGTGGGTGGAGCTGCTGATCGCCCGCACCCTGACCACCACCGACGCCAAGCCGATCGCGGCCACCATGACGCGCACGGTCTCGGCCTCGGGGCTCGACTGGGGCGTTCTGGCGGCGGCGGGCGTGCTGACGCTGATCCCCGGCGCGCTCGTGATCTGGTTCGTACGCAACTACATCGCCAAGGGCTTCGCCCTGGGGAGGGTGTGAGGATGAGTTTTTCCTGGATGGCCTGGACCTGGCCGACCGCCGCCTTCTTCACCACCATCTTCGCGCTGCTGGCGGCAATGGCGGTGTGGGAATATGTCTCGCCGGGCGGCAACCCGCGCGTCGGCGTGCTGCGCTTCGAGACCACGCGCGGCGACCGGCTGTTCGTGTCGCTGCTCGGCGCCGCCTTCATTCATCTTGCCTGGCTGGGTCTCGTCGGCCCCAGCCTGTGGTGGGCTCTCGCCCTGTCGGTCGTCTACGCCATCGGCGTGTTCCGATACGTCTAGGGAGAAAGAAGACGGCGCAGCCGCAAGCCCGCGGCGGCGCCAAAGATGCAATCGCAATCCATGGGAGGAAATCATGCGACGGCAATTACTGGCATCGACCACAGCCTTCACGCTTCTGTTCGGAGCAATCCCCGCCTTCGCGGACATGGACGCCGCGCGCGCCTTCCTCGACGCCGAGATCGGCGACATGTCGGCGCTCGACCGCGCGGCGCAGGAAGCCGAGATGGAATGGTTCATCAAGGCGGCGGAAGCCTTCAAGGGCATGGACATCAAGGTGGTGTCCGAAACCATCACCACCCACGAATACGAAGCCCGCGTGCTGGCGCCGGCCTTCTCGAAAATCACCGGCATCAACATCACCCACGACCTGATCGGCGAGGGCGACGTCGTCGAGAAGCTGCAGACGCAGATGCAGTCGGGCGAGAACATCTACGACGCCTACA
>JBLJBS010000151.1:0-4823 GCA_047637695.1 Aquamicrobium sp. | reverse complement strand
CGCGCCTGCCGCGCGTAGCGGTAGATCCATTCGAGCACTGTGTCCTTCGAATAGCCGCGCGCACCGTTGATCTGGATCGCGGTGTCGGCGGCCTGGTGCAGCAGGTTGGCGACATGGACCTTGGCCATCGACACCTCCTTGCGGGCATAGCCGCCGCGGTCGAGTTCCCACGCCGCCTTCATCACCAGCAGGCGGCCGATTTCGATCTTCATCGCCAGATCGCCCAGCATCATCTGGATCGACTCGCGCTTCGACAGCCGCTCGCCAAAGGCGAAGCGCTCTGCGGCATAGGTGCGGGCGATCTCGACGCAGCGCTTCGACAGGCCGAGCCAGCGCATGCAGTGGGTCAGCCGCGCCGGGCCGAGGCGCATCTGGGTCAGCTTCAGCCCGTCGCCCTCGCCGAGCAGCCGGTTCTCAACCGGGATCTCCAGATCCTCGAACACCAGCTCGCAATGGCCGCCATGCTCCTCCGGCCCCATGATCGGGATACGCCGGTTGATCGTCCAGCCCGGCTGGTCGCGGTCGAACATGAAGGCGCTCAGGCCCTTGCGCGGGTCGTCCGAACGGCCATGCCCATGCGACCAAGGCCCTGGCCGCCGGTCTCCGACTTCAGCTGCAGGCACCACAGGCCTTGCGCACGCGCCTGAGTCCGCAATTCGTCGGCAAGGTCGAGGCGGATGTTCTCATGGGCGTCATAGCTCCCCGGGTCGGCCTCCAGCGGCAGGACGCGGTGCTCGACGAAGCGCTCGATGCGGCCGCGAAAATCCTCGATGCGCGGCGAAACGGTGAAATCCATGACAAAGCCCCTTAGAGCGACGAAACGAGATGGCCGCCATCGACGGCGAGCGAGGCGCCGGTGATGTAGCTGCCGGCATCGGAAGCGAACAGCAGCAGCGCGCCGTCAAGCTCGCCCGGCCTGCCCAGCCGCCGTTGCGGAATACGCCTGACCAGCGACTGCCCGGCCTCGCCGGCGAAGAAATCGCGGTTGAGGTCGGTCTCGATATAGCCGGGGCACAGCACGTTGACGCGAATGCCGTGGCGCGCCCACTCGAGCGCCAGCGTCTTCGTCAGGTGGATCAGCCCGGCCTTGGAGGCAGCATAGGCGGCGAGGTTGCCGGCCGGCCTGATACCCGTGATCGAGGCGATGTTGACGATGGAGCCGCCCTTTTGCCGTTGGCAAGGGCTTTGGAATGCCCCGGAAGAAGCACAAGTCCGAAGAAATCGTCGCGAAGCTGCGTCAGGTCGATGTTCTGTTGACGCGACGATGAGGCAAGTTCCGTATGCTCGACATCATCGGCGAGCTACCCGGGATTGCCTGGCGATCCGCATGAGTCGCAAGCTCAACTCGACCTAAGTCATCGATGCTCTGTCGAACCTGCTCATCCCGGGCGGAGCGCCACAGCGGTGCGCGAGTGGATCGTGGCCGTCGGGACAAACACCGCCTTTATCGAACAGGGTTAGCCCTTGGGAAGACGGCCATTGCGAGAGCTTCAACTCGAAGCTTCGCGATGGTGAGATCTTCTGCAAACTCGCCGAGGCCAAAGTTAAGGCCATTATCTGGCCTTGCGCCACAACGCGGGTCGCGACCCCTGTCGTCTTGCTGAAGCAGGAGGCTCATCGCCGCGCTTGCCGCAGCCGCTGGGACAGCGAACCGCCGTGTTCAGGGGCGGTGCAGCCGCGACTGCCCGAAGAGTTCGTAAGCGAATTTCATCACCCGCTTGGTGAATTCCGCATAATAGAGCCACGTGACGAAAGATTCGAACGGCAACCTGCTTGTTCGCTTCCAGCCATGTCCTCATCCGCTCGCGAAACACGCGTTCGCGTCCGGCATCCTTCATTTACCCTGCACTTTCGATAGCGTCGACCAACCCGACTGGATCGACGTGCGAAACGCGTTTCAACAGTAAGAAACAGCCGGCAACGCGTCTTGCGTTGTCGGGATTTTTTTGCCAAGTTGATCATTATTTTCAAAAATGAAAAATCTTGTCTCACAAGGGGAACGATAATGAGGCTTGAAAAACTCGGCTGCGCGGCAGCCATTTCCATTGGGCTCGTGATGGGTTCCGCCGCGTCTGCATGGACCCAGGATTCCAAGACGCTCGTCGTCTCGGAATGGGGCTTCAACAATGACGCGCTTGAGAAGAACCTCTACAAGCCGTTCGAGGAGAAGCATGGCGTCAAGGTCATCCGGGAAACCGGCAACAATCCCGACCGCCTGAACAAGCTGCAGATCCGCGGCGGCGTCGACGTCATTTTCCTGACCGATGCGTTCTCGCAGATCGGCATAGACGCCGGCGCATTCGCCAATGTCGATGCGTCGAAGCTTTCCAACCTGCCGGATCTCTACCCCATCGCGCAAGCGCCGCAGGGCAGCGAGTACGGGCCTGCCTTCACGGTCGGCCGCTACGGGATCATCTACGATTCCAACGCCGTCTCCGAACCGATCACCTCATGGAAGGATCTGTGGCGGCCCGAATTCGCCGGGCGCGTCGCCATTCCCGGCTTCAACACCAGCTCGGGTCCGCTCACCGTCATCGTGGCCGGTGACCGGGCGGGGGTCGACGCTTTTGCCGACCCGGACGCCGCCTTCAAAAGCCTTGCCGAGCTGAAGCCCAACATCCTCAAGACCTACAATTCGGGCTCGGAGCTGGTGAACCTGTTCTCCACCGGCGAGGTCGTGGTCGGCGCATTGCAGGACTTCGCCATTCCCGCCATTCAGGCCGCCGTTCCGTCGGCCCGGTGGGTCGCGCTCGACGAGGGCAATTTCGGCATCTTCAGCACCGCCAATATCGCGGCGAAGTCGAAGAACCAGGAGCTGGCCCATGCCTTCATCAACTGGCGGCTCGACCCCGGCGTCCAGCGTGAACTTGCGCTCAGCACCGGCGACGCGGCCGTCAACGCCCGCACCGAACTGAAGGCCGAGGAGGCGACCTATGCCGCCTATGGCGCCGAACAGATTTCGGCCCTGCGCAAACCCGACTATCAGGCCCTCAACGCCGCCAAGGCGGATTGGGAAAGGCGCTGGAACGCGATCTTCGGCAACTAGAGCGATCATAGGGTCGCCGCAGGGGCGATCCCGGATCAAGCCGGGAATTCATGCTGCCGGGCGGGAACGTCCGGCCGTAGGATACCCGCCCCGCTCTCCGGCTTCCCCTTCAGGCCGCCGGATGCCGAACGTGCAGGTGTATGATGACAAGACGATGGATACCCTGGCTGCTGACGGTGCCTGCGGCGTCGCTGATCGCCTTTCTGCTCGTTCTGCCCGTGTCGCAGACCCTGCTGGAGACGGCGCTGCCGCTCGAGGCCGGCTGGAGGCGCTACGTCGCCTTCTTCCAGGAGCCCTATAACCGGACGGTGCTTTTCCGCACCATCGAGATCGCCGTCATCACCACGGTGATATCGCTGACGCTGGGTTTCATCGCGGCATTCTACATCACGCGCCGTTCGCCCCTGATGCGTAACGTCCTGCTCGTGCTTTCGGTGTTCCCGCTTCTCACCGGCGCAGTCGTGCGCGCGTTCGCCTGGATCGTCATCCTCGGGCGCAACGGCATGCTCAACCAGTCGCTGGTCGCGCTGGGCATAATCGACGAGCCGACCCAGTTCCTGTTCACCAAGTTCGCGCTGGTGGTCGGCCTTGTCTATCTGTTCACGCCACTGGCGATCCTGTCGCTCATCGGCGTCCTCGACGGCATCGAGCAGGATGTCGTCGACGCCAGTGCATCGCTTGGCGCGGGGCCGGCGCGAATCTTCGCGCAGGTCACCCTGCCGCTGGCGATCCCCGGCCTGATCGTCGGCGGCGTCCTGATATTCACCGGCAGCCTCGCCGCATTCGCCACCGCAAGGCTGCTCGGCGGCGACAGGCAAATGATCCTTCCCACCCAGCTCTACGAGAAGGCGATGGTCTCCTTCGACTGGGACGCGGCCAGCGTCATAGCAACCGTCATGGTCGTCATGACGCTCATTGCGATTTTCGTGATGAGCAAGCTGGCGCGCCGCTTCAACCCCAATATCGGGGGATGAGATGAAGCGCCGCACGCATCCGCTTCTGTCACTGGCAGCCATGCTCGTCTTCCTGTTTCTGGCCGGGCCGCTGTTCATTGTCCTCGGCGCGGCGTTCAACGACGCGACGTATCTGGCGTTTCCGCCACAGGGGCTTTCGCTGCGCTGGTTCGAGCGCGTGCTTTCGCTCGACAATTTCATGCGCGCCTTCATGGTGAGCCTGACGGTCGCATTCGCCGCGACCGGCCTGGCGCTTCTCGTCGGCATCCCCGCCGCATATTCCATCGTCAAGCACCGGGGGCGCCTGCCGACATGGTATGGATCAGTGTTCTTCCTGCCGCTGCTCATCCCGGAAATCGTGTTTGGCTTCTCGCTGCTGAAAACCACGATCGTGGCACTCGACCTTCCGATCATGGTGGCGCTGATCGCCGGCCACACCATCCTCGTGCTGCCCTATGCGGTCAGGGTGCTCGGTGCCAGCCTCGCCGCGTTCGACTTCAGCGCCGAGGAGGCGGCGATCAGCCTGGGGGCCCGGCCGTCGATGGCGTTGTTCACCGTGGTGCTGCCCAATATCAAGGCCGGCATACTGGCGGCCTTCATCCTTGCATTCATCACGTCGCTGAACGACGTGTCCGTCTCCCTGTTCCTGACAGGGCCAGGCGTGAGCACGCTTCAGGTCGAGGTGTTGACTTATGTCGAGCAGTATTTCGATCCCTCGGTCGCGGCGGTCTCCGCCCTTCTGATGCTGCTCACCCTTCTGGTGATGGCGATCCTCGAACGAAGCTTCGGCCTTTCCAACGTCGTGAGATGAGATGAGACAAAGC
>JBLJBS010000150.1:0-55999 GCA_047637695.1 Aquamicrobium sp. | reverse complement strand
CAGGACACGCCGGTCGGCTTCGACATCGACCTCGTCACCGAGATCGCCAAGCGCTGGGGCGTCGGGCTCGAGCTTCAGCCGGTGACCAGCGCCAACCGCATCGCCAACCTGACGACCTCGAAGGTCGACTTCATCGCCGCCTCGATCGTCCACACCCGCGAGCGCGACGAGAAGATCGACTATTCCGTCACCTACATCGCCGAGTCGATGAAGCTGATGGTGCCGATGGATTCGACCATCAACGCCATTGCCGATCTCAACGGCAAGACGGTGGCGCTGGCGCAGGGCTCGATCCAGTCGCAGATGATGAAGCAGATGAACCCGCAGGCGCGCGTTCTCGAGATGAAGGACTGGGCCGACGTCTACCTCGCCGTCCAGCAGGGCCGCGCCGACGCCGCCTTCGACACCGCCGGCTCGCTCGGCTCGGCCGTGGCGGCGGCCAAGGAGGCCGGCGTCTCGCTGAAGGTCGTCGGCGAGGACGGGATCGGCAACTCGCCCTTCGCGTTCGGCGTCCGCCAGGGCGACGCCCTGATCCGCGACAAGCTGAACTTCACGCTGATGGAGATGGTCGAGGACGGCACCTACGAGACCATCTTCAAGAAGTGGTGGGGCAATCTCTACGCCAGGACCTATCAGGTCGAAGTCTGGCCGAAGTAATCGTATCGGAAAAAGAATATGGGCTCCGTCAACTGGAACGTTGTCTTTGGCCCCGAAGGCCGGGCGCTGTTTGCGTCAGGTCTTTGGATCACCGTGCAACTGGCGTTTTACGCCATCGTCTTTTCATCGTTGATCGGCAGCCTGATCGCGTTCGGGCGGGTGTCGAAATCACCCGCCCTGCGCCCCCTGCGCGTGGCGCTGACGGCTCTGGTCGAGTTCATCCGCAATGTCCCGGTGCTGGTGCAGCTGGCATTCTGGTATTTCGGCGTGTTCGGCCTGTCGTCGGTGCAATGGCTGGTATCGCCGCTGACCGGCATCTACAGCATCGAGTTCATCGCCGGCGCCTGCGCGCTGATCGTCTATCGCAGCGCCTATATCGCCGAAGCAGTCCGTTCCGGCCTGCAATCCGTGCCGCGCGGCCAGTATGAGGCGGCGATGGCCAGCGGCCTCGGCTACATGACGACGATGGTTCGCATCGTCATGCCGCAGGCCTACCGGATGGCACTGCCGACATTGATCAACCACTATGTCGGCGTCACCAAGAACACCAGCATCGTGCTGGTCATCGGCGTGCCGGATCTGGTCTTTCAGGCCTACACGCTGACGTCGCGCACCTTCGAGGTCTTCCTCGTCATGGGCACGGCGGTGGCGGTCTTCGTCGTGCTGTGCACCCTGATCAGCACCGGCTTCAACGCTCTGGGAAGCTATCTCGACCGCCGGTGGGGATATGCACGGCCCGCGCACGGCCCGCGCTCTTTCAAGACCTGGCTGAGGGAGCTGGCGGCATGAGCGCGATCCTGAACAACTGGGAATATATGATCTCCGGCCTGCGCTACACCTTTGCGCTGGCGCTGATCGGGATCGTCGGCAGCTTCCTGCTCGGCTGCATCCTCGCCACGCTGCGTCTGTCGCCCTATCTGCCGGTTCGGCTGGCGACCAAGGCGTTCATCGAGCTGGTCAGAAGCGTGCCGCTGCTGCTGTTCATCTTCTTCACCTACTTCCTGATGACGGAACTGGGCTACAACGTCACCGCGTTCATGTCGGGCAGCATCGCGCTTGCGGTGTTCACCAGCGTCTATGTCGCCGAGATCATCCGCAGCGGCATTCTCGGCGTCCATCCCGGCCATGTCGAGGCGGCCCGGGCGAGCGGGCTGAGCTATCTCCAGACGATGCGTCATGTCGTGCTGCCGCAGGCGGTGCGCCGGATGATGCCGTCGCTGTCGTCGGAATTCATCATGCTCATCAAGGAAACCTCGCTGGTTTCCGTGATCGGCGTGCAGGAGTTCTACACCAGGGTGAGCATCACCAATGCGCGTGTGCTCGTGCATCCGTTCGAACTGCTGGCCTTCGCCGCAGTCGTCTATTTCTGCATCTGCTTCGTGCTCAGTCTCGTCGCCAGACGATACGAGCTCAGATC
The DNA here is from genome assembly GCA_047637695.1 of Aquamicrobium sp. Lineage (GTDB taxonomy): Bacteria > Pseudomonadota > Alphaproteobacteria > Rhizobiales > Rhizobiaceae > Aerobium. The sequence goes on along the minus strand of JBLJBS010000150.1, from coordinate 53,925 downwards.
CGACATCTGATCGGATTGTCGGGACGTTTCTTCGAAAGAACATCATGGAGACTATCGTGAAGGAAGAAGAAGGCTACACGCTGAGCAGTCCTCTGTTCGAGGATTTGTGGTCGAGGGCGCCGATGCGCCAGAAGTTCAGCGACAAGGACATGGTCAATGGCTGGGTCCGTGCCGAAGTAGCGCTGGCGCGCGCGCAGGCCCAACTGGGGCTGATCCCGGCGGAGGCAGCCCGCGCCATCGGGGAAACCGGCCGCACGCTCGAATTCGACATGGTGGCGATGCGCCACGGCGTCACCGCGACGCTGCATCAGCTGATGCCGTTCATCAACCAGTTCCGCGATGCGTGCCCCGGCGATGCCGGCCAGTACCTGCACTGGGGCGCGACGACGCAGGACATCATCGACACCGGCGCCATGCTGCGCTCGAAGGAAGCGATGGCGATGATCGTCGAGGGGCTTGAGAAGCTCGAATCGACGCTGGCCGCGCTGTGCGAACGCGAGGCCGAGACCGTGATGGCCGGCCGAACCCATGGCCAGCAGGCGCTGCCGATCACCTTCGGCTTCAAGGTCGCCAACTGGCTCTCGGAGGTCCGCCGCGGCATCGATCGCCTGAAGGCGATGTCCGATCGCGTCTTCGTGGTCTCGATCGTCGGCGCGGTCGGCACCTCGGCCTATATGGGGCCGAAGGGGCTCGACGTGGCGCAGAAGGTCGCCGCCGATCTCGGTCTGGGCTGGGACCCGGTCTCGTGGCAGGCAGCGCGCGACCGCCTCGGCGAGATGCTGTCGACCATGATCCTGACCGGCTCCTCGCTCGGCCGCATCGGTCACGAGCTTGCCGTGCTGCAGAAGACCGAACTGTCCGAGGTGCACGAGCCGCACGGGCCGGAGCAGGTCGGCTCCAGCACCATGCCGCAGAAGCGCAACCCCAGCATCGCCGAAGGTGTGCTGTCGGCCGGGCTGATGCTGCGCTCGCAGGCCGGGCTCGCCATGGAGCTGATGGCGACCGAGCACGAGCGCGACGATTCCCGCTGGCAGATCGATAGCCGCATCGTGCCGGAAGTCTTCCTGCTGCTCGACGGCCAGATCGGCAACCTGACCTATCTCGTCGAGGGGCTGGAAGTGGACCGCGAGCGGATGCGCGCCAACATCGTCGATGAGATGGCGGGCGAGCCGATGATGCGGGCGCTCGCGTCCTTCCTCGGCCGTCACAATGCCCATGACGTGCTGCACGAGTGCTTCATGACCGCGCACGAGAAGCGTCTTCCCATCCTCGACGTGTTGAGCGCCAATGAAGCGGTCAGCGCACATCTCGACAGGGAACAGTTGAAAGCGCTCATGGACCCCGCGTCCTATCTCGGCGTTGCGGTCGATGTCGCCCGCAATGAGGCCCGCCGGGCGCGCTAAAGCTGTCCGTCGAGTGCCGGGAGCGGGCCGCCTCCCGGCACTCCGGAATGCCGGCGGGCCGGAGCGGAAGGGGTTCTCCTCCTGCCCGCGGGATGGAACATATGCGGAGAAAGCCAGTGGCCTGTGGTGCTGAAATGACCGGCGAAGCCGGAACGACCGACAATGCGGTAACCGCCATCCTTGCCGGCTATGCCGTCGGGGATGTCGGCCATCATCTTTGCGCCGAGGCCATCGATCAGGCCCGCAACACGCTTCTCGACACCGTCGGCGTGGCGCTGGCGGCGCGCAACAGCGATCTGGTCACGGCTCTGGCCCGGACGCACCCCGGCGCTTCCGGTCCGGGTTGCGCGACCATCTGGACGAGCGGCAGCGCCGCCGACGCCGAAACGGCGGTGATGGTCAATGGCGCGACCGCGCATGCCCTCGACTATGACGACACCAACGAATCGATCCGGGGTCATCTCGCCGCGACGCTCTGGCCCGTTCTGCTGGCGCTGGGCGAACAGACAAGACCGTCCGGACGGGAACTGGTCGAGGCTTATGTCGTCGGCGTCCGCGCCGCCGTCGCGGTCGCTGACGGCATGGAGATCGACGATCACTATGCCCGCGGCTGGCACTCGACCTCGACGGTCGGTGTCTTGGCGGCCACCTGTGCCGCTGCGCGGCTGCTTGGAATGAGCGTCGATAAGACGCGGCACGCGCTCGGGCTGGCTGGCAGCATGGCCGGCGGCAGCCGCCAGAATTTCGGCACCATGACCAAGCCGTTCCACGCCGGGCTGGCCGCGCGCAACGCCGTGCTTGCCGCGACGCTGGCAAGTAGTGGCTTCAAGGCCAATCCCTCGATGCTGGAAGGGCCGCTCGGCTATTATGCGCTGTTCGACGACAGGGACCGTCTGGCCGAGGTGGGACGCAGCCTGCGTCAGGCGTGGACGCCGTCGCGCCACGGCGTCAGCCTCAAGAATTATGCCGTCTGCTACAATCTCCACCGCATGTGCGACGCGATGGTCAATCTGATGGCACGCACATCCGTGCAGCCCGGCGACATCGCGCGCATCCGCGTGGCGATAGAGCCGCAGGGCAAGGCGCCGCTGATCCATAGCCGGCCGACGGCGGCGCTGGAGTGCAAGTTCAGCGCCCAATATGTGCTTGCCGCGCTGCTTCTCGGCCGTACGCTCGGGCCCGCCGATTTCGGCAACGGCATATTGGATGCCGGGCCGCTGCAGGCGCTGATGCGCCGCATCGAAATTGCCGAACAGGCCGTGCCGCCGGCAGGGCCGTCCGAATGGCACGAGGGCTTCGCCGTCGTCGCGGTGGAGCTGAATTCCGGTGAGGTGCTGACCGAGCGCGTCGACAGCCCCAAGGGCCATTGGGGCGCGCCGTTCTCGCCCGCTGAAATATCACGGAAGTTCCGCGATTGCATTGCCTTCGGCTTTCCCGGCGCCGATGCGGCCGCGCTCGAGCAGGAAATCCGCGCTGTCGTCGAAACCGACCGCTTCGACGGCATCTCGCGACTTGCGGGGCTGTCGGCCTGAACTCAGGTCAGGCCGTAGCGGTCCATCGCCCGGTAGACCGGGAAGATGTTGCGGCCGACCAGTGTCTTGACGCCGTGCATGGAGATCGACCGCACGCCGGAGGTCACCTCGAGCGGCACATCGTCGAGGGTCGACTTTTCGGCCAGAAACTCGCCGACGACGCGGCCGATATTCTGGGTCAGCGCAACGCCCCGGGTCGAGAAGCCGAGCAGGGAATAGATGTTCTCGTCCAGAACCTGAAGGTTGGGCAGCGCGCTGTCGGTGATCGAGCAATAGCCTTCCCAATAGGCTTCGAACCGCGGCTCGCGACCCTTCAGTTGCGGAAACAGCTCAACCATCCGGCGCCTGGCGTGGTCGAGGCCATATTTCTTCGAGTTGGCGAGCGAGAACACCGCGCCGCCCGAGATGATGCGGCCGTCACGGTCGTAGCGGCTGAAGCCGCCGGATTTGCGCAGGTCGGTGAAGCAGATGCGGGTCGGCGCGATCGTCTTCTGCAGATCCTGCGATATCGGCTCGGTGACGCAGTGGAAAAGCCTGACCGAAATGCCGCTGCGCTGCAGGCCGGGTGTCAGGTCGTCGGTGTAGCCGTTGGTGGCGATGATCGCCTTGCGGCCGGTGACGCGATGATTGCCGGAAAGTGCGACCGCGCGGCCGTTCTCACGGAACACCTTCGATGCCGGGCTATGTTCGTGAATGACCGCGCCTTCGGCCACCGCGGCGCGGGCAAGGCCCATCGACAGCGCGAACGGATTGACGACGCCGCCGGATTTGCGCCACCAGCCGCCGAGATAGCCCGCCGCGCCGAGCGCGCTGGTAACACCGTCGCGGTCGAGCCATTCCACCGGCGCGCCCAGCGCCTTCCATTCCTCGTAGATCGCGCGTGTGCTGGCCAGCGCTTTTTCCGAATGCGCGGGTTGCGCCCAGCCGTTCTGCTCGGGGTCGCAGCGGATCTGGTATTGCCTGATCTGCTCGAACATCAGGTCCGGTCCGGCCGAGACCAGTGAAACCAGCGCCTGGCCTTTCTTCCTGCCCAGCCGGGCCTCGACCTGGCTTGGCCGCAGCGCGCCCGGAAAATGCGGGACGGCATAGCCGCCATTGCGCCCCGAAGCGCCGTTGCCGACCGAGCCGGCTTCGAGAACGCAGACGGAAAGACCGGCGCGCGCGGCGTGGAGGGCGACGGAAAGCCCCGCGAAGCCCGCGCCGACGACGATCAGGTCGACATCCCTGTCGGCGTCGAGCGGCGGGTGCGAGGTTCGCGCTTCGCTGGACGTTTTCGTCCAGATGACATCGGTGAGCATAGGTTCGATGCGGTCGAGCGCGGTCATTTTCGGGGTCTCTTGGAACAGAGGAAGGGTCGCTGACAAAGGGGGAAGAGGGCGCCTACGCCTTCTTCCTGTTTTCCAGATTGGCGAAGTAGATCACCTCGACCTCGCGCAGAACATCGACCGGCTCGTCTTCATAGGCTTCGGAGAAGGTGCCGGCATGGCTTTCGATGGTGATGGCCCACTTGCCCTTGTGCGGATTGAAGGCGCAGTCGGGGAAATTCATGTGATGATGCCAATGGGTGCTCTGCCCGTTGACCTCCACCAGCCGCTTGAGCATCGCCGATTCAGCGACGCCGGCACCGGTTCCGGTTGCCTTCGACGGGTCGAGGATGTCGTCGCCGTGCAGCATCCTGACCAGCTGCTTGTCGACTTCGGGAAAGTCGTCTGAACGCGCCAGATAGGCGATCCCTTCGGAATCGTCCTCGATGACGATGGCATATTCCCGCGCAAAGGGGTTGTGCTGGCAGCCGGGCGACAGCACGTGCGAATGCCACTTCTTGCCGGCATCCTTGAGCGAGAGGGCGAGATCGAGGCACCCGTCCAGAGGGACGACGACGAATTCGACGCCGCCGTGGCGAACCGTTGTCTGCGTCATGCTGCCTCTCCTCGCTACGAGCCGCAGCCGATGACGGCGGTGGCGGAAATCTCGACCAGGACGTCGGGGACCGGGAAGGCGACGACGAGCGCGGCGTTGGTTGGGCGGATGTCGGCGAAGATCTTGCCGAGCTCGGGCCCGATCGTCTGGAACACTTCGGGAGCGGTGACGTAGACCGTGATCTGCGCGATATCCTTGAGCGACGCGCCGGCCTTGGCCAGGGAAGGCTCCATGTTGCGGATGATCTGGTGCAGCTGCTCGACCGGATCGCTGGAAATCTGGCTGGTGGCGTAGTTCATGCCGATGGTGCCGGAGATGAAGAGCAGGTCTCCGGCCTTGACGGCGCGCGAATAGCCGAAGGCTTCCTCGAATTTGGAGCCGGAGGAGAGATTGAGCCGCTTCTTGTCCATGGTCGTTCCTTTCAGGATCCGTTTCGGGTCTTGAGCGCGTCCAGCGTCAATTCGTTGATCGGCCACCAGCAGATGTGCAGGTCGAGCCATGCGGCCATGCGGCCGGTAAACAGGATGAGCTCGACCAGAACCTCGTCGACCTCGTCTGTCGCCGCCCTGAGGCATTCGATGCCCGCCTGGAAGACGGCGGCGGTGTCGAGCATGTGGCAGAAACCGCCGACGCGGGTAATCGCGGCCTCGAGCGCGAAGGCGGCGATCGCCACCTTCTCCGCGTCGTTGCGCACGCCCTGCTGGTTCCACAGACGCCACAGCAATTCGTGGAGCTTGCGCAGTTCGCCTTCCGCCATCGAGAGCGGACCATAGGGGATGTTGAGGCCGCGCCGGGCGAGGAGGGCGTCGGCGTCGGCGGGCTGCTTTTCCCATGCCGCCAGACGCGCATCGCGGATGCGTCGAAGCAGGTCGCTGCCGCCCGCCGGCGTCGTATCGACCGGCGCTTTGGCGTCGCGCAGATAAAGCTCGGCGGTGAAGATCGTGCGGCCCTGTTCGCGGCGCTGGCGGTCGGCATAGGCGCGCAGCCATTCCGCGCCATGCCTGAGACGACCGAGATAGCTTACCGCCGCCGTTTCGGCCTGCAATGCGTCATAGGTGATTTCGAGATATTGCCGCTCCGGCCAGAAGAAGAACGACCCGGGCTGCATGTCGAGAACGTCGGCAGCGCTTTCGGCCCGTTCGACGAACGGCACCGGCCACATGATGTGGCTCCCGGCGATCTTGGCGCAATGGATGTCGATGGTGGCCGGCGTGTTCGCCAGCACCTTGGCCAGCGTCTTTGGCGCGTGGCTGCCGTCGAGCTCGATCTCGTGCTCGACGCCGTCGACCTTGAATATCAGTGTCTTGTCCATGCAAGCGGCCCCGTCAGGAGAGAACATAGCCATTGGCGAGCCAGCCGCCGTCGACCCGCAACACGTGACCCGTCACCATCGTGGCGCGACGGCTGGCGAGAAACAGGCACGCGTCGGCCACTTCTTCAGGCTCGGCAAGCCGGCCGAGCGGCGTCCGGCCCTTGACGCCCTTCATGTCGTAGATGCCTTCGGCGACCAACTTGTCGATCATCGGCGTGCGGACGCCGGTCGGCGCCACCGCGTTGACCCGGATGCCGAGTTCGCCCCATTCGACGGCAAGGCTCTCGACCAGCATGTGAACCGCGCCCTTGGATGCGCAGTAGGCGGCGCGGTGAGGCGCGCCGCCGGCGCCATAGACGGAACCGAGCATGATGATCGAGCCGCCGCCCGACCGGGCCATGGCCCGCCCTGCCGCCTGGGCTGCGAGCCAGCTGCCGAGCACATTGACTTCAAGGGTCTTGCGAAAGGTTTCCGGTGCCACCTCGAAGGCAGGCTCGACCTTGACGATGCCGGCCGAAGTTATCACGCAGCCGACACCGCCGAACCGCTTCTCCATCGCATCGACCGCCGCGGTCAGGTCGCCTTCGTCGGTCACGGAGCCGGCGATCGCCAGTGCATTGTCGCCGATCCCGAGGTCGACAGCCGCCGCTTCAGCCTTTTCGCGGTCGAGATCGAACAGTCCCACGCAGTAGCCTTCCGACGCGAACGCCCTGGCGCACGCAAGGCCGATGCCGCTGGCGCCGCCGGTAATCAACACGCTGTCAGGCCGTGAACCGCTCACATCTTCCTCCACCACAATACTGTATCCTGATGTTTGTTATAACAAATGGCAAGAGCCAGAATGAAGAATCATCAAAACCAATGCACCCCAGCGCCTGTCCGGGCGTCATACCGCCTTTCCGAGTTCGACCGCACGCCGCCAGGCGGTGTCGACCGCTTCGGCCACCAGCCCGCGCAAGGTGTTGTCGGCCATCAGCACGCCAAGCGCCGCCGCCGTGGTGCCGCCGGGGCTGGTGACGTTCTCGCGCAGGGTCGATGCCGGCTCGTCGCTCTCCGCCGCCAATGCGGCGGCGCCGATCACCGTCTGGCGGGCGATCCGGCCTGCCGCTTCCTGCGGCAGGCCTATTTTGAGCGCCGCGTCCGTCAATGCCTCGATGAAGTGAAACAGATAGGCCGGACCGGAGCCGGAAACCGCGGTGATCATGTCGATCATGGCTTCGTCGGGCAGGTCGATGACCTCGCCGCCGGCGGCGAGAAGCCGCCTCGTCATCGCCAGTTGATGCTGGGAGATCTGGCCGTTTGCGTGAAAGGCGAGGACACCCCTGCCGACAGCCGCCGGCGTGTTCGGCATGCAGCGCACGACGGCCGGCTTGACCGCGCTGCCGGCAAGCGTTTCGATCGTGGCGATCGTCGTTCCGGCGGCGATCGACAGCAACACGCTGCCGCGCCGTGCCCAGCGCGAATAGGCGGGCAGAACGACCGGCATCGTCTGCGGCTTGACCGCGAGCACGATGATGTCGGGGAGGAGGGCAGGCGGCAGATCGTCGACGCCGGCGACGGCCGAGGCGCCTGAAAGCGCCGCCCGCTCGCGCAGCGCCGGCACCGGTTCGACGACATGGATTTCCGGCGCGGGATCGAGCTTCAGCCAGCCCCGGAGCAGGGCGTGGCCCATATTGCCGCATCCGGCGAGCACAACGCTCTTCGGCATCACGACCTCGCTCAAGGGTTGCTGCGAATGAGCTCGTCGATCAGCCTTGCTACCAGTTCTGGACATTCCATTTGCGGAACGTGGCCGATGTCGCGCAGGAGATGAAGTGCGATGCCCCCCGGAACCGATGTGGCATGCGATGCCGGAATGACGGCGTCCTTCGTTCCCCAAAGCACCTTGGCCGGAACCCGGATCGCGTCGAGCGCGGCGCCAAGCCGCATGCCTTGCGTCCCGTCGGGGAACAGCACCTCCAGAAGCCTGGCCTGGGCCGCCTGCGTTGCGCTGCGCTCGCGCTGGCGCAGGATCGCGCCGGCGAGGCCCTCCGGCAGCTTCGACGGGTCGGCCACCATCTTCTCCAGCCAGTGGCGCAGGCTTTCCTCATGGGTTGCCTTCGTCAGGCCGTTGAGGAAGGCCATGTTGACTTCAGGCCCGAGACCGCCCGGCGCGATCAGACACAGCGACCGTATGCGCAGCCGCCCGATCCGGGTCAGCGCCAGCGCGGCCGCGCCGCCAAGCGAATGACCGACCAGATGGACCTCGTCGATGCCCTGTGCCTCGAGTTCGTCGCCGATGGCAATCGCGATGTCGTCGATGCCGGAAATGTCGCCGGCCGGTGCGTTGCCGTGGCCGGGCAGTTCCGGCATCACGACGCGCAGGCCGGAGCGAAGCAGGGGGGCGACCAGTCGCCAGGTGCTGCGGTCGGCGCCGAAGCCGTGCAGCAGCACGACCGCCGCGGAGGATTGCGCGACGATGCCTGCGGCAGGCGCGGCGGCGACTCGCGGTCTTGGCGCATCCACGCCGCCCGAGGCTCCTGCCGAGGCAACGGCCGCCTCGACGTCGCGCCGCTTGATGCGGCCGCCCGGACCGCTGCCGGTGACGGAGCCGAGGTCGATGCCGCTGGCTTCGGCGATGCGCCGGGCAAGCGGGCTTGCCACCATGCGGCCGCTCTTGCGCGGGCTGGCGGGCGTCACCGCGAGGTTCGGCGCTGTTCCGGATCCCGCCGGTGCTTGTGCAGACGCTGAGACGGACGCCGCGGCGTCCGGCGTCTCGCCGATATTGCCGAGAAGCGCGCCGACCGGCGCTTCCTGACCCGGCTCGAAGAAGGTCTCGACCAGATATCCGTCATGCGGGGCCGGCACCTCGGTCGCGGCCTTCGCGGTCTCGACAACCACGACCGTATCGCCCGCCGCGACCTTTTCGCCCGGCTTGACGGTCCATTCGATGACGACCACCGAATCCATATACTCGCCGCCGGCGGCCTCGATGGTGATTGGGTGCAGCATGGCGGTCATCCCGTTACGCGACGGTCTTCAGGACCGCGTCGCGGATTTTCTCGGCATTCGGCAGCACCGCCATTTCCAGCGGCTCGCTGTAGGGGATCGCCATGTCGGGAAGCGTGACGCGGGCCACGGGAGCGTCGAGGTCGTCGAAGCACAGTTCCATGATCGTCGCGGACAGTTCCGAGGCATATCCGCAGAAACGCCAGCCTTCGTTGACCGCGACAGCATGGTTGGTCCTGGCGACCGAGTTCCTGATCGTCTCGACATCGAGCGGGCGCAGCGAGCGCAGGTCCACCACTTCCGCCGAAATCCCGTCCTTCTCCAGCGCCTCGGCTGCCTTGAGGCTTTCGTGCACCATGCGGGACGTGGCGAAGATCGAGACATGCTCGCCCTCGCGCAGGATCGCGGCCTTGCCGAGCGGGACGAGGAAGTCGGCGTCGTCCGGCACTTCCGCACGCATGTTGTAGAGCAGCTTGTGCTCGAGGAAGACGACCGGCTGCTGGTCGCGGATCGCCGATTTCAGCATGCCCTTGGCGTCGGCCGGCGTTGCCGGCGCCACCACCTTGATGCCGGGAATATGGGCGAGCATGGCGTCGAGCGCCTTCGAGTGCTGCGCGCCTGCGCCGGCCCCGCCGCCGCCCTGGGTGCGGAGGACGAAGGGCATGGCGACCTGCCCCTTCCAGATATAGTCGTATATCGACGCCTGGTTGACGAGCGCGTCGAGCGTCAACGGTATGAAATCGGCATACATGATCTCGAGGATCGGCCGGGTGCCGGTCATCGCCGCTGTGACCGCCATGGCGGTCAGCGCCTGTTCCGAGATCGGCGTGTCGCGGACCCGGCTTTCGCCGAACTCCTCCATCAGGCCGCGCGTCACCTTGAACACGCCACCATAGCGGGCGATGTCCTCGCCGAAGATGAAGACGCTCGGGTCGCGCTGCATCTCCTCGCGCAGGGCGGCATTCAGGGCCTCGGCATAGCGCATCAACGACATGTCAGTTCACCTCGGAATATGCGGCGCTGGCCGAGTGGTATTCGTAAGCGGGGAAGGGGTCGGAAAGCGCCCGCTCGAACGCAACGCGCACTTCTGCGCTTGCTTCTTCGTCGATCTCGGTGAGGCGTGCTTCGCCGACCTCGCCCTTGAGCGCCTCGAAGGCGATCCGGATCGGGTCGCGCGCCTTCCACGCAGCGATCTCCTCGGGCGTCTGATAGCCGCCCATGTCCGAGGTCGAAAAACCTTCCCAGCGATAGGTCTTTGCCTCGACCATGCCGGGGCCTTCGCCACGCCGCGCCCGCTCGACCATATCGGCGACCGCGCGGTAGACCGCGACCGGGTCGTTGCCGTCGACGATGACCGACGGCATACCGTAGCCGGCAGCGCGGATGCTGATGTCGTCGACCGGCGACTGGACGGCGGTGGGGACGGTCAGGCCGAACTTGTTGTGCTCCAGCACGAACACGATCGGCAGCTTCCACAGCCCGGCCATGTTCATCGCCTCGTGGCAGATGCCGGTTTGCGAGGCGCCGTCGCCGAAGATGCACATGGCGACATTGTCGTTGCCGAGTATCTGGTTCGAAAGCGCCATGCCGGTGGCGGCGGGAATTCCCGCCCCGACGATGGCGTTGCCGCCGATCATGCCCTTGCTGGCGTCGGCGATCAGCATGTGGCCGGCGCGGCCGCCGCAGGAGCCGGTCTCGCGGCCGAAGATCTCGGCGATCACCGGGTAAACGTCGAGGCCCTTGCCGATATAATGCGCGTGGCCGCGATGGGTGCTGGTCACCAGGTCGGTGTCGCGCAGCATCGCGGTGGCGGCGACGCCGACCGCCTCCTGGCCGTCGCAACGATGGATCGGACCTCTGGTCTTTCCTTCCTTGTGCAGCGCGCCCAGACCCTCTTCGAGCCGGCGCACCACGATCATCCGGCGATACATCTCGATCTGTTCGTCGATGGAAGGGGAATTCTTCATGGTGGGTATCCTGCGAACTATGTTATAACAAGTATCACATTACATTCGACGGTAGCAAGTGCGAACTTCCGTCTCCCCCGCCGGTCCGCGCATCCCGTTCCGTGGGTTTCCCGGTTATGCATGCCTTGCGTTCACGCCGCGCTTGCCCGCCAACCGCCGGGCCGCAGGCGCGAACCTGCGGCCGGCAAAGCCGGGTGAAGACGAGGAGTTGGGCGCCGATCAGGCCGGGGAAAGGCTGGCGCGGGCGCGGGCGATGGCATCCGCGGACGGCGCACGGAACTGGAGACGATTGCTCTTCACCAGTCCAAGCCGCAGGGAAATGTCGGCCATCGCCTCGGTGTACTTGATCGCGACAGTGGTGGAATCCATCACCGGCACGCCGGTTCCGGGAATTTCCGTGTAGCCGGCTGCCCGCAGCAGCGGCCCGTAATAGGCGCATCCGACGAGGATCGTGTCCGCGCCGTCGCGGATGCAGTCGCGTGCCGCCGCCTCGAAGCGCGGAATGAAGTCCTGGTAGGCGTCGTTCACCGTGCTGAGCAGCAGCGCGCCATCCGAAAACGGCTCGATGCTGCGGACCGGACGAACGATCGCCCTGTCGCCGAAATCATAGGCGTTGATGTCGTTCTCGATGGCGACGGTGGTCTTGTCGGACACGGTCACCACCGCGAAGCGCTGGCCCATCGCCATGGCGGCGAGCATCGACTGTTCGCTGACGGAGCCGACGGGAATGCCGAGAACCTCGCGCGCCTCCATCAGCGGGTCGTTCCAGCAGCCGATGAAGACGGCGTCGAAGCCGTCCCTTTCCGCCTGCAGCGCCGCCTCGACGATATGGACGGAATTCAGGTGCTCGGCATAGAGCGAGCGGGTGAAGTTTCCGCTTCTGGGCAGGAAGCGCTGTTCGAGTTGCGTGTCGTTGCGCAATGCCGGGCGCATGATCGCGTCGAGCTTGACCCACAGCGGTTCCAGCGCATCGTCGCGCATGGTGGGATGAATCCAGCAGATTTTCACGGGAGTGCACTCCGGCATCGAGGTTGCGGTGTTTTGTAATATGTTATAAATCCCGCCTCGATTACGCAACGCCTTTCCGCATCAGTCAGGGATTTCATGCAGTTTTCTTATTTTCTCGGGATCAGCCATAGTATCGGAGCTGATTCGCAATCCATGTCATGGGCTGGCTGATGGTCGGAGCGCTTGCTACTTTTTCCCCCGTCGTCAAGACGGAGACGCTCGGTGTCCGGGTGCGGGAGCAACTGCGCCATGCGATCATGGCGGGTCTTTTCAAGCCCGGAGAGAAGCTGACATTGCGCGCCGTCGCCGCTTCGCTTGGCGTCAGCCTGACGCCGGCGCGCGAGGCCCTGTTCAATCTCGTTGCCGAAGGCATCCTCGAACTTGGCGGAAACGGCTCGATCTATATCCCCAAGCTCGACGCCGAGGCGATCGGGGAACTGACCAAGATCAGGATGTCGCTGGAAAGTCTTGCCGCGCGCGAGGCGCTGCCGAACCTGACGGCAAAAGACATCGCCGAGATCAAGAGCATCAACGAGAAGCTGGTCAAGGCGGATCGCGAGTCGAATTACCGGCTGCTGATCGAGATGAACTGGGCGTTCCACTTCAAGATCTATCACGCCTCCAACATGCCGTTCCTCGTCAAGACGATCGAGAGCTGCTGGCTGCGGACCGGTTCCTACCTGAACATCATCTATCCGAAGTTCGCGGAAACCGACAGCGGCGTGATGAATCATGCCGCCATCATCCATAACATCGAGAAGCGCGATGCCGACGCCCTGGCGCAGGCGATCTCCCGCGACATCGAGTTTGCGTCTCAGGGCTTTTACGCCGCCGTCGCCGAGGAAGCCGCCTAGGGCAATTCCAGCGAGATTGCGAAGCGTTTTTCCGTCTGGCGCCCGCGAGGCTGGGGCGCGAGCGCAAAAAACCCGCCGTTGGCGGGTTTTTTCTTGGCGGTCATAGGGGGTGTCCCGGCGGGGCGTCACCGCATGGCGTTGTGGCCGATGGCAAGCCGCAGATTCAGCTTGACGTTCATATGATATAACAAATAACTTTGTAATTCCTGTCATCATATTCGGAGATGTTGCCATGCTGGCAAAGGGTATGACCGCGCTTGTCACGGGTGGAAGCGGCGGCATCGGGTCTGCCTTGGTGCGAATGCTGGCGGGCGCCGGCGTTCATACCATCGCGCTCTCCAACGACCGCGAGAAGCTCGCCTTGCTCGACGGCCTCGACAATGTCGAGACGGTGTTCATGGACGTACGCGATGCCGACGGCCTGAAAGAGGCGTTTTCGAAGCGGCAGATCGATATCCTCATCAATGCGGCCGGCGTTCTCGGCGTGACGGGTACGCTCTACAGCGTGCCGCAGGGCTCGGCCCAGCACATCATCGACGTCAACGTGGTCGGCATACACAACTGCCTTTCGGCCGTGGTCCCCGGCATGGTCAAGCGCAATCGCGGCCATGTCGTCAATGTCGGTTCCCTTGCCGGCCCCTATCCGTCCTCCGGCCAGCCGATCTACTCGGCGTCGAAGGCGGCGGTCCACAATATGAGCTTCAACCTGCGCATGGAACTGTTCGGCACCGACGTCAGGGTGACGGAAATCCGCCCCGGCCGCGTCCGCACCGGCATGCACGCCGAAATGTTCGGCGGCGATCATGCCCGCGCCAACGAACTGCTCTACGATCCGTTCGAATGCCTGCGGCCCGAGGACATCGCCGAGGCGATCCGCTACGTGCTGTCGACGCCGTCGCATGTCTGCGTCTCGCAGATCGAGGTCGTGCCGACCCACCATGTGGTCGGAGGCGCAAGGCTCTATCAGCGCCCGGTGACCGACAAGGCCTGACGGCGACCCCGCAGACAGAAGATGATTGCTTCATATGGTGGAGGACTGAAGTGGCAAGGCATGACGGAAGACGCATACTGATCACCGGCGCGGCCAACGGCATCGGCTTCGCAACGGCGCAGCGGCTGGCGGAGGAGGGCGCGCGCCTTTACCTGATCGACATCGCTGGCGATCTTCTCACTGAGCGCGCGCGGGAACTCGGCGGCAAGACAGAGGTCGTGGCGCGCGCATTGTCCGTGACGGATGAGGCTGCCGTGCAGGCGGCGGTCGACGACATGGCGACACGCTTCGGCGGTATCGACGCGCTGCTGAACTCGGCCGGGGTGGTCGCCGTCGAGCCGGCGCTCGAGGCATCGATCGATACGTTCCGCAAGGTGATCGACATCAACCTGATGGGAACCTGGATCGTCTGCCAGGCCGTGGCCCGGCATATGGCGAAGGCCGGCTCCGGCTCCATCGTCAACATCTCGTCGGTCTACGGCTTTCAGGGCGCGCTCGAGCGCACCGCCTACAGCGCCTCCAAGGGCGCCGTCATCGCGCTGACCAACGCCCTTGCCGTCGAGTGGGGACCGCTCAACATCCGCGTCAACAGCGTCGTGCCCACCGGCACCCGCACGCCGATGGTGCAGGATCTGATCGATCGCGGCATCTACAAGCTCGAGGCGGTCCGCAAACGCACGCCGCTCGGCCGGCTGGCAGAGCCGGACGAGGTGGCGCGCGCGTGCAGTTTCCTGATGAGCGACGATTCCTCGATGACCACCGGAACGCATCTTCGCATCGACGGCGGCTGGCTGGCCAACGGCTTCCCGACCTGATCCCCTCCCAAGGATCGCGCAAGCCCGGCCGGCGACGCCATGTCGCCGGCCGGGCTTTTTATCAGATCACCGCTTCTTCGAGGAACGGCTCGTTCGCTGCGATGCGGGCATAGCCGAACGGCGACAGATCGAGGGTGCGGAACTCGCCGTGCAGGATCAGTTCGCTGACGGCGCGCCCGACCGCGGGCGACTGCTGGAGGCCGTGTCCCGAAAAACCGTTGGCGAACATGAAGTTGCGTATCTCGGGATGGAAGCCGACGATGCCGTTGTGATCGAGGCTGTTATATTCGAAATGCCCGGTCCAGCGCTGCATGACGCGCAGCGAATCGAAGGCCGGAATCCGGTGCCACAATGCCGGCCAGATGCGGTCCTCGAACTCTTCGTGGCACATCTCGAAATCGTCATAGTCGGCCGGGCCGTCATCGAGCGGCGTGTTGCCGGTCAGGAACAGTTCGCCTTCCGGCCTGACGAAGGTTCCGGTCATGTCGATGACGTTGGGCATCCTGCCGGGGATCGGCGTCGCGCTGCCGAAGACGAAGCTGTAGCGCTTGCGCGGCTCGACCGGAATGTCGAGGCCGGCCATCCGCGCCACCAGCCGGGCGCGCGGTCCGGCGGCATTGACCAGCGTGCCGCAGGCAATTCGTTCACCGGTGGCGAGCCTGACCGCCGCCACCCTGCCGCCCTCGACGTCGAGCCCGGTGACGGCATTGTCGATATAGTCGACGCCGCTTGCCCGCGCCGCGCGGCGAAACCCGTTGAGAAGCCCCATCGAATCGAACCAGCCCTCGGCCTCCGTCGCCCAGGAGCCGCCGCCGAGATCGTCGACATTGACCCACGGAAAACGCTGTTTGATCTCGCCGGGCGAAAGGAAGATCGTGTGGGCGCCGAGGCTGCGCTGCATGTCGACCCGCGCCCGCGCCGCGTCGACGCCTTCCGGCGAGATGCAGAACAGATAGCCATATTCCTTGAAGCCGAGATCGGGTGACGGCTCGTCGGGGTAGAACGGCGTCATCCGCTCGCGGAAGCCGCGGATGAACTCGACGCCGAACTGGCTGATCCTGACATTGATCGGGTTGGAATATTGCTGGCGGATGGCGCTGGTGGAAAGTGCGGTCGAGGAGAATTCGTAGCTCGAATCGCGCTCGACCACGAGAATGGACAGCCCCTCGTCCCGCGCTTGCGACAGCCAGTAGGCGGTGGAGGAGCCGACGACTGCGCCGCCGACGATCACGATGTCATAGGCGCTGCGGGAGGGCGACTTGTAGGGAGGAATGGCCATGGCGGTGTCCCTGTCTAACGGGAGAAGGAGGCTATGAGGGCGTCGGAATTGCGGGCGAGAAGGCCGAGATCCGAGCCGACGGCAACCATGGTGAAGCCGTCGCCGAGATAGCGCTCGGCATCCGGCTTTGCCGGCGCGAGGATGCCGCTGGCCTTTCCCGCTTCGGCGGCGGCGCGCCGGACTGTAGCAATGGCCGCCTGAACCTCTGTCGCGCCCGGATTGCCCATGAAGCCCATATTGGTCGACAAATCGCCCGGGCCGACGAACAGGACGTCGACGCCGTCGACCGCCGCGATCTCGGCGGCGTTGGCGACGCCGGTCTCGCATTCGATCTGCACGGCGAGAAGCTGATTCCTGCGCGCGTTGGCATGGTAGTCGGCGATGCGGCCGAACTGATTGGCGCGATGGCCGACCGAGAAGCCGCGAAAGCCGCCGGGGGCGTAGGTCATCGCCTCGACGGCGCGCCTGGCCTGATCCGCGTCGCGGACATTGGGGATCATCAGACTGCGCGCGCCGGCATCCATGAAGCGCTTGATCGCGACGGGATCGTCCGAGGGAAGCCGGACCACGCTTTCGCAGGGAAAGGCGGCAATCACCTGCAATTGCGCCATCACGCCCTGAAGGTCGTTTGGGCTGTGCTCCGCATCGACGAGCAGCCAGCCGGCGCCGGAGCCGGCAACGACTTCGGTCGCCAGCGTGGAGGCAAGCGAGCACCACAGGCCGATGCTCGGTCGTCCGCCGGCAAGCGAGGATTTGAGTGAGTTCGAACGCTCTTCCATACCACGGACCTTCTCGACCGGTATTGAATTGTATGTAATATCATATAACTTCATTGCGAGACGCAAGCCGTTCCCTCACGCTGCAATAAAGATGGCGATCGGAGCAGTTTGGCCGGTCAAGCGCAACAACACGCGGTCGGGAGGGTTGGAGCAGTGCGAGGCAGCGGCAAGGCCGAGATATTCGCGATGATCGCGCACCCTGTCGATCATGCGAAGAGTCCCGGCATTTTCAACGAGCTGTTCGAGACGCGGGGCTTCGACAGCCTGATGGTGCCGCTGACCTGCCGGCCGGAGGACTTCGACACCTTGTGGGCCGGGCTGACCGTCGCAACCAATATACGCGGCGCGATCATATCGGTGCCGTTCAAGGCCATGGTGTTCGAGCGCTGCGCATCGGCCCATGACCGCGCCCGCCGGGTCCGCGCCACCAACTGCATAAGGCGGGACGGAAACGGCGGCTGGCACGCCGACAATTTCGACGGCGTCGGCTTTATCGATGCGCTGGCGGGAAACGGCCATGAGCTGGCCGGCCGCGCCATTCTTCAGCTGGGGGCAGGGGGTGCCGGTACGGCTCTCGCCTATGGTCTGGCCGAGGCAGGCGCGCGCCATATCCGCCTGTTCGACGTCGACGCAGGCCGCGCGCAGCGGCTTGCCGAACTTGTCACCGACGCATTTCCGGCTTGCCGGGCCGAAACCGCAAAGGCCGACCCCGACGGCATGGACATGGTCATCAACGCCACGCCGGTCGGCATGCATGAAGCCGACCCGCTTCCGCTCGACATCAGCCGGTTGCGGCCTGAAATGACGGTCGTCGATATCATCATGGAGCCGTCGGAGACCGCGCTGCTGCGCGCGGCGCGGCAGATCGGCTGCCGCGTCCAGGAAGGCAGGCCGATGATGGATGCGCAGGTCGATGCGATCTGTCGATTCTTCGGCATTGGCGGAAAGGAGCCCCACCGATGAGCGAGAGGCGCACCGTCGTCGTCATCGGCGGCACCTCGGGCATCGGCCGGGCGATCGCCCTGCGCTTTTCCCGCGACGGCGCAAATCTCGCCATCGCCGGCCGCGACAGGGAAAGGGGCGCTGCCGTCGCCGCAGCCTGCAGGGAGGAGGGCGCTGCAGCGGCGCTGTTCGTCGCTGTCGACATTGCCGATCAGGTTTCCGTCGAGGCGCTGGCCGCCAGAATAGTCGAGGATTTCGGCGCTCCGCATGTGGTCGTCAACTGCGCCGGCATTCTCCAGAGCGGCAAGCGCGTTCTCGACCAGCAACTCGACGAGGACGAGCGCCTCTGGCGTGTCAACTATCGCGGCACCCTGCTCGGGTGTCAGGTTTTCGGCCGCCTGATGGCGCAGGCCGGATGTGGAGCGATCCTCAATGTCGGCTCGCTCGCCTCGTTCGCGCCGTTGTCGCTGCCCGCCTATACGCCCGGCAAGCATGCCGTTCTGGCGCTGACCTCCATCCTCGCGGCCGAGCTCGGCCCCAGCGGCGTCCGGGTGAACGCGGTCGCTCCCGGCTATACGCTTTCCGATGGCCTGAAGCTCAAGATCGCCAATGGCGAGCGCAACCCCGACGCGATCATCGAGACCACGGCGCTCAGGCGCTTCGTCGAGCCGGAAGACGTCGCCGAGGCGGCGGCGTTCCTTTGCTCAGACCTTGCCGCCTGCATTACCGGCGTCACCCTGCCGGTCGACGCCGGCTGGCTCGTCCAGGCGCCCTATGCGCAGTATCTGCGCGGCAATCCGATCAAGCCCCCGGCCGATCAACATGCGGCCACGCGGCGTACGGGAGAGAACCGATGAAGAAAACGGCATTCGTCACCGGCGCAACCAGCGGCATCGGCCGGGCAATCGCGCTCGCGCTGGCCGAGGCGGAATATGAAGTGTTGGCGGTCGGGCGCAATCGTGAGGCGCTCGACGAGCTTCAGGCGCTCGACGCGACGATCCGGCCGATCCGCCTCGACGTGCGGGATCGCACCGCTGTCGAGGAAGCCGTTCGCGGCCTGCATGTCGATATCCTGATCAACAATGCCGGCCTGATGACGCCGCTCTGCAATTTCGCCGACATCGCGGTCGCCGACATCGATGCCGCGATAGAGCTGAACCTGACCGCGACATTGTTCATGACCCGGATGATCGTACCGCAAATGCGGCAGCGCGGCAGCGGCCATGTGGTCTTCACCGGTTCCACGGCCGGACATCTCGTCGTGCCCAACATGGCGCTCTATTCCGCGACCAAGGCCGCGATCTCGGGCTTCGCCGCGTCGTTGCGCGGCGATCTGGCGCCGCACGGCGTGCGGGTGACGGAGATCGTGCCGGGCCGCACCGAAACCCTGCTCTACAAGGGCGTCGTCGACGAGGCTGCGCGGCACAGGATGTATGCCGACAATTCCGCCGTCCAGCCCGAGGACATCGCGGCGGTGCTGGTCACGGTTCTGGGCCTGCCGGCCTGGGCCGACGTCACCCGCTTCGACATCGTTCCAACCCGCCCGTCCGCTCCGGCCGGGACAAAATGAGGATGCGTCCATGAAAGGCTTGAACGTACTGATTGCAGGCGGCGCCAACGGTCTGGGCGCGCTGCTCGCCGGATTGGCGGTCGAAGCCGGCGCCGCCGGCATCGGCATCGTCGACATCGACGGCAAGGGCGGTGAAGCGGCGCTGGCTGCCGCGCGCGCCGCCGGCATTCCGGCCGCGCTGTCGGTGGCCGACATCGGTACGGGCGCCGAGGCTCATCGCGCTTTCGACGAGGTCGCGGCCAGGCTCGGCCGCGTCGACACGATGATCAACTGCGTCGCGATCTATCCGCGCCGGCCGCTGCTGGAAATCTCCGACGAGGAGTGGGACGCCTCCAACGCCGCCAACGTCAAGGGCACCTATCACATGATGGTGGCGGCGGTGCGCCACATGCAGGGGCTGGAGCCGGTTGCGCATGTGCGCGGCCGCATCGTCAACATCACATCGGTCGATGCCTTCAAGGCTCATCCCCAGAACGCCCATTACGCCGCGACCAAGGCGGCGGTCGTCAGCCTGACGCGGTCGTTTGCGCATCATGTCGCCGCCGAGGGCATTCTGGTCAATTCGGTCGCTCCGGCCGGCATGGCCACGGAAAAAGCGCGCACGCTCGGCTTCCTCGGCGAGCTTGCCAGGGCCAGCCCTCTGGGGCGCGCGGCCGAGCCGCCGGAGATCGCCGAATGGGTGATGTCGGTCGGCGGCCCGAAAAACACTTACATGACCGGCGAGAACGTGATCGTATCCGGCGGCTACATCTACGCCTGACGACGGGCGGTGAAGCCGGATCACCGACGCGACGACCGAAACGGAGAAGAGGGGATGAGCGACAAACTGCGTCTGCCGCCCCTCAACGCCCTGCGGGTGTTCCATGCTGTGGCGCGGCATCGCAATTTCAGCCGCGCGGCAGAGGAGCTTCTCGTCTCGCCGCAGGCGGTCGGCCAGCAGATGAAGCTGCTTGAAGACCTGCTCGGGGTGACGTTGTTCGTGCGTCGCGGCCGCTCGGTCGAACTGACCGAGTCGGCGATCATGCTGTCACATTTCGTAAAGGCCGGCTTTCACGAATTGTCGGAAGGCGTCCGCCGCGTCACCAGATCGGCCCCCCGTAGCCGCATCAACCTCAACGCCAGCCCGTATTTCGCCACGCGCTTTCTCCTGCCGCGGCTTTCGTCGTTCCGGGCGATCCTGCCCGATGCCGATCTTCGTCTGACGACGATGATCGACACGCCGGATTTCGCACGCGACGAGGTCGATCTCTCGATCCAGTGGGGATATGCCGGGGCCTGGCCGGCCTTGCAGGCGGCGCTGCTCGTTCCCGACCCCAAGATAATCTGCGCAACGCCGGAAATTGCCGCGCGGATCACCTCCCCCTCCGACCTCGCCGGGGCGACGCTTCTCGATACGGTCAAGTCGGTGCGCCTATGGCCGGACATCCTGCGTCATCTCGATGTCGGCAAGGATGGCGGCAACCGCAGCGTCGGCCTCGACGACGCCGCCTCGATGCGTCGCGCAACGTTGCAGGGGATTGGCGTCGGCCTGCTTTCGGTGATGGACGCCGAGGAAGACCTGCGGTCCGGTGCGCTGGTCGCGCCGCTGGGCCGCGATGCGCTGGCCGGCATGCGGGCTGACGAGGTTCCCGGTTTCTACCTCGTGGTTCCGCGCTCCCACCTGCGGGTGAAGGCCGTGGCTGCGCTGCATCGCTGGCTCGTCGGGCAGGACTGGCGGCAGGAAAGCTGATGGCTCCCGGCAGCGAACGAAAGAAAATCTTTTCATTCGGCAAAATTTCTTGATTCCGCCCCGCCGCGCCGCCGGTCACTCTGGCACATCCTGCGACGGCATCCATTCCGGCCGCGTATGGCAACGGCCAGAATGGTTGAGAGGGCGAGAATGAGCGGCACGCCTGAAGAAATACGCCTCGGCGCCGATATTGGCGGGACATTCACCGACATCGCCCTCGACATCGACGGCGCGATGTTCTCGACCAAGGTGCTGACCGACTATGCCGCACCCGAGCGCGCGATCCTTGATGGCATTGCCATCGTCACCCGCGAGGCAGGCATCTCGCCGTCCGCGCTGCAGTCGATCATCCACGGCACGACGCTTGCCACCAACGCGCTGATCGAGCGGCGCGGCGCGCGCACGGCCTTCATCACCACGGAAGGTTTCCGCGACGTCATCGAGATGCGGACGGAAAGCCGCTTCGAGCAGTACGAGCTGAACCTGCGCCTGCCGGAGCCGCTGATCCCGCGCGAGGACCGCTTCACCGTGGCCGGGCGCATCGGCGCGCAGGGCCAGGAGTTGCAGCCGCTCGACGAGGCCGCGCTCGGACGGATCGCCGACGACATTGCCGGCGGTGGTTTTCGCTCCGTCGCCATCGGCTTCATTCACGCTTATGCCAATCCTGCGCACGAGCGGCGGGCGCGCGAGATTCTCGAAAGCCGGCTGGACCTGCCGGTCTCGATCAGTTCCGAGGTCTCGCCGCAGATGCGCGAGTTCGAGCGCTTCAACACCGTCTGCGCCAATGCCTATGTCCGGCCGCAGATCGGCGAGTACCTGATCCGGCTTCAGTCCAGCCTGAAGGAGATGGGCGCGACCTGTCCCGTCTTCATGATCCATTCCGGCGGCGGCCTGATCTCGGTCGAGACGGCCTCTTTGTTTCCCGTCAGGCTGGTGGAATCCGGCCCGGCGGGCGGGGCGATCTTCGCCGCCGACATCGCCCGCCGCTTCGGTCTGGAATCCGTCGTCTCCTACGACATGGGCGGCACCACCGCCAAGATCTGCCTGATCGAGGATTTCGAGCCGCGAACCGCGCGCACCTTCGAGGTTGCGCGCACCTATCGTTTCGCCAAGGGGTCGGGCATGCCGATCTCGATCCCGGTCATCGAGATGATCGAGATCGGCGCGGGCGGCGGCTCCATCGCCCGTGTCGACGCGATGGGCCGAATCCAGACCGGCCCGGAGAGCGCGGCGTCGGAGCCGGGGCCGGCCTGCTATGGCCGTGGCGGCTTGCGTCCGACCATCACCGATGCCGATCTGGTGCTCGGCAAGCTCGATGCCGACAATTTCGCCGGCGGCGCGATCCGGCTGGATGTTCAGGCCGCGGAAGAGGCGATCGCTGGCGATATTGGCGGCCCTCTTTCGCTCGATGCCCTGCCGGCCGCCTTCGGCATCTGCGAGGTCGTGGACGAGAACATGGCCAACGCCGCGCGTGTCCATGCGGTCGAGAACGGGCGCGACATCGCCGGCAATGTCATGATCGCCTTTGGCGGCGCCGCGCCGCTTCATGCCGCGCGGCTGTGCGAGAAACTCGGCATTGCGCGCTGCATCGTGCCGCAAGGGGCGGGCGTCGGTTCGGCCATCGGCTTCCTCAAGGCGCCGTTCGGCTATGAGGCGCTGGCGTCGCGACTGGTACGGCTGTCGCGTTTCGACGCCGGCGAGGCCAATGCCCTCGTCGAGGAACTGACCGGCACCGCCGAGAGCTTCGTGCGGGCGGGAACGGACGGTTCCATCCGCCGCGACATCACCGCCTTCATGCGCTACGCCGGGCAGGGCTGGGAAATTCCGGTGCCGCTGCCCGACCGGCCATTCGGCGCGGCGGATGCCGAGAACCTCAACCGGCTTTTCCGCGAGCATTATGCCCGCTTCTTCGGCCGCCCGATCGACGGTCTGGCCGGGCTCGAGGTCGAGATCGTGACATGGT
Organism: Aquamicrobium sp.; assembly: GCA_047637695.1. Lineage (GTDB taxonomy): Bacteria > Pseudomonadota > Alphaproteobacteria > Rhizobiales > Rhizobiaceae > Aerobium. The sequence continues at coordinate 30,873 of JBLJBS010000150.1, read as the reverse complement.
CGGTCAAGGCGCAGGACATACGCGCCGTTCCGCCAGGGCAAGACATGGTCGCTGCCGTTCGCGACGTCGAGCCGCGATGGAGGCGTGACGTGTTCGATCCGGCCAGCGGCGCAATGCGGTCTTCCGGCATCGTCGAGCGGGCCGCGCTTGGTGCCGGCGACCGCGTCCGTGGCCCGGCGATCATCGTCGAAGCCGAAACCTCGACACTGGTGACGGCGCTGTTCGACGCTGTGGTGCAGGGCGACGGGTCCATCCTGCTCGAAAGGAAGGAAAGCGCGCGATGAGCGAACTCGACGATATCCGCATGCAGGTGATGTGGAACCGGCTCGTCTCGGTGGTCGAGGAGCAGGCGCTGACGCTTCTGCGCACGGCGTTCTCGACCTCGGTACGCGAGGCGGGAGACCTTTCTGCCGGCGTTTTCTCACCCGACGGACTGATGCTGGCACAGGCGGTGACCGGCACGCCCGGACATGTCAACACAATGGCGGCGGCCGTGCGCCATTTCATGGACGCGATCCCGCGCGCGGAGATGTACGAAGGCGACACCTATGTCACCAACGACCCCTGGCTCGGCACCGGTCACCTTCACGACATCACCATGGTGTCGCCCTCGTTCCTCGACGGCGAACTGGTGGCGTTCTTCGCCTGCACCGCCCATGTCGTCGATGTCGGCGGCCGCGGCTTCGGTGCCGACGGCAAGTCGGTCTATGAGGAAGGCATTCAGATCCCGATCATGAAGTTCGCGGAGAAGGGCGTCGTCAACCGCGACCTCGTGCGCCTGCTCCACGCCAATGTCCGCGAACCGAACCAGGTCGTCGGCGATTTCTATTCGCTCGCCGCCTGCAACGATGTCGGTCATCGCAGGCTGGTCGAGATGATGCGCGAGGCCGGGCTGGCGACGCTCGGCGAACTCGGCGATTTCATCTTCTCGCGCACCCGCGCGGCGATGCAGCAGCGCATCACCGAACTGCAGCGCGGCAGCTGGTCGAACGAGGTCGTCACCGACGGCTATGACGAGCCGATCAGGCTGGCGGTCAATGTTTCGATTGCCGGGGATCATGTCGGTATCGACTTTTCCGGCAGCGATCCGGTCAGTCGTCGGGGCATCAACGTGCCCATCATCTACAGCACCGCCTATGCCTCCTATGCGCTGAAATGCGTGATCGCGCCGGACATTCCAAACAATGCCGCCTCGCTTGCACCGTTCAGGGTGACTTCGCCAACCAACATCCTCAACGCCCCGCGCCCGGCGCCGGTGGCGCTGCGCCATGTCATCGGCCACATGGTTCCCGATCTTATCCTCGGCGCACTGGCGAAGGCGCTGCCCGGCCGCATCCTGGCCGAAGGCGCCGGCGCGCTGTGGAACATCCACATCTCGGCGCGTCCGGTTGCCGGGGACGAAGGGCGCAGGGCCGAGGTGCTGATGTTCAACTCCGGCGGCATGGGCGCGAGGCCCGGACTCGACGGGCTGTCGGCGACAGCGTTTCCGTCCGGTGTCCAGACCATGCCGATCGAGGCGACCGAGCATACCGGGCCGATCGTCGTCTGGCGCAAGGAACTGCGCCCCGATTCCGGCGGCGACGGTGAGTTTCGCGGCGGCCTCGGGCAGATCATGGAGATCGCGCCGCTTGACGGGCACGAATTCGATTTCTCGGCGATGTTCGACCGCATCCGCCATCCACCCAAAGGGCGCGAGGGCGGGGGCGACGGCCTGCCGGGCGCGGCGCGGCTGGATGATGGCACCGAGATGCGCCCCAAGGGCTGGCAGCACGTTCCCGCCGGCCGCCGGCTGGTGCTGGAATTGCCCGGCGGCGGCGGCTATGGCGATCCGGCAAGGCGCAGCGCAGAGGCGCGTGCGTTCGATCTTTCCCGTGGCTATGTGTCGGAGGCGAAGAAATGAGCTACATCGCGTCAAGGCTTTCGGCGATCAAGCCGTCCGCCTCGATGGCCGCCTCGCAGGCGGCGAAGGCGTTGCGCGCCACGGGTGTCGACGTCATCGATCTCGGGCTCGGCGAACCTGATTTCCCGACACCCGGGCACATCGTGGAAGCAGCCTATAAAGCCGCCCGCAATGGCGAGACGCTTTACACCGCGCCGGCCGGCACGCCGGCGCTGCGCGCGGCCATCGCGGACAAGTTCAGCCGGGAAAACGGTCTTTCTTACAGTCCCGACGATATCGTCGTCGCCAACGGCGCCAAGCAGATCCTCTTCAACGCCCTGCTGGCGACGCTGGAACCGGGCGACGAGGCCATCCTGCCCGCACCCTATTTCGTCTCCTATCCCGAGATGGTCAAGCTGCTCGGCGGCACGCCGGTCACGGTCGAATGCCCGGCTGAAACCGGATTTCGCCTGACGCCGGAACTGCTCGAGGCGGCGCTCACCCCCCGGACCAAATGGCTGTTCCTCAACATGCCGGGCAACCCGTCGGGCGCCGTCTACTCCAGCGATGAGCTTGTAGCGCTCGGGGCGGTTCTGGCGCGGCATCCGGCCGTTCTCATCCTGTCGGACGAGATTTACGAGCACATCATCTTCGACGGCCGGGAATTCGTCTCTTTCGCCACTGCCTGCCCGGAACTGGCTCCCCGCAGCCTGATCGTCAACGGCGTTTCCAAATCCTACGCCATGACCGGCTGGCGTGTCGGCTACGCTGCCGGGCCGTCGCCGCTTATCAAGGCTATGAACGTCGTTCAGGGACAGTCCGTGACCTCCGTCTGTTCGGTGGCGCAGGCTGCCGCGCTTGCGGCGCTTCAGGGGCCGCAGGACCATATCGCGATTTTTCGGGAAGCATTTCAGGCGCGGCGCGACCTCGTCGTCGAAGGTATCCGGAAAATCGCGGGACTGAGCCTGTCCGCGCCTGAAGGCGCATTCTATGCCTATATCGGCTGCGAGGCGCTGATCGGCCGCAAAACCCCGCAAGGGCAGGTGCTGGCCGACGATGCCGCCGTCGCCGACTATCTGCTGAAGCAGGGCCGGGTTTCATCGGTTCCCGGCGCTGCCTATGGCCTTTCGCCCTATTTCCGCATTTCGACCGCCACCGGCGAGGAAACGCTGACGGAAGCCTTGAACCGCATCGGCGCAGCCGTGAACGCACTGGAGTAGACCGACATGCCGCAATATCAGCGTATTCTATTGACCGGAGCGGCCGGCCGGCTGGGCTCGGAGTTGCGGCGCGGGCTTGCGCCGCTGGCCTCGGTGATCCGGCTGGCCGATATCCGGCCCATCGGCGGTCTCGCCGCCAATGAGGAGGAAGCGATCTTCGACCTTGCGGACATGGACGCCGCGATCGAAGCGACGCGCGATTGCGACGCGATCGTGCATTTCGGCGGCGCGCCGGTCGAATCTCCGTGGCAGACCATTCTCGACGCCAGCATCCGCGGTTCGTACCATATCTATGAAGGCGCCAGAAAGAACGGCGCCCGGCGCGTCGTCTACGCCTCGTCGGTTCATGCCATCGGCTATCACGAGGTCGAGGCGCATATCGGCGTCGATGCCCCGGTTCGTCCCGACAGCCTCTATGGCGTTTCGAAGAACTTTGTCGAAAGCCTGAGCCGGCTCTACTGGGACAAGTTCGGCATCGAAAGCGTCTGCCTGCGCATATTCTCGTCCTTTCCCGAGCCGACGGACAGGCGCATGCTGTGGTCCTACCTGTCGTTTGAGGATTGCGTGCGGCTGGTCGAGGCCGCCCTGACCGCCCCCCGCGTCGGCCATACCATCTCGTTCGGCATGTCGGACAACAAGGTCAAGACGGTCGACAATACGGGCGCGGCCCATCTCGGCTTCATTCCGAGCGACAGCAGCGAGCCGTTCCGCGCCAAGGTCGAAGCCACGACGCCGGTGCCGGACCCCCAGGCAGCCGCGACCCGTTATCTCGGCGGCTGGTTCTGCGACCTCGGCCATCCCGATGACGAGAGTTGAGATGACAACTGCCGGACCGAGAGAAATTCGGCCCTGCCGAGACCTGCCGGAAAACTTTCTGCGCGGCCGCTTCACATTCGTGCGAGCGGCCGTTTTCATTGCCCCCAGATCCGTTGTTCCCCTTCCTCTGCGACCTTTGGGAAGGAAGGTGAGGGGCCAGTGAATAAGCGATTGCCGACGAGTGATATGTGTTATATCATATTAAATGAGTGAGCCGATTGAGAACGGCATGCTCTTCCACAAAATCAAGGGGAAGGTCGCAATGAGGAAAATTGTTAAGTTCGCAACCGCGCTCGCCGTCGCCGCGGGAGCCGTGACGGCGATGCAGGCGCCGGCCGCCGCCGCCTTCGGCGACACGCTCAAGGCCGTCAAGGAGCGTGGCTCGCTGCGCTGCAGCGGTCACAACGGTTCCTATCTCGGCTTCGCGGAGATCGATGATCGCGGCGTATGGACCGGTTACGACATCGATCTTTGCCGCGCGGTCGCGACCGCGATCTTCGGCGACTATGAAGGCCATCTCGAGGTCGTCCCGGTCGGCTGGGCGCAGCGCTTCCCGTCGCTCCAGTCGGGCGATCTCGACATCGTCATCAAGGCCAGCGGCTGGACCTTCGGCCGCGACACCGACCTGAACCTGCAATACACCCAGCCCTACCTGCTCGCGCCGATGCGCATGATGGTGCATGCCGAGAGCGGCATCGACGCGATCTCCGGCCTCGAGGGCGGTTCGATCTGCACCCCGGCCGGAACGTCCAACGAGCGCTACCTCGCCGAATATCTCGAAAGGACCAGCCTCAAGGCCGAGATTGTCGCCATCGAGCGGACGGAAGAGTTGGATGCAGCCTATCTGTCGGGCCGTTGCGACGGCTACTTCCAGTGGGACGTCGTTCTCGGCACCGTGCGCCTGAAGGCTGAGAACCCCGACGATCACGTTCTCCTCACGGAGGTCATCTCGGCCGAGCCGATCGGCATGATCGGTCGCCAGGGCGACGACAACTGGATCGACATCGGCAACTGGGTCATCAATGCGCTGCTGATCGCCGAGGCGAACGGCGTGACCAGCGAGAATGTCGACGAGATCCGCGCCAACCCGCCGAGCCCGGCCGTGGCCAAGCTGCTCGGTGCCACCCCCGGCATGGGAACCCAGCTCGGCCTCAACGATGACTGGGGCTACAACGTCATCAAGAAGCTCGGCAACACCTCCCAGGTCTGGGATCGCAATCTCGGTGCCGGTTCGCCCTACAAGATCGATCGCGGCATGAATGCGCTGTTCCGCGATGGGGGTGTGTTCTACCATCTCATCCTCGACTGACCGTCGCCTGACCGGTGCCGCGTTGCGGCGCCGGTCATTCCTGCTCGGATATCTTGGAAAGCCGCATGCGCGCTCTCACCTTGCGAGGCTCGAAGGCCTCATGGCTGGTCCAGGCTGCTTTTATCGCTGTCGTGGTGTTCCTCGTCTGGTTTCTGGTCACCTCGACCCGAAGCAATCTCGAGGCGCAGGGCGTCACCTTCGGTTTCGGGTTCCTGAACCGCTCGACCGGCTGGAACGTCAACTACTCGCTCATCCCTTATACGCCGACGGATCCCTACTGGAGGGTTCTCGTCATCGGCCTGATGAACACGCTCTGGCTCGGCGCCATCGCGCTGACGCTGGCGACCGCGCTCGGCGTTCTCGTCGCCATCGCGCGCACGGTCCAGAACGGGGTGTTCAACTTCATCGGCCTGATGTTCGTCGAGACATTCCGCAACGTGCCGATCCTGTTGCAGGTGTTCTTCTGGTTCGCGGTGTTCACCAACCTGCCGCACCCGCGCAACGCCATCTCCTACGGCGACATGATCTTCCTCTCGGCCCGCGGCATCTTCGTGCCCGGCCTCAACGTGACCATGGGCATGGCCTTCCTGGCACTGGCTGCGGTCATCGCCGGCATCGGCGTCCTGATCTGGGTCTACAATTCCCGCCGCTTCAGGCGGATCGAGCCGTTCGTGCGCGGCAGGATCGCGCTCGCCGTTATCGCTGTATCCATCGTTGCGGTTCTGGCGCTGTTATACCTCGGGCGCGGGCCTGACGAAGGGTTGCTGAGTATTCCGGCTCGCAAGGGCCTGAATTTTTCCGGCGGCATCCAGATCGGTCCCGAGGTCAGCACGATGATCACCGCCATCACCATCTATGGCGCCGCCTATATCTCGGAAATCGTGCGCGCGGGGCTGATCTCGGTCGGAAAGGGCCAGCTGGAAGCAGCCACCGCGCTCGGTCTCAGCCCCTGGCAGACCTTCACCCGCATTCGCATGGCGCTCGCCTTCCGCACCATCCTGCCGTCGCTCACCAACCAGTATATCTGGCTGATCAAGGCGACCACGCTGGGCATAGCCGTCGGCTTCAGCGACTTCTTCATGGTCGTCGCGGTGTCGATCACCCAGAGCGGGCACACGATCGAGTTGATAGCGATCCTGATGGCCGGCTTCCTGCTCATCAACTACACGCTGGCGCAAGTCTTCAACCGGATCAACAGGGCGATCGCGCTGCCCGGGGCGCGGGTCGGATCATGACGGCGACGGTTGAACGGATCACGGGACGGGCCTTCGCCACCCGGCTGCGGGAGCGGACTTTCTCGACCCTGCTGAACATCGCGGTGTCGGTGCTCGGCATCGCGCTCATCGCCTGGGTGGTATGGAGCCTGTTTTCCTGGGGCGTCGTGAACGCCGTGTGGACATCGAGCAACGGCGCGGAAGGGTGCCGCGGGGCGGCCGGCGCCTGCTGGGCGGTCATCGAGGCGCGCTGGCGCGTCATCCTCTTCGGTCTTTATCCCTATGACGAGCAATGGCGCTCGGTGCTCGGCGGCGTGGCCATCGTCATCGTCTCGATCCTCTCGTGCCTGCCGCTGTTCTGGACCGCCAGGCGGCTCGCCGCGCTGTGGCTGGTCGGTTTCTCGATCTTCTACGGCTTGATGCGCGGCGGCGTTTTCGGCCTCAGCGTGGTGCCCGAGGCCAACTGGGGCGGACTTTCACTGACGATCTTCATCTTCGTCGCGACCGTCCTGCTCGGCATGCCGATGGCGATCATGCTCGCCCTGCTGCGGCGCTCGACCATGCCGGTGATCTCGTCGGCAGCCGCCCTCATCATCGATTCCGTGCGGTCGCTGCCCCTGCTTTCGATCCTGTTCACGGCGGCGGTCATCGTTCCTTTCCTGATGCCGCAGGGCATGAGCGGCGACAAGCTCTATCGTGTCGTCATCGGCTGCGCGATCTTCTTCGCGGCCTATCAGGCCGAGGTGATCCGCAGCGGCATGCAGGCGGTGGGACGCGGCCAGGAGGAGGCGGCGAAGGCGCTTGGCCTCAGCTACTGGCATCATGTCGGCTACATCCTGATGCCGCAGGCCTTCCGCTATGCCCTGCCGCCGACGATCAGCCAGATCGTCATCGCGTTCAAGGAAACCTCGCTGGTGGTGATCGTCGGCTTCTTCGAACTGATGGCCTCGGCGAATGCGGCCTACGGGACGGGCGAGTGGCGTTTCGCCTATGTCGAGGTCTACGTGTTCGTCGCGATGCTCTATTTCGTCTTCATCTTCTCGTTGTCGAGATACGGCGCATATCTCGAGCGCAACATGCGCGTAGGCAAGATATAAGGAATTGGACGTCATGAGCGAAATTGGGGAGCCGGTCGTCGAGATCAAGAATCTGGTCAAGTATTACGGCCAGTTCCGGGCGCTGAACAATGTCGACCTGAACGTCAGTCGCGGCGAGCGCATCGTCATCTGCGGGCCTTCGGGCTCCGGCAAGTCGACGCTGATCCGCTGCATCAACCACCTCGAAAGCCACCACGAAGGCTCGATCCGCGTGCTGGGCATCGAGATGAACGACTCGGCCAGGAACGTCGACACCATCCGGCGCGAGGTCGGCATGGTCTTCCAGAGCTTCAACCTGTTTCCGCACATGACGGTGCTGGAAAACTGCACGCTGGCGCCGATGCTGGTGCGCAAGACCTCGCGCCGTGAGGCCGAGGAGATCGCGATGACCTATCTGGAACGGGTCAAGATTCCCGACCATGCGCACAAATACCCGGCCGAGATGTCCGGCGGGCAGCAGCAGCGCGTCGCCATCGCCCGCGCCCTGTGCATGAAACCGGAGCTGATGCTGTTCGACGAACCGACCTCGGCGCTCGACCCCGAGATGATCTCGGAGGTGCTCGACGTGATGATAAAGCTGGCCGAGGACGGCATGACCATGATCTGCGTCACGCACGAGATGGGCTTCGCCCGCAAGGTCGCCGACAGGGTGATCTTCATGGATGCGGGCGAGGTGATCGAGGCCGCGCCCCCGGCCGAGTTTTTCGAGAATCCGAGAAGCGAGCGTACCCAGCGCTTCCTGCAGCAGATTCTCGGCCATTGAGGCAAGGCTTCCCTCGGGCCGCGCCCGGCGGGAAGATGGCGTGATCGTGACAGGAGCCGCCGGGGAAACTGGTGCTTTCGTTCGATCAGTCCGGGAGCCGCGTCATCAACTCCTCGAACAACGCCTGATAGGCCTTTCCGGCGGCGCTGCCCGGCGCGGTGGCGAGCACCGGCGCACGGGTGACGCCCATTCGCTCGATCTCGGAGGCGAAGGGAATGCGCGTCGTCATGATACGCGCCGGGTGTTCGCGGGCCAGCTCGCCGATCATCTCGCCGTGCAGCGACTTCGTCCCCTGCACCATCGAGAAGAAGGCATGAATCTTTTTCGTCGGCAGGTCGTGTTCGCGAAAGAATTCCAGCAGCTGTTCGAAGGTGCGCCGCGACAGCGTGGTCGGGATCACCGGCGTCACCACCGCGTCCGAGGCGCGGAAGACGTTCTCCGACAGCATCGAGATGTTTGGCGGGCAATCGAGCAGCACGACGTCGTAATCGCCCTTGACCGCCTTGAGAGCCTTCTTCAGCCGCGAGCGTCCGTTCTTCATCCGTGACAGGAAGACGTCGAAGTCGCGGAAGCTCATATTCGCCGGCAGGATATCGAGATTGTCGTAGTCGCTGCCGCGGATCGCCTTGGTGAACCGCTCGATGTCCTCGAAGAACCGCGCCTCCGTCAGCTTGCTCGACGGCTTCACGCGAAAGTAGAAGCCCGAGGCTCCCTGCGGATCGAGGTCGCACAAAAGCGTCCTGCGGCCCGAGGCAGCCAGGGCATAGGCGAGATTGACCGCCGTCGCGGTCTTGCCGACGCCGCCCTTGTTGGAATAGCAGGCGATGATCTGCATCAGATTTCCTTTCCGTCGTGGAACAGGGCGCGGAAGGTCCGGCGAGTGCGTTCGCTGTTGAACCGCGCGAACGCCTCCACGATCCTGTCGCGCATCGCCGTCTGGCGCTGGTGGAGAACGGTGACCAGCGCCCCGACGCTCTGGGCGATTTCGAGCCGGTACGGTTCGCCGCCCAATCCCTCGACAAAGGCGAGGAGACTGGCCTGCTGCACGGCATGATCGTTGAAAACGCCGAGCGAATCCTGAAGCCGCTTCAATGGCTTCAGCACCTCCCCGAAGGGCTGCTTCGGAAAGAGCGGTGCGAAGAATTCCATGAGATAGCGCAACTTCTTGCATTCGATGCGCAGGCTGTGGACCTCCTCGTCCGGCGTGGTCGCATCGAGGTCGCTGGCGATGCGACGAATCCGCCGGTACCGCTTCCAGATCAGTTCGCGCGCGAGTTCGTGTGCGGATCGGCTGGAATTCGGGCCCGGCGCCAGCTTCCGCCTTTTGTTGAACAGCTTCGCCAGCGCCTTCATTTCCTTATCGTAGCGCTGGGTTCGCAAATGGGCCGCGAGGCGCTCATGTTCGGCGGCGCGCCTTTCACGGATCAATGCGAACATCGCATCCAGCCCGTCGTGAATCGTGTCGGGTATCAGGCCGTAGAACGACTCCTGCTCGAGCAGGTAGACGTCGAGGTCGCGCAGCGGTCCGCTCGGGGCCATCAGCGCGGAAAAGCGTGTCTTCAGCTCATTCGTCCGGGCGGCGTCATAGACGCCCTTGAACAGGCTCAGCACCGAACGGATCTTGCGCAGCGCGATGCGGTAGTCATGCAGGAACTCGGTGTCGATATCCGCGATGATGCCGGCCTCGTTGGCGCGGGCGACGGGCAGGTAGGCGCCGATCAGGTTGCTTGCGGCGTCGAAGGCCGTTTCCTCGCGTCCGAGCGCGACCGCCGGCTTGACCACGTAAGCGACGAGGGTGTGATCGATCATCCGGTAGGGATTGCCGACCGCCAGCGGTGTGCCGTCGCAACTTCGGATGCGTGCGATCAGATACTCCAATGACTGATCGTAGCCGCGCAGGCCGCGAGGCGACAGGAGCGCGATCGCATTGCCTTTCGCCGGTTCCATCAGACGCACCGCCGTACGGGCGTGAATCTTGCCTTCGTCGTCGGACAGGGCGAGCGTTCCGGTCCTCGCCTCGCCCGATGTGACCGCTGAAAGCGCGCGCAACGGCGACAGGTCGCCGAGCGCGGCCTTGACCGGGCCGTCATCGAGCGCGGCGACAAAGCGAACATCCGGCTGCGCAGGCTGGCTGAAAACGCTTCCCGCCGCAGTCAGCAGTTCGAGCCGGTCGTCGACCAGGAGCAGCATCCGCCGGGACAGGCGCAGGCTGTGCTCGAAACAGTCGAGGATCGAAAAGCCGGACCGGGTTTCGTCCCAGTCAAGGCTTGGGTGCAGATCGTCGATGCCGTTGCCGGCCAGATCGGCCAGCCGATGCGCCGGCATGTAAAAGGTCGCGGTCGCCGGGCTCATTCCTTGTGCCCGCGCGACTTCCGCAGATAATCCTCCACCAGCATCTCGATGATCTTCTGCACGCTCGTATCTTCCTCGATCGCCTTGATTTTCAAGGCTTTCAACGTTTTCCCGGACAGGCGCAGGGAAGTGTTCTTCTTGTCGCCATCGTCCTTGGTCTTCTTCGATTTAGGCATTGTCGAATCCTGAAATCATGACGTCATGATGTCAGATTCGGTCATCCATGACAACAGTGCAACGGATTGATGACGGGATCGGGCGGACCTTTGGCGCGCGCAGCGGTCCGGCCGCGCCGGCAAGGCCGCATAGGGAAACCTCGCGGCCGCTCAGGCGCGACGCGAGGCGAAGCGCTTCCAGACCGGAAAGATCAACAGGCCGACCGCCGGTATCGCGATCGCTCCGGCAATCAGGCCGGCCAGACCGGCGCCAAGGGCGCCGACGAGCCACCCCGCCAGTGACGAAATGGCTGGAAGAGCCTGCTCGGCGGCGTGGCTTGCCTGCTCGACGAGATGGGCAGGTCCGTCGATGCCAAAGCTTTCGAGCCCGTGCAGGATGATGCCGCCGCCGACCCAGATCATCGCCGCCGTGCCGATACCGCCCAGAAGGACCAGGAAATGCGGCATGCCGAGGACGAGGCCGCGTCCGATCTGCCGCAGCAAGGCGCCGTGCGGCGACCGCGAGGCGTTGCCGGCCAGCATGACCCCGAAATCGTCGGCCTTGACGATCAGCGCCACAACTCCATAGACGCCGATGGTGATGAACGTGCCGACCAATGCGAGCACGGCCGCCTGCGTGCCGATGCCGGCATCCGGCACCGATCCCAGCGTGATCGCCATGATCTCGGCCGAGAGGATGAAATCGGTGCGGATCGCGCCGGCGACCTTGGCGTCCTCCAGTGCCTGTGCGTCCTCGTTGCCCGCCGCCAGTTCGCTCTCATGCGCATGGGCGCTATCGGGAGAAAGCAGGTGATAGATCTTTTCCACGCCCTCATAGCTGAGATAGAGGCCGCCCAGCATCAGCAGCGGCGTGATCGCCTGCGGCAGAAGAAGGCTGAGCGCCAGCGCGGCGGGCAGCAGGATGAGCATCTTGTTGCGCAACGACCCGAGCGCGATCTTCCAGATGATCGGCAATTCACGGGCCGGCGACAGGCCGGTGGCATAGCGCGGCGTGACGGCGGCGTCGTCGATGACGACGCCGGCTGCCTTGGTGCCGGCCTTCGTCGCCTGCGCCGCGATGTCGTCCAGAGAAGCGGCCGCTGCCTTGGCGAGCGCGGCGATGTCGTCGAGAAGGGCGATAAGGCCGACGCTCATGAAAAGGCTCCCGCGGTGGGTGGCGATCAAAAACCGGATACCGCCGCGCAAGCGCGCGCGGCGGTATCCCTGATGTTGCCTACTCGGCGGGAACCGGGTCAAGCCCGCCGGTATCGAGCGACTGGTCCCGGTCGTCCTTGCGGGCGGCGGCGCGGGCCACCACCATCTGGCGGTTGACCGATTTGCGCTCGGCATCGATGCGCCTGATCAGCAGCTCGGCGCGCTCGATCGATCCCAGCAGGGCGAGGATCGTGCCGCGCTCGCCGGCGCCGGCGTTGGGACCCATCGCGAGCGTGCGGGCGCGCAGTTCGTCGACTTCAGGGAAGTTGACATGGCCGGCGGGCATGCGCGGGTCCGGGATGCCGTGGTCGGGAAGGATCATCCGCAGCGAGGCGTCGAGCTTGTTGAGCGCCAGGTCGACGATGGTCTTGGCCTGATCCGAGAACTTCTCGCGCTTCACCCTGCGGGCGACCTGGTGCATCTGCTCGGTCAGTGCCGCGGTGAAATCGGCTTCCTCGATCAGGCTGGCGATGAGGTCGAGCTGCTCGTAGGGCAGGTCTTCCTTCATCAGGTCGGCCGTATAGGCGCGAATGTCACGGCTCAGGATGTCGGTCGCCAGATAGTGTTCGCCGGGATCGGACGGAGCCTTCTTGTCGCCGCGGGCGATGTCGAGGAACAGCGCGCCGGCCTGTAGGTGACGGGCGGTTTCCTGCTGCACGGCCGGAACCGCGTTGGCGAAGTCGTCGGCCAGCTGGCGGTCGAGGAATTTCGGCGTCGAATAGTCCTCGACATCTTCCTCGTCCGTGTGTCCGACCCGCGAAAGAACGCGTTCGAACACGCCGACGAACGGGAAGAGAAGCGCTGTGTTGAAGATGTTGAACACCGTCGAGTAGAGGCCGACCGCTACCGGAACCAGCGGGAAGGTTTCTTTGCCGTCGACCATGACGGCGAGGCCGGGGTCGCCCATGCCCAGAACGCCCATGCCCCACTGCAATATGCCGATGGACACGAAGAATAGGGGCACCGTTATGCAGACGCCGATGATGTTGAACGATATGTGGGCATAAGCTGCCCGTTTGGCGTTTTTCGACAGGTTGAGCGAAGCCATCCACGAGGTGATGGTGGTGCCGAGGTCGGCGCCGAGCGAGAATGCGACGGCCGTCGTCCAGTCGAGCACGCCGGCGGCGCCAAGGCCCATGACGATGCCGATGGTGGCGGAGGAGGAGTGGATCATCGCCGTGATGGCGGCGGCGATCAGAACGCACTTGATGAGGTTGAAGTAGGAGTCGGCCCGCAGAGTCTGGAGGAGCTCCATCACTTCAGGCATGTTGCGCAGCGGGCGCAGGCCGCCGGTCATCAGGTTCAAGCCGTAGAAGATCAGCGCGAAGCCCATGCAGGCCAGTGCGATGTTGCGCACCTTCTCGCTCTTGGCGAACACGTAGACCAGCGCGAAGATGCCGCCGCATATCAGCCCGAGCGGGCCGAGCGGCAGCGCGATCAGGCCGTTGCCGAGCGTGGTGCCGATATTGGCGCCCATGATGACGCTGATCGCGGGCCGGAGCGCGACGACGCCGGCATTGACGAGGCCGACGACCATCACCGTCATCGCGGTCGACGACTGGATGACGCCGGTGATCAGCGTGCCGGCCATCACGCCCTTTATCGGCGTTCCCGCCGCCTTGGCGAGGAAGCTGCGCATGCTGTTGACGGACAACGCCTGGATGCCGTTGGCCATGAATTCGAGGCCGAGCATGAAGATGCCCAACCCGCCGATAACCGGCACGAGAATATCCTTGAAGATATCGATTTCCATGAGAGTGCTCGATCCTGTTTGAGCAGAGACGGGGGCGAGAAGGAATTAGTTGCCGGGAGCCGCGACGGCTTCCTTGCCGAGACTTGCGGCCCAGTAGGTCTTGATCTGGCCGGCAAGCTCCGGCGAGACCGGGATGTAGCCAAGCGCCGAGGCTTCGTCGGCGCCATGGGCGAAGGCGAGACTGAACAGGTCGAGCACCCGTTTGGTGCGCCCCTGTCCGCGATCCCTCGGGATGATGGCGTAGGTCACCACCGTCATCGGCCATGCGCCGTCGGCGGAAGCATTGCCGGCTTCGGCATGAAAGCCGCGCGCGACATCCCATGCGAGAGCGCCGAGGCCGGCCTGAAACACCGAGGGCTCGGGGCGGATGAAGGAGCCGTCGGCGCCCTGCAACGAGGCGAAGGGCAGCCCGCCGCGCACCACCTGGCCATATTCGAGATAGGAGATGCTGTTGGGCGTGGCTGCGGCGCGGGAGGTTAGACCGCCCGTTCCCTTTTCGCCGCGTCCGAGCGGCCATTCGATCAGGGTGTCGGCGCCATGCTTTTCCTTCCACTCGGCGCTGCTGGCCGAGAGGAACGTCGTGAAGGTCAGGGTCGAGCCCGAGCCGTCCTCGCGGTGCAGGACCTCGATCGCGGCATCCGGCAGCTGAACGCCGGGGTTGAGCGCTGCAATCGCCGGGTCGGACCAGTTGCGGACCTTGCCGAGATAAATGTCGGCGACGAGTTCGCCCGACAGGCGAAGCTGGCCGGCGCCGATCCCCTCGACATTGGCCACGACGACGATGCCGCCCATGACGATCGGAAACTGCGTCCAGTTGCGCCGTTCGATTTCCTCGGGCGGCAGCGGCGCGTCGGTGGCGGCGAAATCCGTTTCCGGCTGGGCCAGGCGCATGACGCCGGCCAGCGAGCCGATCGGCTCGTAATCCACCCGCCAGTCGGGCGAGGTGAAATCCCCGCCATCGGTGCGGACCGCTTCGTAGTCGCGCGACCACTGATTGATGATCGGCGCGGCGAAGGTCGACCCCGCGCCCTGTATCGGGTCGGCAAGGGCCGCCGGCGCAACGCTGACTGCGGCAGCGGTTAGCAGTGCGGCGCAGGCGCTCAGCGCCCCATGCCGTCCTTGCAGGTGGGAAAAGAACAAATCGATCATGGCACGCCTTTCTCGACCGCGCGCCCACCCCTCATGGTACGGGCGCGCAAGTGCGTCGGCGCCGGGCGAAAAGCCCGGCACGGTCCCCAACACCGGAGCGCGATCGCGCTTCAGGACTTGATGAAGTCGGGGATTCGGTAGCGCCGATTATTGACGGGTGGATGACAGCTTTTACTCGGCAAATCCGGATCGGAACCCGGCTAAATCCGGCGGTGCGGCAACGGCCGTGCCGTGCCCGTCGCCGGCATGCGACTGTCATCAACGTGAAATACCGGTATGCGCGAGAATAGGGCCGACAGCCGCCCGGGACAGCCGGCGCGGTCCCCCGGCAGGAGCATCGGCATGGTCGAACGAGACGTAAGTTCCCCGTTGAACGGCAAGGTCGCGATCGTGACCGGCTCGACCAGCGGCATCGGTCTGGGCATTGCCCGCGCATTCGCGGCGCAGGGCGCCGACATCGTCATCAACGGTCTGGGCGAGGCCGGGGCCATCGAGGCGGAGCGTGCCGGCATCGAGGCGGAGTTCGGAGTTCGTTGCCTCTATTCTCCGGCCAACATGCTGTCCGGCGAAGACATCGCGGCGATGGTGGCGCTCGCCGACGATGAACTGGGCGGTTGCGACATTCTCGTCAACAATGCCGGCATCCAGCATGTCGCGCCGATCGACGAGTTTCCCGACGAGAAGTGGCAGGCGATCGTCCAGATCAACCTCGTCGCCGCGTTCCATTCCATCAAGGGCGCGCTGCCGGGCATGAAGGCGCGCAAATGGGGGCGCATCATCAATATCGCCTCGGCCCATGCGCTGGTGGCCTCGCCCTACAAATCCGCCTATGTCGCCGCCAAGCACGGCATTGCCGGCCTGACCAAGTCGGTGGCGCTCGAAGCAGCCATCCACGGCGTCACCGTCAACGCGATCTGCCCGGGCTATGTCTGGACGCCGCTGGTCGAGAAGCAGATTCCCGACACCATGGCGGCGAGGGGGCTGACCAAGGAAGAGGTCATCAACGACGTGCTCCTCGAAGCCCAACCGACCAAGAATTTCGTCACTGTCGAGCAGATCGCCGGGCTGGCGGTGTTCCTGTGCAGCGATGCGGCCGCTTCGATCACAGGAGCGATCCTGCCCGTCGACGGAGGCTGGACGGCGCATTGACGCCGGCCGCCAGCCTCGTCGCCTTGCGGGCGACCTTGCCTCGGCCGGAGATCGATCCGGCCGAGCCGATACAGTTCACCGACATCAGAAGTGTGAGAGCCATGAAAGCCGAGGACGTTCGTCGCGCCTATGCGATGCCACTGACCAACCCCGCCTATCCGCCCGGTCCCTATCGCTTCATCGATCGCGAATACGTCATCGTCACCTATCGCACCGATCCGGAGGCGCTGAGGGCGGTGGTGCCCGAGCCGCTCGAGATCGTCGAGCCGGTGGTCAAATACGAGTTCATCCGGATGCCGGATTCGACCGGTTTCGGCGACTATACCGAATCCGGCCAAGTGATTCCGGTCCGGTTCGAGGGCGAGGACGGGGTCTATGTCCATTCGATGTATCTCGACGACGACGCCCCCATCGCCGGCGGCCGCGAAATCTGGGGTTTTCCCAAGAAACTCGCCTTTCCGAAGCTCGTCCATGAGGGCGAGGTGATCGTCGGAACGCTGCACTACGGCTCCATCCTGTGCGCCACGGCCACCATGGGCTACAAGCACGCGACGCTGGATGCCGACGAGATCCGCCGCGATCTGGCCAAGCCGAATTTCCTCGTCAAGATCGTGCCTCACGTCGATGCGACGCCCCGTATCTGCGAACTGGTGCGCTACCACCTCGAGGGCATCAGCGTGAAGGGCGCATGGACCGGCCCCGCTGATCTCCAGCTGTTTCGCCATGTCATCGCCGATGTCGCGCGCCTGCCGGTGCTCGAAATCGTCTCGGCCACCCATTTCGTCGCCGACCTGACGCTGGGACTGGGCGAGGTCGTGCACGACTATCTCAAGGAGGGCCAGGAATGAGCGCGATGCCGGACAGCCCACGCAAGCGGCGCAGCGAGACGCCGGACATCAAGGCCATGCTTTCCGACTACCAGTCCGTCGCACTCGTGTTGCAGGGCGGCGGCGCGCTGGGCGCCTATCAGGCCGGTGTGTTCCAGGCGCTCTCCGAGGCCGGGATCGAGGCCAACTGGCTTTCCGGCGTGTCGATCGGCGCGATCAACGCCGCGATCATCGCCGGCAACGCGCCCGGAAACCAGCTCGACCGGCTGCGCGATTTCTGGGAGACCGTTTCGGCGCGCAAGATCTGGCACTTCACCCCCGAGGGCGACTATTTCCGCCGGCTGCGCAACCACACCAGCTCGATGCTGACCATGACGACGGGGCTTCCCGGCTTCTTCAAGCCGCGCGAGCTCAATCCGTGGATGCAGCTTCCCGGCGCCAGCGGCGCGACCAGCTTCTACGACACGGCCGAACTCGAGCAGACGCTCGACAGGCTGATCGACTGGAACATCCTGAACGACCGCCAGCGTCGCCTCAGCGTCGGCGCGGTGAACGTGCGCACCGGCAATTTCCGCTATTTTGACAGCGAGGTCGAGGTGATCGGCCCGCAGCACATCATGGCTTCGGGCGCGCTTCCGCCGGCTTTTCCCGCCGTTCACATCGAGAACGAATATTACTGGGACGGCGGCATCGTCTCCAATACACCGCTGCAATATCTGCTCGAGCTGGAAGACGTGCATGACACGCTCGTCTTTCAGGTCGACCTGTTCAGCGCCCGCGGCATCCTTCCGCGCGACATGGGCGACGTGCTGGCCCGGCACAAGGACATCCTCTATTCGAGCCGCACCCGCAACAACACCGACACCTTCCGGCGCCTGCACAATCTGCGCCTGAAGCTGCACAAGGCGCTGCTGCGGATTCCGCCCGAGACGCTGACCGATGACGACCGCGCGTTTCTCGCCGCGATGGAGGACGTGCCACAGGTCAACATCGTCCATCTGATCTACCAGCAGAAGGTCTACGAGAGCGACGCCAAGGATTACGAGTTCTCCGGCACGTCGATGCGCGAGCACTGGGATTCAGGATACCAGGACACGCGCAAGACCCTCAAGCATCCGAAATGGCTGGTGAAGCCGCCGGAATCGATCGGCATGACCGTCCACGACGTGCATCGGGACGACCCGAGCTGAAGGCGGACGAAACATCCCTTGCCATTCGCCGTTCTGTCATCGGTGCGTCATTGCCGTTTAACAGCGCCGTGATGCTCTTCGACTGGCCGTGTGGCCCCATTTGGAGAAAAGACATGATGACTGATCGTGACGTTGAAAAGGAATACTCCCTTCAGGACTTCATTGCTGAACTTCGCCGGCTGGCCGATACGCTGGAGGCCGGAGACGAATACGTGATCGAGATAGACGAGGAAAAGATCCTCGTCCCGAGCCATGCCATCTTCTCGATCGAGCATGAGCGCGAGGACGGCGAGCACGAGATCGAGTTCCAGATCACCTGGTCGGACGCCGATGGCGACGACGACGAGGATGAAGAAGACGAGGAAGACGAAACCGACGACGCCGACGAGGATGAGGAAGAGGCGGCCTGACCCCCTGAGGTTCCCGCCGTCGAGGCGCAATGGATGGCGGCGCGTCGCGCATCATCATCTCGCAAACGATGACAGGCCCGCCGGGGAAACCCGGCGGGCCTGTCATGTCGGAGCGGGGGCCCGAACTCCTGCCCTCAGGCGCAGGTCAGGCTTGAGAGGCGCGTGCGAATGATTGCCTCCGCGTCGGCGACGATGCGCGCCACCCGGCCGGTGTTCCTGAAACCCCGGAAGATCAGCTTCGTGTCGCGCTCGGTGTTCGAGACCAGGAACCGCTTGATGTTGTCGTGGATCGGGGCTTCGACGGTCGCGCAGAACCGCATGCCTATGTTGATGCCTTCGGCGCCCAGCGCGAGCGCGGCGGCAAGGCTGCGGCCGTCACCGATCCCGCCGGAGGCCAGCATCGGCACCTTGACCTGATCGGCCGCAGCCGGGATCAGAACAAGGCCGGGCACGTCGTCCTCGCCGGGGTGGCCGGCACCTTCGAAGCCGTCGATCGAGATGATGTCCGCGCCCATCCGCTCGGCCGACAGCGCATGGCGGACAGACGTGCAATCGCTCGGTCGTTGACCGCCTGATCCTATCGGGGGAACGGGACGCAGCACGAGCGCCTCGACTTGGAAGGGGATGCTCCGGCGGGCGGAAGGGCCCGGTTCCCGGACTGCGGGCCGATGGCTCCCATGGCGGTTGCCATGCGGCCTCGTCATAATCGCTGGCTGGGGCGCCTGGATTCGAACCAGGGAATGGCGGTACCAAAAACCGCTGCCTTACCGCTTGGCTACGCCCCAACACGACGGCGCGTTCATTACCCCGCACGAACGGCAAGGTAAAGATGGAACTTGCCGCCGCATTGCCTCCACGAGGCGGTTGTGCGGGTTCCCGCCACGAAAGAGCGGCCCTGTATTCCATGCTGACGAGCACGCGAGGAGAGGATCGCTATTGCCGCTGGCGGCGCGGAGCGCTATCGGCTTTGTCATGACCGCTCCGTCCGACGACCGCGCCATCCTGTCGATTATCGAACCGTTCGTGCTCGATGCGGGGCGGCGGATCGTCGAGATCGCGGCGGAAGGGTTCTCCACCGAAACCAAGGCCGATGAATCGCCGGTGACGCGGGCCGACCGCGAGGCGGAAGCTATCCTGCTGACGGGCCTGCGGCTGAATTTTCCCGACGTGCCGATCGTGGCCGAGGAGGAAAGCGCTGCGGGACTGGCTCCGCGCGCGGCCGCCGACGTGTTCTTTCTTGTCGATCCGCTCGACGGCACGCGCGAATTCGTCCGCGGTGGCGACGACTACACCGTCAACGTCGCGCTGATCCGGGGCGGTCTTCCCGCCGTCGGCGTCGTTTATGCTCCGGCCTGCCGCCAGCTCTTTCTCGGCTGTCCGGGCTTTGCCGAGATGGTCGAGACCGATGGGGACCATCGGCCCGCCGCGCGGCGCGAGATCGGGGTGCGAACGGCGCCGGCCGTGCCTGTCGTCGTCGCCAGCCGCTCGCACGGCACGCCGGCGACCGAGGACTATATCGCCGGGCTTGGACCGGTGGAGCGCTGCTCGATCGGCTCGTCGCTGAAATTCTGCCTGCTGGCGGCGGGCAAGGCCGACATCTATCCGCGCATGGGCCGCACCATGCAGTGGGACGTCGCCGCCGGTGATGCGGTGCTGCGCGCGGCCGGCGGAAACACCCGCAGGGTCGATGGCGCGGCGTTCACCTACGGCGCCGGCATCGTGGCAGGAGACGAACCGTTCGCCAGCCCGCACTTCATCGCCGTCGGGGCGGGACGATGACGCGGCGCGGCGGCACGGAGCGGATGGCGCGGCCGTCCGTTCGCCTGACGAAGAACGAGGATGGCCAGGAATGATCGCGATCGTCGAAACCACACCCTATGACGACCAGAAGCCCGGCACGTCCGGACTTCGCAAGAAGGTTCCGGTGTTCCGGCAGAAGAATTATGTCGAGAACTTCATCCAGTCGATCTTCGATTCCGTCGCCGGCTTTCGCGGCGAGACGCTGGTGATCGGCGGCGATGGCCGCTTTTTCAACCGCGAGGCGATCCAGATCGCGATCAGGATGGCCGCCGCCAACGGCTTCGGCCGCGTCATCGTCGGGCAGGGCGGCATTCTGTCGACCCCGGCCGCCTCGCACCTGATCCGCAAGAACCGCGCCTTCGGCGGCATCATCCTGTCGGCCAGCCACAATCCCGGCGGGCCCGACGGCGATTTCGGCATCAAGTACAATATCGGCAATGGCGGCCCGGCGCCGGAAAAGCTGACCGAGGCGATCTATGCGCGCAGCCGGGTGATCGACCGCTACGCGACGGTGCGCGCCGTCGATGTCGATCTCGATACGATCGGCTCGCTGCTGCTCGGCGACATGACGGTCGAGATCGTCGACCCGGTTGCCGACTATGCCGGACTGATGGAGAGCCTGTTCGATTTCGAGGCGATCCGCGCCATGTTCGCGGGCGGCTTTCGCATGGCCTTCGACGCCATGCATGCCGTCACCGGCTCCTATGCCGTCGAGATACTGGAGCGGCGGCTCGGCGCGCCGGCGGGCACTGCCCGAAACGCCGTGCCGTTGCCGGATTTCGGCGGCCACCACCCCGATCCCAACCTCGTCCATGCGCACGATCTCTACGAACTGATGATGTCGGCCGAGGCGCCCGATTTCGGCGCCGCCTCGGACGGCGACGGCGACCGCAACCTGATCATTGGACGGGGCATCTTCATCACGCCGTCGGATTCGCTCGCCATGCTCGCCGCCAACGCCCATCTCGCGCCGGGTTACGCCGCCGGGCTTAAAGGCATCGCCCGCTCGATGCCGACCAGCGGCGCGGCCGACCGCGTGGCGGAAAAGCTCGGCGTCGGCCTTTACGAGACGCCGACCGGCTGGAAGTTCTTCGGCAATCTGCTCGATGCCGGGCTCGCCACCATCTGCGGCGAGGAAAGCGCCGGCACCGGCTCCGACCATGTGCGGGAGAAGGACGGGCTGTGGGCCGTGCTTCTATGGCTGAACATCCTCGCCGTGCGCGGCGAGAGCGTCGCCGGGATCGCGCGCCGGCATTGGGCAGAATATGGCCGCAACTATTACTCGCGGCATGATTACGAGGCGGTCGACGCGGCGGCAGCGGAAGGACTGATCGACGCGCTGCGGGAAAAGCTGCCCACGCTGCCGGGAACCCGCCTCGGCGACCTGACGGTGGAGGCCGCCGACGATTTCGCCTATCACGACCCCGTCGACGGCTCGGTCAGCGAACGGCAAGGGTTGCGCATTCTGTTCCAGGGCGGCGCGCGCATCGTCCTGCGCCTGTCCGGCACCGGGACGTCGGGCGCGACGCTCAGGGTCTATCTCGAATGCTACGAGCCCGACCCGGCACGGCAGGAACGCGAGACGCAAGGCGCGCTGTCCGAACTGATCGCCGCGGCCGAGACGCTGGCGGAGATTTCGCGCCGCACCGGACGCGACCGTCCCAGCGTCATTACCTGACAGGCCGCAATTCCTACGGCAACGGTTACGGCATGCTGGCGGAACCCCGGCCGGAGCCTGCGCCGTGACCGGGGTGAGCGCATTCGGCGATGCTGGTCTTGTCGAGTTCGGCAAGGAAGGCCTCGTGCGCCGCCGCCAGCCGCCCCCGCACCCGGCATCCCGGCGTGAGAACGCATTCTCCGCCATCGCAACGGAAGCATTCGACGATGGCGTAGCGCTGCTCGAGGAAGCGGACGGCCTCGCCAAGCCGGATAGCCTCGGGCGGGCGGGCAAGGCGCATGCCGCCGCCGGCGCCGCGCCGGGTGGCGAGATAGCCGCCGCGCCCGAGATCCTGAACCACCTTGGCGAGATGGTTGTAGGGAATGGCCAGTTCCTCCGCCAGCCCGGCCGTCGTGGTCCGTCGTTCCGGCCGGCCGGCAAGAACGATGAGCACCCTCAGCCCGTAATCCGTGAAGGCGGCAAGTCGCATCGTTCCCCCTGAATCTCCCTCCTGAACTGGTGTTTACGTTGCCGGCTTATCGGCCTATAAATTGGTATATAAAATACTAGTTTATACGGGATACGTCCATCAGCGGGTGTGCGCGGCGTCTTCGGCGGCACGGGCGGAGACGGAGTTCCTTCCGTGACCGATACCACACAAACCGTTTCGCTGCGCGGGCGCAGCGTCGGTGATATTGCCGCAGCCGTGCCGGGCGCGACGGCGATCTTCCGAAAGTTCAGGATCGACTTCTGCTGCAATGGCGATCTCGACCCCGAAGCCGCGGCGCAGAAGCGTGGAGCAGATGCGGTGGCGTTGCGGCAGGCGCTCGAGAGCCTCGCCGTGCAGTCGGCCGACATTCCCGCGCGGATGGGCAGCGACGAACTGATCGACCATATTGAGAGCTGCTATCACCAGGCCCATCGCCAGCAGCTGCCAGAGCTGATCGCGCTGTTGCGCAAGGCACGAGGCCGTGCATCGCGCGCATCCGCAGGTTCCGACGGGGCTGGCCGATGTCCTGCGTCATATGGCGGCGGACCTCGAGGAGCATATGGCGAG
The DNA here is from genome assembly GCA_047637695.1 of Aquamicrobium sp. GTDB lineage: Bacteria > Pseudomonadota > Alphaproteobacteria > Rhizobiales > Rhizobiaceae > Aerobium. The sequence continues at coordinate 7,861 of JBLJBS010000150.1, read as the reverse complement.
GGAAGCGGCGTCGCTGTTCCCGGCGATGCACGCCAGCGATGCGGGCGATCTCGGCCCGTCTATTGCAGAACTGCGCGCCGAGCATGGCGGCCACGGCCAACTGGTCGAGCTTCTGGAAACGATCACCGGCGATTTCGCCGCGCCTGAAGGGGCCTGCCGGCCGTGGCAGGCGCTCTATATCGCCACGGCTCGGCTCGTCGATGATCTGGTGGAGCACATCCACCTCGAGAACAACGTTCTGTTGCCACGGTTCGCCGCTTCGTCCGGCGCTCCGGTCTAGCAAGGCGCGTTCGCCTACTGGACAAGAACGGCGCGGCCGCAGGTCGCGCCATGGACACGGACATCCGCCTGCCCGAGCGACAGGCCGAGCATCTTCAGGACTTCGCCGAGAAGGGCGTCGACGGCGGGACTTGCCGCACGGATCGTCGTGCCGAGCAGCGCCGTGGTGTTCGACGGCAGGGTCAGAAGCGGAATGTTGAGCAACCCGAGCCCGACGCTGATCTCAAGCGACAGGCTCGAAAACAGGGAGTCGACCAGCGACGTGGCGATCGTCCGCGTCGAGACCTGACGGACCTTGCCGCTGTCGATGTCGCCGGCGCTGAAGTTCAACCGCTTGTAGCTGATGGCGCCGATTTCGGCCTGCGCCTGTCCGGTGACATTGACGGCGGCGAGCTGGACGAGCTTCGCCGGCGATCGCGCCGCCGGATTGGCGAAGTTGACGATCTTCGACGGGTTGACCTCGGCGAGATAGAGATTGGCGATACCGGACCGGGCGTCGACCGCCACCTTGATGCCGTCGCGCCGGCCGGTCGGGCAGGAAATCGAGTCGAGCTTCGCTTCGGCATAGGCAAGCTCGAGATAGAGCGGCAGGCGGATGCGCGCGCCGAGAAGCCCGCTCAGCGCCGGGGAATTGCCGATCTCGACCACGACGCTGAGCCGCGTCTGGGCCGTGCGCACTACATCGCCGCGCGAGCCGACGGTGAACCAGGGGGATTTTTGCGGCGGCTCGCCGATGGCGAGGTCGACCGAGGCAGAGAGCAGCCCCGGCAGGCTGGCGCCGAGGTCGAGCTTGATCTGGCGCCCCTGGCCGGCGAGGATCGCCGCCATGGTCACGAGCTCCATCACATCGACCCTGGCGGCGACCTGATGCAGCGTCGCGCTGACGCCTTCTTCCTCTATGCCGATCAGCCGCGACAGCGGGAATGTCCTGCCGTTCGTCGCCGCGGTCTGGGTGGCAAGCCGCTGGCTGGCGGCCTGCGCCTTCGAACCCGTGCCCGCGACCCTTGATAGCGCCTTCGTCACCTGACCGACCGACACGTCGGCGTCGAGGACAGCGTCATAGCTGCCCGCCGTCAGGTCGAGCTCGGTCGCCAGCGCGTCGAGGAACGAAACGAGCGAGACATCCGCCGAGACCAGCGCGTTGTAATCCATGAGCGACAGCGAGACGTTCGAGCCGGTCAGGCCGCCGAGCAGGGCGTTGGCGATCCCGTCCTTCAATTCGAGCAGGCGAGACCCGACGGAAAATGCGGCCTTGCGGTCGGTTGCCGCGGTGGCCTCGACCACGATCTGCGGCGGTGCAATCAGCGACGCCGCGAAATAGCGCGTGCCCGTCGTGCGATAGACGACCTTGACCGCGTTGATCTCGCTCTCATTGCCTGAAGGCGGCCGCGTGAAGCGCTCGGCCGCGGGGATGGCAAGGGAGGAGGAATAGCGGCCACGCATCAGGATGGCGGAAACCCCGGTCGCGCCGACGTCGATCCTGTTCTTCCACTGCAGCTTGTCGTCCTTGTCGATCATGCCGAGCGCGATCTCATGGACGCCATTGTCGGCGAACACCAGCCGCGCCGCCTCGACCGGGTTGTCGAGATTGGCGGCGACCGTGATCGCGGCAAGGTCGGCGAGGCTCTGTGCCCGGCGCTTTTCGAGGTAGAGCGAACCGACATCGACGGCGACCCCCGCCAGCCCGAGGGCCAGCGGGGTCACCATCGCGGTCATCATCGCGAAATGCCCGCTTCTATCCCCCAGCAGGCGCCGCAGCAGATGCGGCATCGGACGAACAATGGGCATCATATCCCTCCCATCCGGATGGTCGACCGGCGCAGGATGATCCGGCTGGGCATCGGCAGTCGCTCCCACAGTCCCCAGATCGGCAGGTCGCTGGCGTCGTAGCTGATGGTGACGTCGAACTGGCCGGTGTCGTTGGTGCTGTCGCCGACATCGATGGTCAGCCTAGCCGGGTCGATGAACAGGTAGCCCTCGGCGTTGCGGCCGATGAATTGCCGCGCCATTTGCTGGCGCTCGTCGGGGCTCAGGCCCGCGACGGCCCGGCGCGCTGCGTCGGCAGAAAGCTGCTGAACGGAATGTGCTGCGCCGAAATAGATGCCGTACGCGGTCATTCCCAGAAGCAGAAACAGATAAAGCGGCAGGAGAAGTGCGAATTCCACGGCAGCGACGGCTGAAGCGTCAGTTGCGAAGCTGCGTCGATCATGGTGAGGACCTTGCTTGCTCATGCGGCATATTTACGCATGAGCGGATGGCTAAATAATAAGCCGAACATGCAACTAAAGATTGCTTTTGGTTGTAATATCGGCCGCGAAAGCTGAGGCGGCGTCATTGTTTTGTGGATTTTTGCCGGCAGAGCGCCTACTTCCCCATCGGAAGTCTCGACGCCCCACCATATTCGGACCGCCCCCTTCATCCGGAGATGAAAAATGCGCATGACGCAACACACCGACTACGCGCTTCGCATGCTGATCTATCTTTCCAGCAGGCAAGGACAGGCGTGCACGGTGAGCGATGTGGCTGATACCTATCATCTGTCGCGCAATCATCTGCTGAAAGTTGCGCTGCGCCTGCGGCGCATGGGATTTATCGAAACCACGCGCGGGCGCTCCGGCGGCATCCGGCTGGCGAGGAACCCGAGCGAGATCAATCTCGGTGCGCTGGTGCGGGGAACCGAGGAGGATTTTTCCCTTGTCGAATGCATGCAGGGATCGGGGGGATCCTGCATTATTTCGCCAATCTGCCGGCTTAAGGGAATATTCGGCGAGGCTCTTGAGGCATATCTTTCCGTGCTCGATCGCTACACGCTGGCCGATGCCACCCGCAATCATATGGGCCTCAAGGTGCTGCTGGGGCTGGAGGCCGAGGCGGCATGACAGCGGCTGGCACCGGCTTCCGATTGCGGCGGCCGATATGGCATGCGCGGCCGGCCTGCCTATATTGATATAAAGGGAACGTCGCGGGAGAGACCGACGCATGATTCGCAGGAAGGACCGCACTGGCAAGGCGGCGGAGGGAAAGGCGTTTTCCCGGATTCCCGCGATCCTGCGTGGCATCAGGCCCGATGTCGCGCTTTCCTTCATGCCCGACGGTGGCGATACGCTCATTGCCTCCTATAACGTCCACAAGGGCATCGGCTTCGACCGGCGTTTCGATCCAGCCCGCATCATATCCGTGATTCGCGAGATGAACGCCGACGTTGTGGCGCTTCAGGAAGCGAGCGGACGGTTCGGAGAGCGCGAGAGCCTGCTCGATCTCGACCGGCTGGAGCACGAATGCGGGCTGGTGCCTGTTCCGGTCAGCGGCCCGAACGGTCAGCATGGCTGGCACGGCAATTTGATCCTGTTCCGGGAAGGCATCGTCAGCGCGGCGCGCCAGCTTTCGCTGCCGGGGGTTGAGCCGCGTGGCGCCCTCGTCATCGACCTGACGCTCAATGCCGGCCCGTTGCGCATCATCGCCGCCCATCTCGGATTGCTGCGCAATTCGCGCGCTAAGCAGGTCGAGACGCTGCTCGGCGAGGCACAGGCCCATGACGAGCGCCCGACGCTGCTGATGGGCGATCTGAACGAGTGGCGGGTTGGGCGCCGTTCGGCGTTGAACGGCCTCGCGCCGAAATTCGGGCCGCTGCATGCGACCCTGCCGAGCTTTCCCGCGCGTTTCCCGATGCTCGCGCTCGACCGCGTGCTGGGCAAGCCGCACGACCTGATCTGCGGCGTGGAACTGCACGACACGCCGCTGGCGCGCGTCGCCTCGGACCATCTGCCGATCAAGGCGTCGATACGGCTGGGCGCTGCCGCGCCCGGCGCGATAAGCGACGGACGGGAAGACGCCGCCGCATAATGAGGACCGAGCCGCGAAGGAGAACGACATGGCGATAACGGGAGCACAATGCCGCGCCGGCCGGGCACTGGCCGAACTGTCGCGCGAGATGCTGGCAAAGCTGTCGAAGGTCGACGCCACGGTGATCGAGCATTTCGAACGCAAGCTGGACAAGCCGGGCGCGAAGGACGTCGCCGCGATTTCCGCCGCGCTTGAGGAAGCCGGCATCGTGTTCATTCCCGAGAATGGTGGTGGCGTCGGCGTGCGCCTGAAATTCACTGCTTCCGAGGCGCGCCGGATCGCGACGCTGGAGAACGAGGGCGGCAATGTCGGCCTCGACGACGTCCAGCAATAGGTTCGCCCGCAAGAGGGTCTATCAGCCGGGGTGGACGGGTCTTCAGCGCGGTTGCCCGTCCGCATCATAAAGCGTGTCGAGATAGCTTTCGAGAAAGCGTCGGCGTTCGCGCCGCGCGGCTTCCTGGCCGCTGTCATAGCCTGCCATCTCGCCCTGGCGTGTGCGGAAGGCGGCGAATGCCTCCCGCGCCACCGGCAGCACGATCTCATGCGGGACCGAGTTGATGACCGCCTGCCACACCGCCGTCGTCAGGATGTACTCGACCTGATGCGGATTTTCGCCGGTGGCCTTCGCGGCCTCGCGCGCCCTCTCCAGCATCTGCTGCCCTTCATCGCCTCCATCCGCCCCGGCGATGCGCAGGCGCACGACGCTGGCGTAGAACCGCGCCAGCGCCGCATTCTCCTCGTCGCCGGCGGCCCGCGCCTCGGCCTCGCTGGCCTCGAACGCCTTCTCGACCTCGTCCAGGCTGCCGCCGTGCATCGACAGCGCAGCACGCTGCACCAGAAGCGAATAGCGGTCGGCGGGAGCGCCGATGTAATCCTGCGCGATGTCGAGCGCCGCCGCGCCGAGTTCGCTGTCGCCTATGCTGAGGGCGCTCTGGGCCAGGCGGATAAAGATATTCCAGACGATGTACCTGGCGCTTTCGCCCGTGAGTTCATGGCGGAACAGCGGCTTCGACCGGCCGTCCCACGGCTCTTCGCAAAGAAGGTCGACCGCGCTGCGCAGTACGGTGGCTGCCTCGCGGTTTCGGTTCTCGACGATGTAGGCCGTGCCCGTGATCATGCGGCTCCAGGCGTTGACCGTGCGCGCCGCGCCCTCGAGATCGGCATGTTCGGGCAGGACGGCTCGCGAGGCGAGCATGATCGCCCCCGCGGTGTCCAGGGCAAGGAGTGCGTCCTGAGCCTGGATGAGCAGGTCGAGCGCGGTCTGCAAGGCGGATGGCGATTTGCTGTCCGGCCCCAGCCCTTCTTGCCGCGCCCATTCCCGGGATTCCGCCTCCAGTTCCTCGCGCGCTTTCGCCCCGAACCGTTCGCCGAGCCACAGCGCGGTGATCGTCGCCGTCTCGATGGCCTCGCGGTAGCGGCCGAGATCGGCCAGCGCGTAGGCACGCGAGACCAGAAGCGCGTTCTTCACTTCCTCGTCCGGCTCCGCTGTGCTGACAGCCAGCGCCAACCCCTCCTCGGCGAGCTGGAGCGCGAAGGAAGGGTGGTTCTGGTTGCGCACGAGATCCGAATAGACGGCGAAGACCATCGCGAAGGACGGGTCCAGCTTGCCGTTGTGCGGCGCCTCGCGCAGCCCGGCGCTGAGGGCGCCGCGTGCCGCGTCGTAGTTCTTGCCGCCGTCGAACGCCGTGAACGCCCGGTCGATTACCTCCCAGGGGCTGATGTGATGGGCATGAACCGCCGGCGCGACCAGCATGGCGGCAGCGAGGAGGATGGGGCGCAGCCGCATCACGCGCCCTCGCCGACGATGACGAAGGGTGCCCACGAGGCGGGGTGGGCCAGCGACAGGTCGCGTTCGTCTTCCATCAGCGAAAGCATCGCCCGGCGCAGCGCTTCGGAACGGCCGATGCCGTCGCCGAGCGCGGTCATGGCATCGGCCGTCAACCGTGCCGCCGCGTCGTCGCGCACCGGCCAGTGCGAGACGAGGATCGAGCGCGCGCCGGCATAGAGGAAGGCGCGGGCGAGGCCGGAAAGACCTTCCGCCCCCGGCTTGCCATCGCTGCCGGCGGTGTTGCAGGCCGAAAGCAGAACCCAGTCGGCCGACAGCCTGAGCGCCGCGACCTCCGAGGCCGTCAGCAGGCCGTCATCTTCCGGCGTGGCGATGTCGGGCGGGGTCAGGACCAGCGCCGGTTCGGCAAGGCCGGGCAGTTCGCCGGAGAGGAGGCCATGGGTGGCGAAGGCGAGGACGGCGGTGTTGGAAAGGTCGGCGTCCTTGACCGCGCGTTCGGTTGCCGCTGCACCGAGCGAAAGGCTGGTTGCCGGCGCGCCGAGCAATGCGGCAAGCCGCGTCAGCTCCGGCCCGGTCTGCGGCAGCGCCGGCAGTGCGCGCACCGTCGCGACATCTGCCCGCGCGCCGCGAAAGAAGTTCTCCGCCGGCGCGGACGCGACGATGGCTTCGCCGGTGCCGATCCCGATCTCCGGCGCGCCGAAGCCATGGAACGGCTTGCGCCCGGTATCGTCGCTCCGCGCCTCGCCGCTGCGCACCACGCCGAGGCTGTCGACCGAGGGCAGGGTGGTAAAGGCGAACCGCCGCGCGAGCCATGCCGTGGAGCGCATCGCCCGCGGATCGGTGTCGGCGCCGGCCGGCCGCTGCGAGACGAGCACCGAAAGTGGCAGGCTGGCAAGCGGGCCGTCGGCAACGACGAAGATATGGTTTTTACCGGCCAGAACGCGCTCCGCCGGCTCGATGAGCTGGGTATAGAGGAAATAGGCATCCATGCGGTCGAAGGAGGGAATGCGCGGCCTGTCCATGCCTTCGACCAGCGTGATCGCACCCCGGCTCACGCTCGCGGGGTCGAGCTCCTTGCGCAGGGCGGCGATCTCCTCGCCCAGCCACTCGCTCGGCATCGCGGCGCGATGCCAGACCGCGTCGTTGCGGCTGATCGCCCAGATATGGGTGGCGATCGTGCCGGGAACGAAGAATAGCAGGCCCTCATCCTCCCTCAGCAATGCCTGGACATCTGCGATCGCCAGCGGCTGCGGCTCGGCCAGTTCCGCATAGCGGGGGAATTCGGCCGCCAGTCGGGCGTCGAGCGCGGTGATCTCGGCTCGCAGTGAATCGATCTCGCCGCGCAGGGAAACCAGCGCCGCACCGTCGCCGGCTCGCGCCAGTTCCGCTTCCTTGCGGGCGGTCAGTTCCACCACGTCCTGACGCTGACGGATCAACGCCGCCAGTTCCGGCGAGCCGCTGGCGGCGCGCAGGCCAAGCTGGCGCAGCGCCTTGCCGGCTGAGGAAAGATAGGCCCATTGGGCGGCTTCGAACGCTTCGTCGATCGCCTGCCGCTCCTGCGCTGCGGCGATCGTTGCGCCCGTTCCGACAACGAGCGCCAGACACGCCTTGCGCGTGAGCGTGAGGAACCCGCCACATCGCTTCATCGATATTATCTCCAAGCCCGGCCGCTGACTTTGTGGATCGTGATTGTGACGACATGGCGGAGCATTGCGCAAGCCGCCCCGCCTGGGGATGCGCGCTTATTCGCTTGATCGTCAAACATGATCTTCATTAAAGCGTGTCGCGATCTTTCAGATTCGCTCCGCACGCTTTAAGCTCTTGTTTTTACGCATGTCGTTGTCCCGAAACCGGTTCCCGCTTTCGGGCGACATGCTTTAGGGATAGGTCGGACGACACGGAGGAGGGATTTATGGCAGTGAATGTATCTGCGACGGGGCTTGCGCGCGATCT